>NZ_BORS01000010.1:0-230099 GCF_018333295.1 Paenibacillus apis
TTGCTCCGCCTTTCATTACCTCCCCATGCGGCAAGGTAAATTATCCGGTATTAGCTACCGTTTCCGGTAGTTATCCCAGTCTTACGGGCAGGTTGCCTACGTGTTACTCACCCGTCCGCCGCTAACTATCAGGAGTGCAAGCACTCCATCAAGTCCGCTCGACTTGCATGTATTAGGCACGCCGCCAGCGTTCGTCCTGAGCCAGGATCAAACTCTCCAATAAAGTGTTTGACTTGCTCATTTCAAAACTGACGAGAAAATTATTTTCTCTATTTAATACTCACTCGTTGTTCAGTTTTCAAAGATCAACTTTGCGATGTTATTCGCTTTTTCGCATCACTGCGCTGTCTCAGCAGCGACCTTTATAATATAACATGTTCGCCTCTTTTAAGTCAAGAACTTTTTTTCAAGCCTTTCAAACCAAGTTCGAAACCGCTATTTTGAAGCACCTTGCCTTTTAGGGGCGAGATATAATTTATCATAGAATGAACCAGCCAGTCAACACCTTTCGCTGCAATTTTTCCGCTGGAAAAACATACCTGAAAATATAGAGCTACAGCCAGTAGCGAATTTCGCGTCCTTCCCCCAATCGTTCTTCAGCACGGGCAGAGGTCTGTCTGACGAATGAACGGTATACCAGCTTTCTGATCAATAAAGGGATGTCCTCACGAATGTACTTTAATTCAGGGTGTTCTGTCAGCTCTTGAATTCTCCACGGTTCCTTCCGGCTGCCAATAATGTGCAGCAACGCCTGACAGCACTCCTTCATTCTGGACGTCACAAAAAAATCGCACGCAATCAAGACAAGCTCAATCCGCTGTTCCAGACTCTCCTTGCTGTCTGTCAACTCATCGAAAAGCTTATACACTTCCGTGTTAAGCTCCCGGATTTGCTCCCATATACTGTTCTCCGGTATAATTCCCCGGCTGATCAATTCAATGCGTGCGTAATGCTTCAAGGATTGCAGCATGTTATAGTAGGCATCCATGTAGTCGTGTTCCCGAGCATACTGCTTTGCTTGAACATAGGTTCTTAAAAATCCGGAAAACTCCTTCAGTTTCCGATGGTCCCACATGTCCGCTTCCAAGGCGATCATGCGGCTGCGCAATTCTGTCACCTTGCCATGCTCCTCCCAAAAGATTTCACCGTGCAGAAAGTATCGGATAAGCTCCCGGCTTTCCCCCGAAATGCTCCACTGGAGTAAATCTTGCTGAGCAATATATTTAATCTGATAACGAATGCTTCCGCTGATACAATGCTCGATCTGGACGGAATCAGGATCCATTCTGTCGCAGATCACCAATACGATCAACTCAAAGTCATGAAGCAAGGGCCCATTAAAGCTAGAGCCCTGCTGTCGGTACCCCACAGCTCCAATAACCTGATGATTGCTCGTCTCTCTATCTGGAATTGAAAAAACGCTCTGCTTCACAGCACCCTCCTGCCTTGGCGTACAACCGCCAATTCGTTATAATATAGTTCTACACAGCCAGAACGTTTCCTTCTTCATTGGCGATATGAAATTTCATAGAGAATTGAGGTTGTTATGGATGCTCTTTAAATCCAGCAAAATCAACGAATTTCGTCTGTGGGGACTGCTGCTTACCATGGGCGGAATGGGACTGATGATCTTGGGAACAGCAGGAATTGTATTTTGGGGACAAGCTGGCAAGGTGGCAGCCGGTATTGGTCTTGTCATCGGCTTGATCCTCATGCTTGGGAGTCTAGCCATCTATTTCTGGGCCGGGATGCTGTCTACTTCCGCAGTCCAGCTGGACTGCCCGGAATGTGGAAAGCTCACCAAAATGCTGGGTAAGACAGACCGCTGCATGTTCTGCAAAACCATCCTTACCCTGGATCGGGAACAAGCTACTGTGACAGCCGATGAGTTGGAGCAGAACCACCTCCAGCAGAATTCCACAGCTTCAACTCCGAAATAAGGAATACATTGAAGCCACGGGGAATTTAACCGCAAAAATAACCGCAAAAAGGCAGACCGTTCATTCGGTCTGCCTTTTTGATTACTCTATAATTTGCTTAAGCACATCCCATGCTTCAGCTGATGCAAAGCTGCGGGTCCATGTAGCGACTCCGGCAAGGCCCAGCGATTTCGCCAGATCCACTCTGCTTTGCAGCGAAACGGCATCCTCCAGCCATATCCGGTTCAGGACATCTCCCTCTTTATACTCCACATAATTTTGGCCCGTATCTGCTGAAAATTCCGGTGTAAGCTTATAAGTTTCAATGATTTCTTTCGCCTTTTTCATCCCGATCGCTTTGGACTTCACTTTAGTCTTTCCGTCCACTTTGGTCTCGCTCCAGACCCGGGTATACAACGGGATTCCGAGAATCATCTGATCCGGATCGACCCCATCCTCCTGTAAAATGCGATTGACAGATGCTTCCACCCATGGCAGAGAGGCTACCGAGCCTGATACCGGGCTAGCAGCCCAATGCTCGTCATAAGCCATCAGAATCAAATAGTCAACCACAGGAGCCAGTGCTCGGCGGTCCAGAAAGGCCGACCACATCTCACTATTTGATTTTGGGGTTACATCAATGGATACAACAAGACCATATTCGGATGCCAACGGACGCAATTCTCTCATAAATTGAGTCAAATTCGGTCCATCCTTCGTATAGACATTTTCATAGTCGATATTAATTCCATCCAGGTCGTATAACTTGGCATAATGGAGCATCTGCAAAATCGTGGTCATTCTTTTATCAAAACTGGACAGCGCCTCAGTGGTTAGATCGGGCTCAAAGCTGTTGCTGAACAGCCCCCACACCTGCATGCCCTGGTTATGGGCCCAGTTCACATAAGCAGAATCAGCCTTCGATTTGACATTCCCTTCCCCGTCAATCAGCGAGAACCAGGTTGGGCTCACCACATTTACACCAGGTAATTCACCGATCGAAGCAGGCTTTGGCGCGACCTGGTATACGGCCTCCCAGGTTAAATTCACTTTCTTGGATTTCCATTTTTCTTTTCCTGGAGACAAGGCTTGTTCCAACTCCGGCACCTGGCGGCTGTCGCCTTCCACGGTAGAGGCCTTCTTCACAAACCCTGTGTATCCATTATATAGCTGCACATAATACCATTCTTCCTGTTCTCCCAGAATACGCAGCTTCGTCCCTGATTTCATATCTTGAAGAATCGGAGCATGAATGCTTCCTTCTTCCCTTAAAGCAACCGTAAAATCCTTCTTGCTCGACTCTTTGACCGTCACATGATTCAACTGCTCTCCCGGCGTCATAAGCAATACCGCTCCAGATGCGCTATCCTCATGGACTTCGGCCCCGTAAAGCTCGGTCAACAGGTCAGCAGGAAGATAAATCACCTCGTCTTGCTTCTCGGGGGCAAACCGCAATTCTACGGGCTTATTATTGATTTGGCCGGTTTTTTCATCGGTTTTTAGAAGAACCAGCTTGCGCGGAGTCGTAATAATGACAGATTGTGTCTCTTCTTCATAGAGAATCGTATCGTCAATAATCTGCTGAATGACCGGAAGCGGCAGCTTGAGACTCTCTCCTTGGCCGATCGCTGATCCCTCCAACAGCTTCCCATCAGAAAAAATCGGCTTTTCATATTTCCCCAGCCATTCCGGATCCGTATGTTCCCGGTTAGGCAGCACCTCCGTGGATACCCACCACAATCCTGCAATCATTAAAACCAGGAACAGAAGCCAGCCTTTCTTGCTTTTTCGCCTCGCCTTCCCGTGTTTCATCCTTCTTGTATCCAAATGTGTTACCTCCGTCACGAGTAATCTATTTCATCTCTGATGCCTAATAATCTAACGGATGAAGCCAGATGATAGTTTCATATATTATAGCATACTAGTAATCGGCTCCAGGGCAGCCAACACAAAGAGACCTCCCTTGCCCATGAACCCGGGTAGAGAGGTCTTATGAAAGAGAAATCAGGCCTGCTCCTGGCAGGATTTACATATACCATGCAGTTCGAGCCGGTGTCCATGAACGACGAACCCGGTTTCCTCTTCTGCACTCCGCTCAATATCCTCTAGAGAAGGATAAGAGAAATCCTTGATTTTGCCGCATTTTTCACACACGATATGATAATGATCCGATACATCCGCATCAAATCTGCTGGAGTTATCGCCGTAAGTCAATTCATGTACCATACCTGCTTCAATTAGCATCTTCAAATTATTATAGACCGTAGCCACACTCATATTAGGAAAACGAGGCTCCAAGGCACGGTAAATTTCATCTGCCGTAGGGTGGTTCATCGTCTCCATCAAATAGGAAAGAATAGCGTGACGCTGGGGCGTAATCCGTACACCAGTATTTTTCAGCTGATCTAATGCATGCTGTACGCGAGTAGCCATAAAGTCCACCGCCTTTAAAAAATGTAAATTAGAATGTTTATAATTTCATTTTACGTTTACCCATTTATTTTTGTCAACGAATGAACGAGCCTTGATCCGGTCCATTCATGACAATCATAAGAATTTTAACGATAATTCACGATAAGGTTACTATTCCCGTCTACTTTTATCATATGCTCTCCATTACCTTGAATACCAGTTATTACTTTATCTTCGATAGGGAAGGGCAAATCAGATTGAATATCGCCATAGCCGCTCGAGCCCTCAAGTGTATAATCACCCGTCACAGGGATTTCCAGCTTGACTTCCCCTACGCCGCTGTACACATCCCAGTCTCCTCCAACCAAATTGCTTGATACCCGGATCTTTCCGTTCAGGGACTCTGCTTGCAACACTTGCGGTACGCCGTCGATGACAATATTGCCGTTTCTCGTTCCGGCCGTGATCTCCCCTTCGGCATTCACCAGTGAAATATCTCCTACCTTCGTAGACAAGGCAGCATCTCCGTCAATCCCGTTCGCCTTAAGATTCCCTCCCTGGGTATCGATGGTCAAATTCCCAAAGATGCGATAGAATTCAGCGTCCCCGTTCAGCACCTTGGCTGTCACATCGCCGCCGATCTCCCAAAGCCTCAGATTACCGTTGGCCGTCTGCAGCTTAATCTGCTTCAGAGCCTGCACATTGGTCAGCTTAATCGAACCCTCTGTCGTACTGATATCCAGATCGAGGAAGCGGTTCTCCGGTAATAATATGGTAAGATTCACCCTTGGATGCCGCTTGCCGGAAGCTCCGTAAAGTTGATTTTTCACAGTTAAAGTCAGAGATTTCCCCACCGTTGCAGCAATTTCCGTCTTCTCCGCAATAGGTGCAGCCTCCTCCTCAGACAGCTCATCCACCCAGACCATTCCCTGAATCTGAATTTCCTCCGTCGTGGCACGCTTTATATCGATATCCCCATTCACGCCGTTAATGACTACTTGCTCCGTATCCAGCTCAATAGGCACCCGGACAACCGGCATTTTCAGGTGATACCCTTCCGCCTGGCTGAATTCTGCGGCTGAGGATGCCAAGTCAAGACTCACGCGGTTCCAAAGGTGCATGTAATGATCCTGCTGGGTCACAGCAAATACTGAAAGTGCAATCGCTACCGATAAAATAATGCCTTTAATATCGACTCGAATCCGATATGTTCGCCGCCCGGACGTTTTAAGATACCAGAATAGAACTCCGATATAATCCACGCCGAGCAGTATTAGCAGCAACGGCCACCATTTGGGAAGCTGGAAGAGATGATTCTGACCCGTTATTCGGTCCGATAACAGTACGAGCCCTACTGCAGCAATCAATGCCGCAGCTGTAAAGCGGCCAGATCGGACGAACCGGCGCCTTCCCTCTCTCCCGATCATAAGCAAGCCGCCAATAGTCAAAACGGCCGAGGCTAAGTAGCCGGAGAACCAATACAAAAAGGACTCCAGCCAAAACGGGTCCATGCGAAGCAAAAATATGACGGCTCCGCTGCCGATCAGCATCAGTCCAGCGATTACCCCTTCACGCACATTTGCATCCTGGGGCTGAGAAGCAGGAGCGTCGATGGACGCTTCTCCTTCTTCCCTGTGCGCCTCTTCATAACGAATTCTGGCATTGATCAGATCAACCGCCTGAAGAACGGTATATATACTATAGAAATAAATGATCGGGATCATCAGCCCAAGCAATACAAGCAACGGGAGGTTCAAGGCAGCTCTGACCGAGGAAAAATAAATGAGAGACGATATATCCAGCAAAAACAAGCTGATCAAAGCCGTGCCTTGTACAGGAAGCTTCAAATATAGATGTCCAAGTCCAGGAAATCCCGCCGCAAGCAGGCAGGCAACAACCTTCCGCTTCCTGCGTCTGGGACGGAATCCCCGGTTAGCTGCGCCGCCGGATCGAATAGACGCTTGACGTGGCTCTTTGCTCACAGAAATTTTCAGCGTCACCCTCTCCTCTCTGAAGTAAACATGTATACCTATATCATACCCTAATCCGGACCTACTGTAATGTGGGATCGTTTGGAGAAAGGTCTCATCATGGCTTGAAAACCCCGCAAAAAAAGGCGTGATCTCTGCACAATACAGAGAATCACACCTTTCTTCGAATATAAATACCTTCAGTCAGGTCTGCGATAGTGGAACACAGTAAGCTGCGCACCTGCAACAGAACTAACCGTCTCACCCGGCTCAAAGCCGAATTTACGATACAGCTGCACAGCAGGAATATTCCCGGTTCCAGCAGTCACAGAAAAAGCATCTACATCAGGAAAGCTCCTCAAGACATGCTCAACTAATCGAGAGCCAATACCTTGACGCAGGCAATCCTGCCGGATCATAAGTCTGGTAATCTCCACTTGAGCCGGAGAGCCGGAGAGAAATACAGCGATTGCACCTAGCAGCTCCTCCTCTTCCGAGATCATTCCGAAAAAAAGATCACCGCTGGATCGCAGCGAGCCGAAGGTTTCAGGGAGCGGGGGAACATTTTTCAGTCCCATCGCAGACGCCTCCATACGATAAGCCGTATGCTGAAGACTCCAAATCTGTTCAACGATATTCGGATCCTGCAAGGACAGGCTTGCGATCATTTCGGGCTCCCCCCTTTCCTGACCAGCGAATCAAGGCTTAATTCTTGAGCACATCCAGCAGTAGCTTATTGACCAACCCAGGGTTAGCCTTGCCCTTGCTCTGCTTCATGACCTGCCCGACGAGGAAGCCGATCGCCTTATCCTTACCGGCCTTGTAATCCTGTACCGAAGCCGGATTATTCGCCACAACCTCTTGCACGATCGCCAGAATAGCACCCTCATCGCTGATTTGAACCAGACCCTGCTCCTCCACAATCTGCTGAGGGAGCTTGCCGCTTTGAAGCATTTCCTTAAATACGGTCTTGGCAATCTTGGAGCTGATCGTTCCTTGTGCAATCAGATTCACCATCTCACCCAAGCCCTGCCCGGTCAACTTAATCTGGGATACTTCAAGGCTGTTCGTATTCAGATATCCAAGCAGCTCACCCATCACCCAGTTGGAGACTGACTTGGCATCACTCGTAAATTTCAAGCTCTCCTCGAACAGATCCGCCAGCGCCTTGGATGACGTAATCACACCCGCATCATATTCAGGCAAGCCGTACTCTGAGGCATAACGTGCTTTACGGGCATCCGGGAGCTCAGGGATCGTGGCGCGAACGGCATCCTTCCATTCCTGGCTAATTTGAATTTTGACCAGATCTGGATCCGGGAAGTAGCGATAATCATGCGCTTCTTCCTTCCCGCGCATGGAGAAGGTCTTCCCTTGCGCTTCATCCCAGCGACGGGTCTCCTGCACAACAACCCCGCCGTCATCAAGAATCTCGGCCTGCCGGATCTCTTCATATTCCAGACCGCGCAGCACACCGCGGAACGAGTTCATATTCTTGAGCTCGGCACGGATGCCAAATTCCTTCTGTCCGCGAGGACGAAGACTAATGTTAGCGTCACAGCGCATCGAGCCCTCTTCCATCTTCACATCGGACACGTCGCAATATTGCATGATCGCCCGCATCTTTTCCAGATAAGCGCGAGCTTCTTCCGGAGAGGAGATGTCAGGCTCCGACACAATCTCAATCAACGGAGTTCCCACGCGGTTAAAATCGACAAGGGAAGCGTAGCCGCCGTCGACATGCGTCAGCTTGCCGGCATCCTCTTCCAGATGCACACGTGTAATTCCGATTCTTTTCGTCACTCCGTCTACTTCAATGTCGATATAGCCGTGTTCCCCGATCGGCTGGTCAAATTGTGAAATCTGATAAGCCTTTGGCGAATCCGGATAGAAGTAGTTCTTCCGGTCGAATTTGCTCACATCGCCGATCTGGCAGTTGAGCGCCATCGCCGCCTTCATTGCATATTCTACCGCCTGGCGGTTCAGCACAGGCAGCACGCCAGGGTGCCCGAGACACACCGGGCAAGTATGACTGTTCGGAGGAGCGCCGAATTCCGTGGAGCAGCCGCAAAAGATCTTTGATTTCGTATGCAGCTCCACATGCACTTCCAGTCCGATTACTGTTTCATAATTGGATGTTGACATGTTGACCCTCCTGATTAGCCCGTCTTACAGCACCGGGCGTTGTTTATGGTGGTCCGTATGAGCTTCAAACGCATGGGCTACACGGAGAATGGTGCTCTCATCGAACGCTTTGCCGATCAATTGCAGCCCGACCGGAAGTCCCTCGGCAAAGCCGCACGGAATGCTGATTGCAGGTACACCGGCAAGGTTGACAGGAATCGTCAAAATATCGTTCAGATACATCGTAAGCGGATCATCCACTTGAGATCCCAACGCAAAGGCCGTGGTAGGAGCTGTAGGCCCCAGAATAATGTCGAATTTATCGAAGGTCTGATCAAAGTCCTGCTTGATCAAGGTCCGCACCTTTTGCGCCTTCAAATAGTAGGCGTCATAATAACCCGAGCTTAGCGCATAGGTTCCCAGCATAATCCGGCGCTTCACTTCCGGCCCAAAGCCTTGGCTGCGAGATTCCAGATACAGATCAAGCAAGCCTCCGGCATGGTCGGCACGCACACCGTAGCGGACGCCGTCGAACCGGGACAGGTTGGAAGAGGCCTCCGATGAAGCAAGCAGATAGTAAGCAGCCACAGCATATTCCGTATGCGGCAGCGAGACTTCCTCCCAGACGGCACCCAGCCCTTCCAGCACGCGAAGCGATTCCATAATGGCATCCTTAACCAGCGGATCTACACCATTCAGGTATTCCTTAGGAACGGCAATTCGGAGTCCCTTAATATCACCGGTCAGAGCTTGTACATAATTAGACGTATCCACATTGGCGGAAGTCGAATCTCTGTGATCATGTCCGGCAATCGCCTGCAGAACATAAGCGGCGTCTTCCACATTTTTTGTCACCGGACCGATCTGATCCAGGGAAGAGGCAAACGCCACCAGCCCGTAACGGGACACCCGTCCATAGGTTGGTTTGAGTCCGACAACGCCGCAATAAGAAGCAGGCTGGCGAATCGAGCCGCCGGTATCCGAACCGAGAGCAAAATAAGCTTCGCCCGCCGCAACAGCCGCTGCCGAGCCGCCGCTCGAGCCGCCCGGAACCCGGGTCAGGTCCCAAGGGTTGCGAACCGGCCGGTACGCCGAATTCTCGTTGGAGCCGCCCATGGCGAATTCATCCATATTGAGCTTGCCGACAGTTACGGCCTCGGCCTCCTTCAGCTTCGAGACGACCGTTGCATCATAAATCGGATTATAGTTGTCCAAAAAACGGCTGGCACAGGTGGTCCGAAGCCCCTCTGTTACCATGTTGTCCTTGATTCCGACAGGCAACCCGAAGAGCAGCCCCTTGCCGCCTCCCTGAACCAGTTTGTTATCCAGCTTTGCCGCCTCTTGACGGGCTGCTTCCTCATTAAGCGTTAAATAGGCGCCGATGCGCTCATCACGCTCTGAAATTTTGGCGAACGCCTCACCCACCAAATCGGTCACCGACAGTTCCTTCTTGTCCAGCCGATTATGTATCTCCTGCAAACGCAAATCAAACAGCGTCACTCACGCGTCCTCCTTCCAAATTCACCAATATCTATATAAGTTGAACTAAAGATTGTACACTGGGGGCAACGTGTGAAGTGTTCTTGCGATCGCTGTTGTTCACGGATTTCTTTGACTGAACTAAGCCATCATAGAGTAGAAATCCGCTCACAAAGGCGAACGCTATCCGAGCCTATGCTCCCGAAGTAGCTTTCTTTCAGAAAGCTTTCACTTCAGAAAACTCCTCACTTATGCCCTTTCCGTGTACTTTTCTAGTTCAACTTATATAATTCCGGCCATCGTTATTGCATTATTGCATGCTGCTTAATCCAATACCGCCGGCACTTTAAATTGTCCGTCTTCCTCCTCCGGCGCATTCCGGAATACCTTCTCCTGCGGCAGGCTCTCTCTGACCTCATCCTCACGCATCACATTGCTGAGATGAAGCACATGAGTCGTCGGCTCCACTTGATCCGTATCGAGCTCGTTCAATTTTTCGGCATATTGTAAAATCGCATTCAGCTGTTCCGTAAAAGTCTCACGTTCTTCTTCGGTGAGATTTAGTCTGGCCAGCTTGGCTACATGCTCCACATCATTCACCTGGATACTCATTTCACGCTTCCTCCCTCTTCTTTACATGAATAAAATTATATTGTAGATTAAGGCGGAGTTCAATCCGTTAAAGCACGAAAAAAGAAGAACGGCGCCATCCCAAAAGGAATATGTTTCCTTAGGGGACCGATCCTTTTGTAGTGAAAAACTAAAAACAGATAAACGTTTCAGTTTATCTGCAGCTGGAATCCTTAGCGGGATGGAGTACATTTGCCATATTTTAGTGCCAAAAGGCATTAAAATTCGTTGCTGGGGCTGGGCCGAGCACATTTTAGTGCCAAAAGGCATTAAAATAAGCTGCTGGGGCCGGGCTGAGCATATTTTAGTGCCAAAAGGCATTAAAATCCGCTGCTGGAGCCGGGCTGAGCACATTTTAGTGCCAAAAGGCATTAAAATCCGCTGCTGGAGCCGGGCTGAGCACATTTTAGTGCCAAAAGGCATTAAAATTCACTGCTCGGGCCGGGCTGAGCACATTTTAGTGACAAAAGGCATTAAAATTCGCTGCTGAGGCCGGGCTGAGCACATTTTAGTGCCAAAAGGCATTAAAATTCACTGCTCGGGCCGGGCTGAGCACATTTTAGTGCCAAAAGGCATTAAAATCCGCTGCTGGAGCCGGGCTGAGCACATTTTAGTGCCAAAAGGCATTAAAATTCACTGCTCGGGCCGGGCTGAGCACATTTTAGTGCCAAAAAGCATTAAAATTCGTTGCTGGAGCCGGGACGAGCACATTTTAGTGCCAAAAGGCATTAAAATTGCGCCGACGTGGCTGGGTGGAGCAATTATAGGTAAAAGAATAGGGGCCCCTTCATCATCCATGTGACTTTTGAAAGGGCCCCATTCATATTTAGAAGATTCGATTCTATATCCAGGCCCGCAGATTTACTTGCTTAATAAACTCTGCCGTAGACATGGCTTCCTTTGTTGGTTCCTTCTGCTCATCCACATCATGGTCCTCGCCATTTAGCACATGCAGAAACAGCTTCTCGTTATGCGTAGCCAATGCGTAATCAATCAACGCCTCCTGCAGCGCCCGTTCTGCTTCCCATTCTATCAGCACTGCTTCCGATTCGACATCTTCGGCAGGAACATAATAGTTCCGTCCTGTCTTCGGAGAGCGGATCACATAATCAAAAGCATTATCCGGATTACGGTCATAAGCAATCACGTAACCATATTCCCCAACAGGAAGATTCTGCTCAAAGGCATCACCGACGAATACAATCTTTTCTCCCAACTGCAGCATCGTCTTCCTCCCTGAAATTAAAATGAGTGTTCAAAAAGTCAAATTTTCAGCACCGAGAAGATTGGATAAAGCCAGGGACTGAGTAGCGGAGCTACACGGTTTCGAAGAAATTGACTTCGAAAGCATGTGCTTGACAAAGCCACGCGAGTCAAATGCTCCCCAAGGAAGCATGCCTCGTAAGCAATTGCTCGGAAGTCCCGGCTGAACTCAAGACTCGACATCGAGTCTGCTTCATGATCTACTTCGTGATCAAAAGATGACCTTTAGAACTACCTCTTAAAGTTATTATATAATCCTACTAAAAAAAATAAAGAAGGGCAACTATACCAAGTTGAACTAATGTTTGAACGTTGGAGCAACGTGTGTTTGAACGATGGGGCAACGTGCGAAGTGTCCTTACGATTGTTGTTGTTCGCGGATTCCTTTAACCGAACTAAACTATCACATGTAGAAATCCGCTCTTAAAGGCGCACACTAACGATCAATGCCTCCAAAGCAGCTTTCGAAGCAGCTTTCTTACAGAAAGCTATTAACATTTTACACTTATGCTCTTTCCACGCTGTCTCTTCAGTTCAATTTATATAGTTAAAAAGTAAAAAAAGAACGCAAACCGGGACAGGCCGCAGCTTGCGTGCTTCGCAAAGGTTACAATTAATTAATGATTAAATATTAGCAAAGCGCTGACAGCTTGTCCAGCCTTTTTGCATTTTTCGCACAGAAATTTGTTGTAAATGCAGAATACCCGTCGAGAAAGCTTAAGATACATACGGATTGTTCTGCTTTTCAAACCCGATCGTCGTTGCTGGGCCGTGGCCGGGATAGACCTTCGTACCCTCAGGAAACTGGAACAATGTGCCTCTGATAGAGTTATACAGATCCGCCTCTCTGCCTCCGGGCAAATCGGTACGGCCGATGCTCATTTTGAACAGGCAGTCCCCCGAGAATAAATGCTCTCCGCACAAGAAGCTTACACCGCCCGGGGAATGTCCCGGTGTATGGAATACTGTAAACTCATGCCCCGCCAGCTTCAGCTTCTGACCTTGCGCCAGATCATACTCGGCTTCAGCCGTCGCGATCGGACCGGTCACATTCGGCCAGAGCAGGGAGCCATTAAGCTTAGGGTTTGTAAGCCATTCCGCTTCCGAAGGATGGAGGTAAACCGGGCAGCCCTTCAGCTTCCGGATTTCGTCCACCCCTCCAATATGGTCGAAGTGGGCGTGTGTCAGTAAAATGGCTTCGATCTCCACATCCTTGATCCGCTTAATCAGGGCACCGGGGTTCATGCCAGGATCGATAATAATCGCCTTCTGCTTATCCTCACCATAGATCAGATAGGCATTGGTCTGCAGCGGGCCAAGCGAAAAGCTCTCTACGTTCAACATGCTAGATTAACCCGGAGATCAATTTACGCAACTCGGTCACGACCGATCCGTTCACTCCGGCTCCTTCCTCATATTTCACGGCCATCGCTTTACGAACTTCGCCGATCTTCTCTTCGTAATCCGGTGCCTCTCGGTCGGGATTCTGACGCTTGAACTCGATCATCAGCGCCTGCACATGCTCCGGTCTTGGTCCCCATTGCCCCAGCACCTGACCCTGATCGTCGGCGAAAATGATGATCGGAACGGAGCGTCCTCCGTTGGTCAGAAAATGCTCCATGAGGTCCTGATGCTGCTCTAAGATAAATACTTCCGCCGTTAAGCCCGAAGCTTCAAGCGCTTGAAAGACAACGGGTACACTGCGCACCACATCCCCGCACCAATCCGCGGCAAGAATCAGTACGCGCAGATTACTCTTGCCTTGCAGACCCTCGAAAAAGGCACGGTCCTCTTCGCTCTGCCAGGCAAATTTGTCATAATTGGCTTGAAAAGCCTCCTTATTCTTCTGCATGCCCTCCATAAATTGAAGAGGCGTTATTCCAGCTCCGAACTTATACGCAACATTTACGCTCATCTTAGGCATCCCCTTTCTTTTTTGAAGCTCCATACCATTTTACGAGAATATACACAATGAACAATGCGGCGGCAACCAGCAAAATCGGAATAACAAGCGGGCCGGCCTTTTCGTCTACATGCTGCCAGCCTTCGCCCAGCTTGAGTCCCAGATAGACAAACAGCACGGACCAAGGAATGACCGCGAGCGTTGTCAGGCCGACAAATTTGCCTAAAGGCATTTTGGCCATACCGGCGGGAATCGAGATCGCATGTCTGGCCACCGGAATGAATCGAGCCGTAAAGATCACGCCAGGGCCGTATTTTTCAAACCATGCCTCCGAGACATCGATATGCTTCTTTTGAATCAAAATATATTTCCCGTAGCGCTCCAAAATGGGCCTTCCCCCATAACGGCCGATCCAGTAAATAAATAATTGAGCAATCACGCCGCCGATAACACCAAAGATGACAGCTCCTATAAAATTAATATACCCGCCGTATACCAAATAACCGCCATAAGCCAAGACAATTTCGCTCGGAATGACTTCAATCATCAATCCGAACATAATTCCGAAATACCCCATCTGCTGAATCCACTCCAGCAGCACGCTAATCAATTGATTAATCCATTCCACTGCGTTTGCCCCGCTCCCTGATTTCCTTTTCCACCAGTCTATTCTATCACAGCCCGGGACATGCATTCTACTTAAGCAAACAGATCCATTTAGCTTCAGGGAATGTGCCCTTTCATCATTCGAAGGCATATGCTGGAGAGAAGGAGGGAAGCAAGATGATGCCCAAACCCGGGAAACACACTTCACCGCTGCCCACGCCTAGAAAAATCCGCCGCAGCTGCAGCAAGGAGCTGTATCGTACAATCAAGCGGCTGGACACCTATATTCCGGAGGAGCGCATTCGGCAGGGAGAAGACCTATATTACCGCAAGGTCATCGGGAATCTGCTATGGATCGCGGAAAATATAAGTAATCGGCGGCTGCTCTCCGATTGGTGGGATGAAGCAGTTAGTGCAGAGCTCGCCGAGCTGTGGCAGGTGGATCGAGAGACTCTGTCCAAGGCCTTCCGGGCCGCATTTGGCGGTTAACGGCTAATACGGATCAGGCTGGCAGGAGGATTCTGAAACGGGATTCATTCGTAAAGCCGGCAGCGACTCTCTCATTCTCCGAAGCTGTTCGCCAAGCCGAATCACTGTCTCCTCCCCTCCAAAATTCAGATCATTTCTCCGCCAGGGCCCTCCCGCTGTTAATTCCGTATAACGAGCGTAAAACTCCGCTCCGGCGGCGAGCGTTTGCCAGGCTGCCTGCTGCTGCAATTCACGTTCTGCCTCCCGGTCCGCCATCTTCATCGCTGCCAGCCGGGAGGCTTCCGACATCGCGGTAACCCACGTCATGTTACTGTAGCGATTCAGCTCGGTTGCCCGCCGCAAATGCTCCAGAGCGGCCAAATCTTCCCGCTCGGCAAGCAGCTTGCCAAGCGCCAGTTCCAGCTCCGGCCGCGCTCGCTCATAGCTAAGTCCGCGCTGCAGCCAGACGGCAGCCTCCTCGGCATCGGAGCGCGCAGCAAGAGCAAGGTACAGCCGGTGCCTTGCAGGTGCCAAGGTGCTTGCCTGCCGGAGCAGCTTTTCGGCTTCCTGTGGATACTGAGCCTCTACGGCAAGGGCCAGACGCTCCCGCCGCAGGCTCTCTGCCTGCCCCAAACACAAGACGGCGGCGCAGAGCAACGCCAGCGCAGCAGTGCCAGGCAGCAGAACACGAAAGAAGCGGATGCTTCGGCAGTAAGCGAGCAGGACAAGCCAACGCCGGAATAGAGGTTCAGACGGTGGCGCCAATTTTGCCGGCAGAGATAATGGAACCTTACCATCTGCTGCAGCGGCCTCCGCCTTGGCCCAGCGGAACAGCCAGATGAGGAGCAGCCAGACCAGACCATAGCTAAGATCAAAGTCGATGAGGCTGTGAAGCAGGAGAAGCAGGACGCTGGGCAGCAGCCGGCAGCGGCTCTGGAAGGCGGAGCGCAGGGCCGGGATGATCCAGGCGAGCAGCACAAGTACGCCCGCGAGCCCGAGATCCATCAGCAGGTCGAGATAGCCGCTGTGCACCTCGCTGCCCGTATAAGGGCTGCTCTGCACACTGCGATAGACGCTGCGCCAGGTGTCGCCGCCCTGACCGAGCCAGGGCGCACCGCCGATGACCCGCAGGGCATCGGCATACATATCGCCGCGCGCGAGCAGCGTCGCGGCGCCCGTAAGCCGCTGCGGCAGCGCCAGCAGCGCGCCGGGCCATGCCGCCGCCAGCGCCAGCAGGCCTGCGGCCGCGGCGAGGGCGGCAACACCGGCAGCGCAGCGCTTGCCGGTGATAAGGCGCAGCGCGCGCGGGCCCGCGGCGGCGAGCGCTGCAGTGGCCGCGGCCCAGCCGCCGAGGACGGCGGCAAGGGCCGCATGGCCCTGGAGTGCGGGCGGGGCCAAGCCCGCACGCATGAGCGGCGCCGCCAGCAGGGCGCCGGCGCCAAGGGCGGCTGCGCTGTGCAACGCGAAGCGCAGCCGCTCCCCGCGGCGCAGCAGGAGGGCGGCGATGGCCCAGGCCGCCGCAAGCGCCGCAAAGGCGCCGCGCGACTCCGTCAGCAGCAGGCACAGCGCAAAGACCGGCGCCAGGGCACCGGCCTGCTGCCCCTGCCAGCGTCCCGCGCGGGTGAAGGCCTGCCGGGGCAAGGCCGCAAGGGCGGTCAACCGCTCCAGCAGTGCAGCTCCCATCACGGCTCCGAACGTGTTCGGATACTGGAGCAGACCGCCAAGCCTTGCCCCGGCAGCAGCTACCTCGCGATCCGCTGTGCGCAGGATCGCGCCAGGCCACGGCAGGCAGCCGTAGACGACGGCCAGTGACGCAAGCGCCAACAGGCCTGTGGTCAGCAGCCAGCCGGACTCCAGAAAGCGGACAGCCGTTCCTCCGCAAGAGGCTGCCTGCAGCGCGGCTGCATAACCCGCCGCAAACAGCCAGAATACCGCGGACAAAATAGTCGCTTGGACAGAAGCAGGCCCGAGACCCAAATGCAGGATATACAGACAGGCTAGAATAGCTGGAGCCAGGGCTGCCTGAAGCGAGGGATGCATCCATGCGTCCGCTTGAAGGACTGTTCGAGGAGATATTCCTGAGCTTTTCCGGATCAGCCCATGCCCCAGAACTAACGCGATGCCCGTCAGCCAGAAGGCAACAAGCAGAAGGGTTCCAATATTTTCAAGAAAGAACATCCCGCCCAATGCGCAGGTGACAAGCAGAGTAAATACGAGTGCGGATTTTAACCCCGCAACAGCCCACCCACGCACCCCCGTCTTCATCTTCATTTCCCTCCCTGTTTCTTCTGCTTTATTGTGAAACCCTGCAATCATGACCACCATTGGGCGGGTGGCTTGCTCTTGGGACATAACTTCTGCTGAATGGTTCGACTGTTGGTTGCTTCACCACATTTGTACCTATTGTCACTGATCGCTGGATAAACTTCATAATAATTGCAAAAATGCAACTGAAACCTCAACATTTCCAAAGTTCAAAGGTTTAAGTGTACCTCATTCAGCTAAGAGTCTGCTCTTTTTTAGAATGGCTGAGTTTTTGCGAATCCAGCTGTACTCCATACAGTTATTTTTGATTTCGGAGCCAAAGCTCAGAATTTAAGTGTCTCATGTACAATTAAACCGGCACCATAGGTTGAATATACATTGGAGCATTGATCCTGTTGGCTTAAGTCCCGTCCTCTCAACCGCATAGCAGGAGGTTTTATGTCGGATGTTTTCTTCAGATGGTTTCAAAATCGGGTGGTTTCTATCAGGTCGTTACTGTCGGGTCGTTTTCTGTTTCGAACACCTCGCATGCTCAGTTGGCTGAAATCATGCAAAAAAAGCCAACACGATTAAGAGGTTGTTCAAAAAGTCCCCTTTTGATCACGAAGTGTTTCAAGAGGATAACTTGACGCCGAATCTTGCGTTCATCCTTCTCTGGATTCTCGCAACTTTCTCGGTGCTGATAAGTTGATTTTCTGAACTCGCTCTATAAGTGTTGACTTCCTTCACCCGGAACAAACCGGAAACGCTCTAATGTTTCAGGATCACTCTATTGATTGCAGGATCACTCTAAATGTTTGCAGGTGCCGGCACGAACCGGCGTCCTAGGAACGATTACCTTAGCCAGCGTCCTATAATCTATGACGATTACATCATGGGAAGCAAATCACGGCAGGCTCGTTCCAAATAAGGGGAAGCCCCGAGGAAATCCCGGAACACCATGTATTCCTGCCATAATCTGTCGCGGTCTCCGCTTTCCGATCGAACCGCACGGATCAATATATTTTTCGGGGTATGCTCCATATCAATGAACTCCAGCAGCTGTGTCTTGTAGCCCATCAGATCAAGCAGCTTGGCCCGAATCGCATCGGTTGCCAGCGCCGAGAAGCGTTCCTTGAGAATGCCATGCCCCAGCAACGGATCCAATACAGGCTGCTGAATCTGTTCAAACAACTCATGCTGACAGCATGGCACCGAGAGAATGACGGAGGCGTCCCAGCGGATTGCCTTTTCCAGTGCCGCATCGGTTGCCGTATCACAGGCATGCAGCGTAACTACCATATCCACCCGCTCTAATTCATCATAGTCCGCAATGTCGCCGACAAGAAACTTCAGGTTTTGATAATCCAGCTTTTTCGCCAGCAATCCGCAATGTTCGATGACATCCGCTTTCAAGTCGAGTCCGACAATATTCAACGCTCTATTCAGCTCGATCGACAAATAATGATATAAGGCGAAGGTCAGGTAGGACTTGCCGCAGCCGAAATCAATGATGGTTAGCGGGCGGTCGGCAGGTAAATGAGGGAGCACATCCTGAACCATTTCTAAAAAGCGATTGATTTGTCGGAACTTGTCATATTTCTTGGCCAGCACTTTACCTTCCGCGTTCATAATTCCCAATTCTACAAGAAAGGGTACAGGTGTGCCGTCATCCAGGATATACCTCTTGGTCCGGTTATGAGTAAGCTCCCCGGGCTTTTTAGTAGCTTGCTTTTTCAGAATGGACACCTTGAACTTTTTGCTGATCAGGATCTGATAATCAGCTTCAGACGTATAGATTTGCGCTTGGCGGAAGGTTTGCTCAAACAACGGCATGACCTGTCTGCAGAGCGAGCCCGCCGGAACATTCTCATGTGTGACCTTGTTTTTATAATGATAAGTCAATTGGTAATTCAGCTTCTGCTTCAGCAGGACGGGCTTAATGACGACTTTGGTGTAGCTCTCCTCGTCAGCTTTGCGCTGCTGGCTTAATATAGCCGTAATCAAATTTTCCTGCCGGTCCGTATGCTCCAACAGTTCAATCAGCTTGTCCAATCCTATCACGCTCGCTTTCTATTACACTTCATGCTCCCAAGCGGCCAGCCAGGCCAGTTCTCCCTCTTGCACCTCTTCGGGCGACAGCCCTCCGCGGATCAGTTCTTCCGGAGAGAGGAGCGACAAACGCCGGTAAAAGAGGATGCCTTCTTCCCTGGTTATAGCCTGGCTCTTCAACAACCGAAAGAGTGTATCCTCCGCCTGGTCATACCTGCGAAGCTCCTCCTGATAGTCCAGAAGCAGCCGTTCGGTATCGGCAGGAAGCACATAAGGCTTCAGCAGGGTGCGCAGCTCTTCTACAGAAGCCTCCAGATTCCATAATTCACGTTGGGTGCCGTACTGGCTGGCCGCCAGGAAAAGATGCAGGGCTTTGATCTGTCTGCGAATTCCCTGATCAGGGTCTCCGGAGGAAAGAAGAATATCCCCCTCCTCCTTGACCAGCTTGGCCAAGCTTTGCAGCTTATCGGATTCGACGGCTCCTCCCGATCTCATCAGTTCCACAAGATCTCGGGCAGACAGTCCTCCGATCAGATCCGAGTTAAGCCTGAACAAACGCCGGTACAGATCATCGATCTGCCAGAGGGCGTCGATCCATTTACGCTGCTGCTTCAGGTCAAATATCTTTCCGATCATTTCCGTCATTTCTTCAATCATACGAACCAGATAATCCTTGCGCAGCATAAGCTGTCCATCCTCCCAAATCCGGCGCTTACTGAAGCCCGCTCACAAACTCCTTGATGATATCGGCGAGCCGCTGCGGCTCCTCATACATACTCATATGTCCAGCCCCATGAATAACTGCCTTGGCAACATGCTCTTTATCTGTTGTGAACGTTCTTTCCGGAGGGATAACCCCGTCTTTCTCCCCGGCGACAAGAAGTACCGGAATCGGAGCAGAGGAGAGCACATCTCTGCGGTCTTCCCGCTCACGCATCGCCATCGCCGCTCCAATGGCTCCTTGCGGTGGTGTTTTATAGCCGAGTTCCTTCACCCGGTCGACAGCCGCGGACAGCTTATCCAGCGACTTCGGAGCGAACAAACCGGGAACCAGCCCGTCAATAAAGGAGGTAATCCCTTCGGAGTTAATGGTCGCTACGGCCTTTAGGCGTTTTTCTTTAGCCTCATCACTGTCCGGATAAGCGGTAGAATGGACAAGGCCAAAGCCGCTGAGGCGGCTGTTGTACCGTTGCGCTAAAGAAAGAGCGATATATCCGCCCATGGAATGGCCGAGCACCGCATATTTCTCCACGCCAAGCGCTTCCAGCAGCAGGGCGACATCGTCCGCCATTTGTTCTATAGTATACGCGCCCAGCGGCGCATCCGAAGCCCCATGTCCGCGAAGATCCGGCATAATAACACGGAAGGAATCCGCCAACAGCGGAGCGACATTCTCCCAGTAGGCCGAGCTTCCGCAGAAGCCGTGCAACAGGACGAGAACCTCTCCTTCTCCTTGCTCTTCATAAGCGATCGTCAAGCTGCCAACTGTCACTTTCTCCATTTCAAGCCCTTCTTTCCGTTTAATTACTATTCATCTCGGATCAAACTTGCACGATTAAAAGTAAGTGTTCAAAAAGTCAGCTTTTCAGCACCGAGAAGGTTTATGGTTCTTTTCCATATCATTAAGCTTGATTAGCCTCTTTGAAACCCTTCGGCGGCTGCGAGCGCAATCTGCTCCGCCATTTGCATTACCAAATGAAGAGATGTCATCTGCAGCGTCCAGTAAGGCTTAGGACTATTGACATTAACTACGGCAGCCACACTATAGTTGCCTACCGCCGGGAGCTTTATCCCCACGGATCTCGCAGGGTGCAGCGGCTGCTCCGACACAAGGAAGGAGCCTACCGAGGCTGAGGCTCCGAGGCAAGCGTCGATAGCAATAATAATACTATCCGGCGGAATGTCGAGAATAAGACGCTCCAGATTGGCCGCATCGCATGGTTTTGGCATGGTCCCTATTACATATTTGAAGCCAAGCTCCATAAGCCGCGAGCCTACCAGCGGACCCAGCGCATCGCCGGAGGAGCGGTCGGTTCCCACACACAGAAACACGATATGCTCCCCGTGATGGCGCCGTCTTATTCCTCGAAAGAAGTCCGCCAGTTCGTCTCCGGACATTCTCTTGTAATCCGAGCCGGATGCGGACAGTTTGCGGTTATCTTCGAGCAGCATATTCTCCCCCTTCTCCTCAAGCCTTTTCCAATATCCAAGATAGTATGATTGTATCGCAAGAGTTCAGGGACCGCAAAGCATTCGGTTGTGCGATTCAGTCCATAACATGGTACAATAGCCGGGATAACACGATGAAGGGAAGAAGTGAGGAATGGATCTAAGCCAGAGAAGCCAAGAAAATGTGGAGTATATGATTGAAGCCATTAAGACCAAGCTGAAAATGGCAACCGGTGCCGCAATGAACGCTTCCGCCTTCCACGTTGGCCAATATGATGACATTATGGATATTTACGAGCTCGTTATGAACAAAGAAAGGCTCAGCATCTCCGAGGTGGAGGCGCTGGCCCAGGAACTTGGTCATCTTCGAAATAACAGCAAAGCTTAAGAGGTCGAAATCCCGGTCAGGGCATCTCGATAATCAATAGTTCAGCCGGGTCTTCACCTGTTTTGCTGATACTGATTGTTTCCTTACTTTGAATGCGGGCCGCATCTCCAGGATGCAGAGAAAATGTCTGTTTGCCGCAACTGAAGTCTGCGTGTCCCGCTATCAAAAACAGGTGTATCCGGCGTCCGTCCGGTGACAGATGAACCGGCTTCCGGTCCGTTAGAACCGGAGCATAGATCATGACGTCCTGACGGATTTGCAGCTTCTCTCCTGTACCAGCATCGCTGCTGATGACAGGCTCCATTCTGCCAACCCGCTGCTCCTTCGGAAAGCATCTATGGCTTAATTTCGGCTCCAGGCCCCGATCCTCCGGCAAAAACCACATCTGCAGATATCGCACAGGCTTATCGCCAACCGGAGCATGCTCCGAGTGGGTCACGCCCGTCCCTGCACTCAGCACCTGAAAGCTTCCTTCCTCCAGCAATTCCTCGCTGCCTGCGGACTCCAGCTTATGCAGCAGTTGTCCGGAAAGCACACAGGTTACGATTTCCAGATCCTGATGAGAGTGAGACTCCAGGCTATGTCCGGGAGCCATCCTATGATCATTCAGAACCAGCAGACAGCCAAAATGGGCATTTCCCGGGTCGTCATAGTCGGCGAAGGAAAAGCTGTATTCACTATGGACAGGGCCTTCTTTGGCCGTATGGCGCTCTGCGGAAGTTACAACTTTTATCATCCTGATCCTCCTACCTCTCTTTTAACCTCTGACTGGGATTTATATGTTTTTACCCCTATCGCCGTTCGGTTAATCAAGGAACACAAGACCGGACTAACTATCTATTCCAACACGAATGCCGCTTCCGAGCTCCCGACTTCCCATCCTTCATCATTATGAATGATCCCGCCAAACGATTCTTTCAGGCGCTGAAGCGTATCGGTATTTTGATACCCCAGCTGCCGCAGGATTTCCTGCACGATCAGGCCCCATTCCTCCTCCGAACCGTCCATGATTTTAAAGGCAATTCCAAGACGTTCTTTGCGCAAGCTGAAGGCATAGACCCCTTTGAATCCGCCCTTGGCCACGATGTTGTCGTCCTCCAGCAGCAGCGTATCAATACGGCCGCTACCGCCTACCATCTCAGGATGCTTGTTCATCGCCGCTGCAATCGACCGGGCTGCCTCAGCCGTCTGCGGATCTTCAATTCGGTCCGGGCAGGCAAGCTTCATATATGCGGTTGCCAGCGAGGAGAGCGGCAAATTGAATACAGGTAAGCCGCAGCCGTCCGTGGCAAGCCGGATGTCCTCCGCAGGATAATCAGCCAAATCCGCAAGCACCGCCAATATTTCCCTTTGAACCGGATGTGCCGGGTCGTTATAGTGATCCTGCGTCATGGAGGCCATCTTGCAATAGGCCTGAATCCCAAGATGCTTACCGGAGCAGTTATGATACAGCTTTCTTGAACCTCCGCCTTCACGCAGCAACCGGGATCGCGCCTCTCTGTCCAACGGCAGGGCAGAAGCACACACTAATCTCTGCTCCTGCAGGCCGGTCTTCCGAAGCAGGCTCTCCAGGGTCTCCACATGGGGCTGCTGGGCGCGATGGGAAGCCGTCATAATAGCAACCTCAGCTTCATTTAACCCATAATGCGGGATCAACCCGGCGCGAACCCCCGGTATCGCCTGAATCGGTTTGGCTGCCGAGCGAGTAAACACCCGAAAACGCGGATCTCCTGCCTGTTTTTTTATGGCTCCGTACTCATCAACAATACATATATGTCCATTATGGATACACTCCAGCATGCCGCCGCGATATTCCTTCACAAGCAATGCTTCCCTTATCAACGTAATCCCCTCTTTGCATTGATGTACTCCAATAACTATCCGCCACTACAGTATAGTACAGCGTCCCTCCAATCGCCACATCCCTTTGTTTCACCCCATTCCCTCACGTTTATATACCAAGTAACAGCCTGTAAATATCAAGGCGCTATATTCATTAAACTTTATATAAAAGGAGCGGATTTCCATGAACGAAGCGGAAAAAGAATACCCGGTGCATAGTAGCGCAACCTTCACGAAAGGACTTGTTATCGGTGCCTTGCTCGGTGCCGCAGCGGCCTTGCTGTGTGCTCCAAAGCCAGGACGCGAGCTTCGCAGCGATCTGTCCGAGAAACTTAGTGCTGCAACGGACAAGACCAAGGATCTGGCTGCCGTAGCTTATGATAAAGGCTCGGATTTGGCCAAGACGGCCGTGTCCAAGACAACGGATCTGGCAAAGAGTGTAAGCGACGGTGCAAGTTCGATTGTATCCAGCCTGAAGGAAGCCTCCTCGGATGTAGCAGAAGATGTGAAGAGGGAAGCGAAGGATGTATCCGAGAAAACAGAGGATACGGTAAAGGATTTGAAGAATGAAGCCATGAAGACGGCTGACGAGACCAAGCGCGAATTTGGTTCATCATCTAATTCCCTGTAACGGGGCTGTCTTTAAAAGCGCCAGCTGCCGGCTGGCGCTTTATCCGTTTTCCCGGAAAATCTACCGCCAGGAGGTACCCATGGCCCAATTGAATCCCTATGATACAAAAGAGCATCCCTTTGAGCTCCGGCATGAGGTCAAACGCCTGAACGGACGGCTGGATCAAATTGCGGATATGCTGGAAAAGTCAGAATTCAAGGATATTCTCGAAAACTATACGAACCCTAAAAAGCGTGTCATTTCTAACTTTATGGCAGGCATGTCCCGCGGATTGGGATTGAGCATCGGCACCTTTGTTGTTCTCGGTTTGCTTGGGTGGCTGCTCTCCCTATTTGTAGATCTGCCGATGGTCGGCAACTACATCAAAAATTTACAGGATTACATCCAGTCGCAGCCTTAGGCTCCATGGAACGCAATTCTTAATGAAAGGAGGCCCCTCTGATGCAAAAACAGCCGGGCAAGGAACAGATTGGCGCTTATACCGAGCGCCAGATTCATGAAGCGGATCAAGGAGAGTATCCTGGGCATAAAAGCATCAAAACCGCTGAGAACGGCTCCATGGTGAATGATATGGAGGATTTGAAGCAATTAGGTGAGGATATGGAGGAGATGCATACCTCCAGTGAGGATCACAAGCAGGGAGTTCATGTTGATCCGGAACAGTAAATGCAAAAAAACCTGAATCTCTGCCCAGGCAAGATTCAGGTTTTTTTATAAGTTTTCGTTTTTCCTTTTTGCTCTTAGCAAATCACCGGTCCAGCCTTTGGCTCGAATCCAGAAGTACATCCCGCCTGTAAGCAACAAAATAATGCCGCACATCAACGCAAACCCGACAGACCCCAAGTCGTCCCAAGGAAGACGCTGAAAATTCATTCCCCACAACGCTCCGATCACCGTGGCAGGCGTAAAGACAGAGGTCACAATGGTTAATGTCTTCATGATGTCATTTCCGCGGAAAGCAGTCACGGCATCATCAATGGAGATAAGGGTATCCATCTCTTTCTCGTAATGCTCAATCAGCTCTTGCATCCGATTCCCCCGATACAAGAACCGCAGGTAGATCGGGCTTTCTTCAATCTCCTGCAAATAAGCTTCCTTTACTGCAGCAGCGATCTCCCTGCAGGGGATGAACAAATTCGACCAGTACAGAAGCTCGAAGCGAGCGGAGATAATTTGATTCATTAAATATTTATGATTATTTTTCTGCATCGTTTCTTCAACTTCACGCAGCTTTTTTTCAAATTGATCCATGCCGGAATGCAAATAATGCATCAGCATTCGAATGATGACCAGCAGTCCTTCTGCAGCAAGCGGAGCGGATTTCAGCATATTCAGATGCCCCTGCTGCTCCAGATGCCTTCTTGTCTCATCATCCAGGTTTATCGTAATCAGCTTGTCCCTGTTGACATAGAAATGAAGCAACAGACAAGAATCTTTTTCCGGCATTTCTTCGGAATTTGTATAGAGCAGAGAACCGAACAGAACAGGTTCTCTGCCATCCGGGAAGCGAACCGTTAAATAATTGGTCTCCTGCTTTGAAATCATATCCAGCCAAGTCCGGACATCCGGATGTTCCCGGCGCAATTGTTCAATCCCAGAGGAATCTCCCTCGTCATCCTGGAGATCCAGCCATATCCAATCGTGATCCGTAGTGACTTGTTGCAGCGCTCCTATCTTCTCCAATTCCAGTCTCACCTCAGGTAAATTCAGAATTAGACATGATCAGCTTCAGCTTCTCGGTTGCCCGTTTCTGAATACGGGATACACTCATTTGCGAGACCCCAAGCTTCTGGGCGATAGCCCGTTGGGACTGCCCCTCCTGGAACGCAAGAAGAAGAACTTGCTGCTCCTGATCCTTTAGTTGACTAAGCGCCTGCTGCAAATCCATTCGTTTTTCTACCGTATCATAATCATCCGCATCGGAACTGATCAGTTCACCGAGCGTTGCGGCACTCTCCTCTTGAGATAACGGGGAGTCCAGAGATACATAGTGATAGCATTCTCGCCCTGCCAGCACTTCCACAGTCTCTTCTGCCGATAGATCAAGAAATTCTGCGATTTCCTGCACATTAGGCGATCGCTCCAGCTTAACGGTTAGTTCATCAATGGCTTGTTGAACCAATGCTCCCTTTTCCTTGATTCTTCTTGGAACCTGTATATACCAGGACTTGTCCCGAAGAAAATTCTTCATATGCCCGATCATGCTTTTCATGGCATACGGCTCAAAGGGAATTCCCATCTCGATATCATACTGCTGAAGCAAACGAATTAATGCCATTTGCCCCACTTGGTATAAGTCCTCATAGAGATCCGGGCGGTTGCGGGCGATTTTCCCTGCCGCCATCTTGACCATAGGCTCATATTTTTGAATCAGGACGGTAGCAATTTCATTGTCCTTTGTCTGCTGGTATTCCCAGATCAGACGGGTTGATTCATTCATGGACTCAGGGGGAGTCACTTTATCGGTCATACCCTTTCCTCACTCTTCACGAGGCGTCTTGTCATCACTACCTTGGTGCCTTTACCGGCTTCATTCACCACTGAAACGTCATCCATCAGCGCCTGCATTAGATAAAAGCCAAGTCCGCCAATTTGCGCATCGCTAAGATCCTTGTCATGCAGCGCCGAGCGTTCTCCCCACGACTCAAAGCTCTCCCCTTCATCCTTGACCGTAATGGACAATGCATCATTCTGAACTTCAAAGACGACCTCCATCATTCCAGCTCCACCCTTATAGGCATAGAGCACGGAATTATTACACGCTTCGGAAACAGCAACCTTCATATCCTCTATCTCCTCGTAAGAAAAACCCATCTTTGATGCAACCCCGTACAGGTTTAGCCTTACGATATCGACATACTCTGCATGTGCCGGCAAACTGATAACTATCTTCTGTACCTCATCAATCATGTGACTCTTTCCTTTCCTATTGGGTGTTCTCCTGAGCGGCAAAGAACTTGGCGATTCCCGTCATATCAAATAGTTTCTGGATTTGATCGGGTACTTCTGTTACGAGAAATCCGGCAGCCATTCCATGTCTTGTTTTGAGAATGGACAGCAGAATACCAATGCCTGTGCTGTCGATGTACTTCAAATCCTTCAGATTCATCACAAGGTCTTGCTTCTCATTTACAGCGAGAGGTTCCATTACCTGGCGGAAATCCTGTGCAACGGACAGGTCCAGTTCACCGCGCAGATACACGGTGCAGGTTCCATTCTCCACTTGCGTTGTAGCGGTAAACTTCTCATTCTTATTCATATTCATAGACACTCTCTCCTGAAATATGTTTTCTTTATAGATAACCCGCCAAGCAGGGAGTTGAATCAACCAATTCCTGCCTCTGCCTGAAAAGCATTGCTGTACTGAGTCAGCACAGCCTTGACAGAGCTTAGCTTTAACGGTTTGCTGATATAGTCATTCATCCCTGCCTCTATACAGCGCTCTCGGGTACCATCCATGACATCTGCGGTCATAGCTACGATCCACGGGCTTTTGCCCGACACCATCTGATTGGCGCAGGACCTAATCTTCTTCGTAGCGCCAATTCCATCCAGAACCGGCATCTGCAGATCCATGAAGATCATATCGAAGCCCTGCTCACTCTCCAGAGCCATTTGAACGGCCTGAAGCCCATCTTCAGCAACCTCAGTCTCATATCCCAGCTTGCGCAGCATACTGACCATAAGGCGCTGGTTAACCGGGTGATCATCCACCACCAGCATCGTGCTTTTAGGCGAAGAGGATCTGGCGACGGCTGTCTCCAGCGCAGCTGATGATGAATCATTCGTCTCTTCCTGAAAACGGGATACCTCGATGTTGAAGACAAAGGTCGCCCCCTTCTCTTCCAGCAATTCAGCTCGAATGCTCCCGCCCATCAGATGCACCAGGGTCTGGCAGATCGCAAGCCCCAGGCCTGTCCCGCCATATTTTCTCGTCATCGAAGAGTCCACCTGGGAGAAGGGCTGGAACAGACGCTCGATTTTGTCGGGGGCAATTCCAATGCCTGTGTCCTTTACCGTAAACTCGATGATATGACTATTCCCTCGAGTCTCCTGCATCGTAACAAGCAAATAAATCCCGCCCTGATCCGTGAATTTGATACTGTTGGCGATCAGATTTATCAGCACCTGGCGCAATCGGCCCATATCTCCGAACAGCACAGGCGGAACCTGGTCATCGATGAAATGGACCAGCTCCAATCCCTTTTTCCCCGCTTCCACCGAAAAGAGGCTGATCACTTCCTTAATCACCGAGCTTAGCTCAAACGGAGTCTCCTCAAGCTCCATCTTGCCGGACTCCATCTTCGTAAAGTCGAGAATATCATTTATAATGGCGACCAATGTATCCGCACTGTTGCGGATGATCTCGGCATACTCCATCTGCTCGCCCTTCAGCTCCGTCTCCATGAGCAGATCGATCATTCCGATGACTCCGTTCATCGGGGTCCGAATCTCATGGCTCATCATTGCCAGAAATTCCGTCTTGGCTTTAGCTGCAATTTCAGCCTCTTCCTTGGCCTGAACGAGCTCCTCGTTAATTCGCTCAAGCTCCATCGTCTTTTGCTGAAGCAATGCGCTCTGGGTCTTCAAACGCTGGTTCGTCAAATACATATCGACAAAAGCGTCAATTTTTGAGCGGAGGATCTGCGGAATGAACGGCTTGACCATATAGTCAATGGCTCCCGCAGAGTACCCGGCAAATAAATGCTCCGCTTCCTTGCTGTTCGCTGAAATAAAAATGATCGGTATGTCCTTCGTGCGGTCTCTTGCCTTAATCAGCTTGGCTGTCTCGATGCCATCCAGCCCGGGCATCTGAACATCGAGTACAATAACGGCAAAGTCGTCCTTGAGCAGACGTCTCAAGGCTTCCTCGCCCGAGGTTGCTTTGACCAGTTCGTAATGCTCGCTTTCCAGAACCGCTTCCAAGGCCATCAGGTTCTCGGGACGGTCGTCAACCAGCAAGATATGAATGGACTCTTGGATTTCCATAGCATCCTCCCGTAGAGTTCATTTTATTTTCCGATAGATTTTCTCCACCCGGTCCAGCGGCTCATAACTATCCGAATAGTCTGTAAAATGAATGGATTCTTTCGCACCTAATACCAGAACGCCAAAATGACTGAGACTCTCATGAAACAGCGAATGCACCCGATTACGCAATTCATCATCGAAGTAAATCATCACATTTCGGCAGAAAATGACATTAAACTCATTGAACGAGCGGTCTGTAGCCAGATTGTGCTCTGCAAAAATCATGTTCTTGCGAAGAAACGGATTGAAAATGACAGAATTATACCTTGCCGAGTAATAATCCGAAAAAGATCGGGTGCCTCCGGCCTCCAGATAGTTTTTCGTGTACTGCTTCATCTTCTGAATGCCGAATATCCCTTCCTTGGCGAGCTGAAGCGATCTGGCATTCATATCCGTCGCATAAATTCTGGATTTCTCATAGAGTCCTTCTTCATGAAGGATGATGGCCGTCGAGTATACTTCCTCGCCCGTAGAACAGCCAGCATGCCAGATGCGGATATAGGGATAGGTTCTGAGAATCGGCACGACCTTTTCCCGGAACACTTTGAACAGCGGAGGATCTCTGAACATTTCAGTAACAGGGATCGAAAGGCTGTAGACAAGCCTTTCGAAGGCATACCGATCATGCAGCACCTTTTCCTGAAGCCCGGATATTGTTAATACATGCTCAGCATGCACCTGGTGCCAGATCCGACGGCGCAGAGAAGGAAGGGCATAGTTGCGGAAATCATAGCCGTAAAGACGGTGAACCCCCTCCAACAATAGCTCAATTTCCAGAAGCTCTACCTCTTTGTCAACCGTGGGTATGAATGTATCATTATCCGAAAAATCACTAGGTGCCATAAATTCATCTCCGATATTGAAATTCTCGTCCTCGTCCTTAAGTTCAACTTATATATTACTCTTTACCCATTATCTACACTACGAATACAGCCACACACGCATCAACGAGAGAAGCTGATCCGTCTGAATAGGCTTCTTCACATAATCGGAAGCACCTGCTTCGATACACTTGAAGCGGTCATCCTTCATCGCCTTTGCGGTCAAGGCAATGATCGGCAGTTTGTTGAATTCCGGCATTTGCCGAATTTGCCTCATCGCCTCATAGCCGTCCATTTCCGGCATCATCATATCCATCAGGACAAGATCAATATCCCCGTTCTCCTGCAGCATTTCAATGGCCTCACGGCCATTTTCCGCATAGATCACATCCATCCGGTACCCTTCCAGAACACTGGAGAGCGCGAAAACATTCCGCACGTCATCATCCACCAGCAGAATCTTCTTGCCTTCGAACAGCTCTTCTTTATTATGAAGCTTCTGCAGTATCCGCCGTTTATCCTCCGGCAAATCCGCCTCAACGCGATGGAGGAACAGGGTCGTCTCATCCAGAAGCCGCTCCGGAGATTTTACGTCCTTGATAATGATAGACTCCGCATATTTCCGAAGCCGGGTCTCCTCCTGCTTGTCCAGATCCTTGCCTGTATAAATGATGATCGGCAGATCCCTCAGATCCTCATCGTCACGAATTTGATCAAGCAGGTCAAATCCGGTAATATCGCTCAGCATAAGGTCCAGCACCATACAGTCATAGCGCTTCTCGCGCAATTCCCTAAGCGCCTCGCCGCCGGTCGACACAGCCGTAATGATAACATCATCATGACCGATCAGTTCGATGATCGAATTACGCTGGACATCGTCGTCCTCAACAACCAGCAGATGCTTCAGACTCTTCTCCGTGAAGGACTCAATGTCTGTAAAGGCCTGCTCCAAATGTTCGCGGTCGGATGGCTTTCTCAGGAACGCAATCGCCCCCATCATCAACCCATGCTTCGCCTCATCCACGACAGAAATCACATGGACGGGAATATGCCGGGTTTCTGCATTCCCCTTCAGTTCATTCAGAATCGACCAGCCATCGATTACAGGTAACTGGATGTCCAGAATGATCGCATCCGGAATGTACTTCTTGGCCATGTTCAGTCCGATATCCCCTTGAACTGCCACCAGCGTCTTGAAGCCGTGGGCGCGGGACATGTCCAGCAGAATTTTAGCAAATTGAACATCGTCTTCAACAATGAGCATCCATTTCCCGCCCGCTTCTTCAAGCTGCTCTCGATCATCGTTTAACGGATTGTCAATGACAACCTGATGCTCGACAGGACGGGCAAAGCTGCTCTTAGGATAGAACGGGCTCACGGTCGAACTGGTCGTCACTGCCGCCTCCTGCTCAGCCAGAAACAGATGAGACGGGGCCTCTTTAGGCAAGTATAGGCTGAAGGTGCTTCCTTCCCCCTCTACAGAGGTCACGTCGATTCTTCCTCCCAGCAAACCGGCAAGGCCCTGGCTAATAGATAGTCCCAGACCTGTACCGCCATATTTGCGGCTCGTCGTTCCATCCACCTGCTGGAACGCTTCGAATATGATATCCATTTTATCCGGAGGAATACCAATACCCGTATCCTTAATCGAGAGCTTTAAGTATTCCCGCTCCTTGTCCAGACCGTACGGAAGCTCTTCTCTCTTAGCGGACTGAATAATCAGCGATACCGTTCCCTGCATGGTAAACTTAAACGCATTCGACAGCAAGTTGCGCAATATTTGCTTCACACGGTGTCCGTCCGTCACAATTTCTCTTGGGACACTGCTCTCCACTTCGGTAGACAGCGTGATATTTTTGCTCAATGCAACCGGCTCAAAATTCTGGCTGACAAACCGCGTTACTTCTTCCAGCTTCACGGTTTCCCGGCTGATCTCCATCTTGCCGGCATCAACCTTGGACAGATCAAGGATTTCATCGATCATCTTCAACAGATCGGCACCGGACATATGGATCGTCTGGGCGTATTCAATCTGCTTGGCGGATAGATTATCCTCTTTATTCTCATACAGAAGCTGGGACAAAATCAGCAGACTGTTCAACGGAGTGCGCAGCTCATGGGACATATTCGCTAAAAATTCCGACTTATATTTACTCGTAACTGCCAGTTGAGCGGCATGCCGTTCCAATTCACTCTTGGTCTGCTCGATTTCCCTGTTCTTCTCTTCCACTTCTTGAACCTGTTCCTCAAGCGCTCTTGTCTTGGCAATTAATTCCGTATTAAAATGCTCCAGTTCCTCCTGTTGACGCTGAAGCAGCTCTTCCGAGCGTTTGAGCGCCACCGTCTGCTTCTCCATGCTTTCATTCGATCGGCGCAGCTCCTCCTGCTGGGACTGAAGCTCCTCCGACTGAACCTGCAATTCTTCGGTCAGCGCCTGCGATTCTCTGAGCAGTTCCTCCACCCGCAGCCGGCGGTTAATATTGTTCAGAATGATGCCCAGGTTGTCCGCCAGTCCTGCCAGCAATTCCTCCTGCGCCGCAGAGAATCCCTCAAAGCTTGCAAATTCCAGTACGGCCAATACTTCATCCTCAAAAACCGCCGGGTAAATTCGAATGTGGTTCGGAGGAGCTTCGCCAAGAGCAGAACGAACCGAAATATACTGTTCCGGCGCCTTATTTAGCGAAATCGGCTTTTTATCCAGCGCAACCTGGCCTACAAGGCCCTCGCCAATATGGAAGGTCGGCGGCGCATCAAGCTCACCTTGGCCCCCATAAGCAGCCATCAGCATAAGCTTGTCTGGATCCATCTGCTCCTGCTTGAGATAGATGGCCCCATATAGCGCCCCTAAAACAGGAGTAAACTCACTGACAAACATCTGAGAAATCTGCTGCAGTGAATTGACGCCATGGAGCAGCTCCGTTACCCGAGCCAAATTCGAATTCACCCAGGCCTGATTCTGCTGAATCTCCAGATATTTCTGCTCCGCGGCCTGCTTTTCCTCCAGATCCCGAGACATCTCCTGAAAGATCACAGCTACCTCTCCGATTTCATCCTTGGTCCCCACAGGTACCCGTTGAATTGCATTAAGCTCACCCCTGCCAAAATACTGCATCATGGCGTTTACACTGCCGAGTCCTCGAGCGATACTTGGCAAGACCCACAGAATAATGGCAAGTCCCAGCAGCAGGCCAACTGCCATAGTAGCTGTTGTCAATTGAATGGATCTTTCATAAGCCGCATTGGCAGAGGCGAGGGCTTCGTCAATTTTTACATCGTAAAAATCCCTCATATCATTCAGCTTATCAAGCAAATTATCCTGGATGTCCTGACCGGCGCCTAATCTGAGATTGATTGCCTGTTCAAACTGCTTATTGTTGAGCAACGACACAACCTGATTCTTGTAATCATTAAAAAGATCGATCTGCCTGTCGACTTCTCCAATTATCCGCTGCTCATCGACCTCGCTCATCTTATCTCTGATCGAATCATAATATCGGAAGGCCTCTTCCATCTTGCTTTCCAGCTTTGGAAGCTGGGATTCAATTAAGGAGTCCTCGGGCTCCTGCAGAAGGTTGGTCAGAATGCGAGCCACATCATTGAATTCACCCCGCATACTGGTTGCTTCTTTAATAATGGTATAGTGGTTTGAATAGATTACATCCAGTTCCTCGTTCATATACTTCAATCTGTCGTAGCTGATAAACGTCAGCACGAGCAGAATGGCCATCAGTGAACTGAAGCCGATTACAAGCTTATTCCTTATCTTCATCCTTGCTCGTTTCCTCCCTCTAATGTAATCCATACCATACACTTGTCATCCTCACGGTCTTGAGGCTGTTCCTCTGCAAACATTAGCTCCCTCATATTTTCCTTGGGAAACGCATGATCTCCTGCAAGCTGACGCTCCAGCCAATCCAATTGTTCTTCCTGGGCTCCATCAACACTTTCGGTTAATCCGTCCGTGTAGAGAACCAGATGACCCTTACCTTCATAGGTTATCGTCTGTGTAGGAGCTTCTATTTTGTCGAACAGGCCGACAGGCGGGCATACCGTCCCCAGCTTCACTACTTCCCCATTCTCCTTGTAGAACAAGCCCGGGGGATGTCCTGCATTTACATAATCTATTTTTTTGTAGCGGGTATCAATAACCAGATAGATGGCGGTGAAATAATACTGTACAAGTTGATTGTCAATATAGAGCATATTAAATCGCCGGTTCAGCTCTTGAATGACCTTCTCCGGTTCCACATAGGTGCTTACCGTATCCTTCAGAACAGAAGCAATAAACATGCAGAACAACGACGAAGAAATCCCATGTCCCATCATATCCAGCAAAATCACACCATATCTGCCCTCTCCAAGGGAATACCACGAGTAGAGGTCACCCGCCAATTCAAAGGACGGCTTATAGAGTGCATCAATTTTGAAGAGCGGATCGGAAATCGGCAAGCTCAGCACTGCGTTTTGTATCAAGGCAGCGAGCTTTAGCTCCTCCTGAATTCTTTGATCACGCTCTTTATGCCAATCCTTCTCCTGCTTCAGACGTAAAGCCGAACGGATTCTGGCCATGAGTTCCACTTTGTTGATCGGTTTCGTGACATAATCGACCGCTCCGGCATCCAGCGCTTCGGCAAGCTTCTTGGAATCACCAACCGCTGTAACCATGATGACGGGAATATCCTTCATTCTTTCTCTTTGCTGCAGCAGACGGCAGGCTGAGATTCCATCCATCTCCGGCATCATCATATCCAATAAAATCAGATCCACATCTGATTTTGAGGCTGGACTTGAAGGGGAAACATCATCGTAGTAGCCCAGCCGTTCCAGCATTTCTCCGGCCGAATTCATGGACTCCGTATTTCGATAGCCCTCTTTCTTCAATATCTCGCGAATAATAATAATGTTGGTAGGATTGTCATCAACGATCAAAATTTTCATATTCTTCTCCTCAAAATCACTTGAATTAAGATAAGCTTCATTCCATTTTCAGCGCCAGCATCCATTTCCCTTTATTTCTGGGTGAATTTATAGGGTATAGATTAAAACGTAGATAAGGAATGGGGACTCGTCCCATTCCTTATCTATGCTTTAATCTGCTAGGTTATCGGCATGCTGTATGCCTGATCAGGATCTTCTTGCAATAACCAATACTTTGCCGAGATCCAGTTCCTTCTCATAAAAAGCGGCTTCCGCCTCTGTAAAGCCCAGTGCTTCTATTGTCGCACGAAGCTCATCTCCACGCGAACGGAATAAGTTGGCAATGGAAGTGAACACGCCCTCTTCCTTGATCCCGATGCCGCCTGCATCAGCCGCCTCGGTAATCCGGTCCGTCCTATCCTGATTATGGGCCAGAACATGAATATCTTCCTTGCGATACCCGGCAGCGTGAAGCTCGTGAACCGTCTCTACAGCCTGCACACCATTTTGCACAACTTTGGCATATGCTTTGTTATCGATTATGCTCATCGTTTCTCGCTCCTTTGTAGTTAAGTTCGAGTTCAAAAAGTCAACCTCTTCAAGAGGGGATATCCTTCAATCATTACCCATCCCTATCCCTCATGAAACAGTATCGTCGAACAGATCCGCTGCAATGATAGAGCCTGAGTCATCACGAAAGAGCTTAAGCGCCGAATATCCCCGGATATAGACATCCCCATCCTCAGCTATGAAATCCGGCTCGCCCAAATAATAGCGAAGCCAGAATTCCTTTAACGGAATGACAATCCCGTTCAGGACGATCTCGTCCGGCCGTTTATCTCTACTTATATAATAGATGCTTTCCTCATACATTCCGACTACGAGGCTTCCATACCGATACTCCGTAAATCCGGTATAGGGATCTCTAATCGCCGAATCGGCCTCGCCTAATTTTGTAGTGACATCCTCGAGGCCATCCGCCAAAGAGATCCCGTCGAAGGTCGAGAAGGTCTCCAGCTGCATATTAGGCGAGGCGTCCGGCACATGCATATCCGGCGTCCCCCCGGCCCAGGGGGAGAGAAGACTCCATAGAAGCAAAGTAATCTGTATCATTCTTCTCACCCTTTCAGCAAGTTGGTTGGACGAACGAGGACATCCTCAGCTTACTGCTGCAACCGCTATGCGCGGTACTTTTGCCAGACGCCGGCTGCTATGTCTACCCATTTCATCCAGCCAGGAACAGCGGCAGCGGATGAAGCGGGGGCGGCATAGGCTGTCGCTTCAGGCGGAATCTCGCTGCCCGTTACTACAGGTACCGTATTGCTGCTGACTTTGGATGACTTGCTTTTGGAAGGACTTTTAATTTTATCGATCAGTGCCGTGGATACCTGCTTCGTTGCTAAAGTAACCTCATTCAGAATTTCGCCGACGTTCTTCACGGATTCCAGTACAGGATCGATTTGCTCCATCTTATGTTGAAGATCGCCTGTAATCTGATTGGCCTGTCTGACCACGCTCTTCACTTCATAACTCAATTCATCGATTGTCTTTTGAACTTCTTGCAAGGTCTGTGTTGTTTTGTCCAATGAATTTTCGGCCGCTTTTAAGGTTTTGACCAGGAACACCACCAGTACGGCAAAAGCCACCGCGATCACTGCGACACTAATTTCCCAAATCATTCAAGTTCCCCTCTTTCTGTCCGGTTTCTGCCTTCGTTAATGGATAGTTACCCTGACCCAGCAAGCCCGAAACAAACCCACACCCCTTGTTATACTAAGGTTTTCCAGTCTGTTTCAAGCCAAATTGCAGAGGTTAATGGTAGCTACAAGCTCGAGGGGCTATGTATAATTCAGCCGCCCCTATATACACACTATACCTTATTTTATTATGAAAAGGAGATGGATCTCATGTTGAGATGGGCTTTGATTTTTCTGGTAATCGCACTCATCGCTGGCATTTTCGGATTCTTCAATATTGTAGCGGCTGCCGCTTCCGTGGCTAAGGTTCTATTCTTTGTCTTTATCGTTCTGTTTGTCATATCCTTGATTACCGGGCGCCGTCGATCGATGTAACATTCGTATCACCCGCTTCTAAATTTATAAAAAGGCCTTGGCACACGCATATCGTTTATGCGGCGCCAAGGCCTTTCTATTGTAAATCATATTAATTTAAGATAACGGGCCACCTCAAGCCAATCCAGCGAGAACTTGAGCTTGATCGATTTGCCGAGAAAATCGATTTCTTGTACTTTGACCACATCAGGAAGATATTCCTGCAGATCAATCGCTACCGGTTCAAGTCCTAAATTCTCAGGAGGCAAGGAGATGCCTTTTACAGCCAACGATTCCGGATAAAGTTCAAGCTGTCCCGAACTGTAGTTCAATCTAAAGCTGGCTGAGACTGCCGCATCAAGAAATCCCCGGGTCACATTCAGCTCGGAAGTGATCTGATTCCCGTAGAGCCGAAAATCCGCTCCGGTCACTTCCACTGGGAGTGTATGTGCCGCCAGATATTCAACCAGCTCCTTCTTGGCCAGCTGATTCACTTCCTGTTCCGTAAGAATGATCTCCGCACGTCTCGTCTCTGCCATCCCTTGAAGCTTATCCTCCCAGGATATATTCGTATACGACAAGGTATGCTGCTCCGTCGGCCGGATATAGAGTATTACGCTTGTGATGAGCACAACCAGCAGAAGAAGAAAAAGTCCGATGAACAGCCTGCTTTTCGACAATCGTAGTCCTCCCTTATCTAAATATTTTTAATTTAATGATTCTTTGGCTGCTTGTCTGTGTATTACATAAATAGACTAGTAACTACTAACCGATTCAGAGGAGGAGAAGCTTTATGAAAAAGTTTACCGCCATTTCCGCATCCCTTATTCTGGCCGCTGCACTCGGAACATCCGCTTCCGCTGCTACATTAGAGGAGCCAGTAGTTCCAGTTCTGGAAGAACCCATCATTGAAGCAGGGGATGTCTTCTTTGCTCCAAATCCGATTACCCTTCTAGAGATTACTTATTTCTACAATGCACCCAGCGGGTCGGCAATTAGCGCGCTTGCACCGCAGGACGTTCATCCGACTGGCGAAGTTCTTGGAGACTGGGTTGAAATCTATACTTGGCTCGGTAAAGCCTGGATCAATGTTCCCGGCTATATTCCATCCTACTTCTAATTTATAAGAGAATACCAGAACTTCCGCACTCAAACAAGATCGCTCTACGAACAGGATATCCCTGCCGCAGAGCGATTTTGTTGTGGAATGAATTGTTCTTACTTGAGCACGCTTCCTCCATACAGGAAACGATGCTTCCAGGAACCCGTCAGCTTGTCTTTCCGCACTCCTCCTGAGGAATTGGAATAGGTATGCAGTATCTCGCCGTTTCCGAGATAGATTCCCACATGCGTAATCCGTTCGGTATTCGGGTTCACCCCGGCATAGCTGGAAGCGGATGAGCCTTTGTAGCTCATGAAGAATACCAAGTCACCACGCTTTAAACTATCCATGCTATACACCGCGGTCCCATTATCCCGAATCCATGCCCCTTGCTTTCTTGAATCCGCCGGAAGGACAATGCCGATCGACTCCCGGTAGGCCTGTCTTACGAAGTCAGAGCAGTCGAAGGTGTCCGTCGTGTTTCGATCCGATCCATATTCATACGGTGTTCCGAGATACTTCTGCCCCGTCCGGATCACTTGCTCAATCTTTGCACTATCCGATGTCCCTGGCGATGGAGAAGGTGTCGGCGATGTCACCTTGCCGTTGATCTTCAGATACTTGGAAGATGTGCTGACGTATCCCTTCAGCCCATTCTCCGTCTCTACTTTATAAAAATAGCTATTGCTCTGATCCACGATGGTTACCTTGGTACCCTTGGGAAGCATCTTGATAACCTTCCCGCTAGTTGAAGGCTTATCCCGCAAATTGACTCCATAGATGACAACCCCTGCAGCTGTGCTGCTCCCGGCCTTCTGCACACTTATGTACTTGTCGGCCGCACTGAGATATCCGGTCGTACCTTCCGAGGTTCTTACTTTATAGAAATAATCGTTGCTCTGCTCCAGAATCGTCACTACAGATCCCTTGCCGACAAAACCGATGATTGAGCCGGATAGTGAAGGCTTTGAGCGCAGATTTACACCGCTAATAATTTGGCCTTGCTGTACAGTCTGGACGGCAGCCTCTGCTGCATAGGCTTGTCCCTGCCACGTAGGTAATGACGTAAATATCAATGCTCCCATGACCAGTATCGACATGCTCTTCTTCATTTGGTATACCTCCAGTTGTTCTTCTTGATGTCAAAGGTGGATCCTTGCCCTCCCTCCTTTCTTTGGCGCTCTTCCCATTATAGTCCATGTCGAATTGTGTCTAAATCGGTCATTTATCATATTGTGACTAGTAAAATATTCCTTAAAATTGGTTCTATGTACCTATTTTGTGAAAGTAAGAGAAAGTTCCACAAACTTTCACATAACTGTGTAAATATCATTATTTTTCAACCGATAAAAGAATTAGCTTACATATAATGACTAGTTTCTGGAGGGTTAGGAATGAAAGGAAAAAAGGGTTTACTCAATTCGATTTATGTAAAATGGACGGCACTTCTTCTGGCGATCTCGATTCTCCCACTACTGGCTTCAATCTATTTCTTTACAACTTACTTCGGCAATCTTCTTCAGCAGGACAATGAGCAAATCGCCAACCAGGCACTGGAATTCAATCTTGAACGGGTGGATGAATGGATCGGCACCAAAGTCGGAGCCGTATCTGATTTGATTGCCCAGCACGAAGAGTTCCGGACGATGGATTCAGACACGATATTCCCTATACTGAACATCCTAGATCAGAGCGACAATCAGTCTGAAGGATATAGCCTGATCGATAAGAACGGCCTGCTGCAAAATATGCTCGGCATGAGCTCCGATATGAGTACAGCAGATTATTTTTTGAAAGCTAAAGAAACAAAAACTTACTCCGTGGCCGATATGTCCTATCTGGAGGCTCTTGATCTGCATATCATCCCTCTCATTGTACCGATCACCGATGCAAACGGGGAGTTTCTGGGAGGGGTAGCCTTCTCAGTAACTCCTAAAGTCCTTGGGGATATGGGCAATAAGATCAAGCTGGGAGAGACAGGCTATGCCTACTTCATCTCCGGTGATGGTGTTTATTACTCCCATAGCGATATGAGCCGAATCGGCAAAAATGTTGCGGAATTCGAGGATACACCGGAGCAGGCCAAAGCGTTCCAGACCATCCTCGAACAAGAACAGGGCATGGTGAGCTACAAGGAGGAAGGTAAGGCGTTGCTCAGTTACTTTGGGACTGTTCCGAATACGAATTGGAAGCTTATCATTACTGTACCTGAACAAGAAATCACAGGTAAGCTTACCCAAGCCAATCAGCTTATTACGATTATTCTCATAGCTTCCATCATTGTTGTTACCTTCATTGCCCTCTTCTTCTCACGCAGGATCGTCAGACCGATCTTGCGCATCTCGCAAATTGTCCGCATCGTTGCGGAAGGAGATTTGAAGCAGCATGTTGAGGTCAAGTCGCGCGATGAGATCGGACAAATGAGCGAAGGCATTAATCTGATGATTTCGAACATGGCCGGTATCGTGCAGCAGATCAATACTACGATCGGGCGGGTCTCTGCTTCTTCCTCCGAGCTGCTTCAATCGGCTAATCACTCTGCACAGGCTGCCGGCGAGATCGCAACTTCCATCCAGGATGTTGCGGCAAGCGCAAATACTCAATTGCAAAGTGCCGAGCAATCCTCCAGAGCTATGGAGGAAATGTCCGTAGGTGTTCAGCGCATATCGGAAACCGCATCAGGCGTATCCGGACAGTCTGAGCATGTAACAAGCGAGGTTGAAAGTGGCTTCACTGAACTGCAGACTGCAATCACACAGATGAATAAGATCGGTCAATCCTCTATGGAGACAGCTTCAAAAATCAAAACAATGGAGGAGCACTCCGAGCAAATCGGTCAAATCGTCGATGTCATTTCTGAAATTTCAAGACAGACCTCCTTACTGGCCCTGAATGCTTCCATTGAAGCGGCCCGTGCCGGAGAACAAGGGCGAGGCTTTGCCATTGTCGCCAGCGAAGTGAAAAAGTTGGCCGAGCAAACCAACAATTCAATCGAGAGTATTTCAGAGATCGTTAAAGAAATTCAGAGTTTCTCCTCTGTCATCGTGGACGCGACAGAGCGCAACAATGAAGAGATTACCAGCGGAATTGAGCATATCCGGCAGGTGGGCGAACGGTTCCAGCATATCCGCCTCTCCATTCGCGAGGTATCGAATCAAATGCAGGATGTGTCCGCCACCACACAACAGCTATCGGCCGGCTCCGAGGAAATTACGGCTTCCGTGGAAGATATGTTCAGTACGGCGAAGGAGTCTGCAGGAAATGCACATGCCGTATCTGAAGCCTCCGAGCGCCAGAACGAAATTATGGATAGCTTCGTCCAGTCGTTCAAAACCCTCGATGAAATGATGACCGCCCTGAAGCAGCAGATTCAGGTTTTCAAATATTAGAAATTTATTGATAACACATGAGGCCGACCCCTGGAAGATATCTTCCGGAAGGGTTGGCCTCTTGGCTTCATTCTATTAAATTCCATCTGAGCTTGGTTCGACATGAACATGCACATGCATCACATTCTTCACTTTCCTCATCTGCTCTTCTACCCGGTCGCTAATCGCATGGCCTTGAATGACTGTCAGTTCAGGAGCTACCTCGATGACAACATCAACTAGTACATGATTGCCATGAACCCGCGCCTTCAGATCACGAATGCTCTCCACGCCTTCGGTCCGGGCAATCATTCTTTTCAGGTCGCTTAGCTCTCCCTCATCGAACCCATCCGTAAGGTTATGCGTGGCATCCCTGAAGATGTCCCAGGCCGTCTTGCAAATCAATATGCCGACCGCAATAGCCGCCGCCCCATCAAGCCACGGCAGCCCAAATTGGGCACCAATGATACCGACAGCAGCTCCGACACTGACCAGCGCATCGGATAAATTATCCTTGGCCGCTGCCATCAGTGCCTGATTGTTGATTCTTCTGGCTAAGTTACGGTTATACCAATAGACACCGCCCATAGCGGCCGCACAGACCAAGGCCACTCCTGCAGATATAACATCCGGCGTTCCCTTCTGACCTGCAAATAAAGATTCCACTGCAGTAATGATTACCTGGATGCCGACCATGGCCATAATGAATGAAGCCACCAGCGCGGCAATCGTCTCAGCCCGGAGGTGCCCGTAGGCATGATTAGAATCGGGCGGCTTCTGGGATATTCTCAAGCCAACAAGTACAGCTACCGAGGCAACGATATCCGTCAAATTATTAAACCCGTCCGCAAGCAGCGCGCTTGATGCAAACCAATAGCCGCTGAACAGCTTAAAAGCGGATAGCAGCAGATAAGCCGTGATACTGATCCAGGCACCGCGCTCTCCTTTTCGTATATCATCGTAAATGTCCATCCATCCCACCTCCAAAGCCTGTCGCGACAGTTGCTAGATCCCTGTCCCACGGAAAAACTCAACTCAAATCATTATTCCCGTTGTAACCCCTTTTAAAAACGTATATGATAAGGGCAAGCCCCTTTTCAACAACGAGGAGATGATTTTTGTGTCTGATAACACTAACGAACCGCGTAAAATTGACTTGGCCGAGGCCATGCGGCAAAAGCTGCAACAAAAGAAAGAGCAGCAAAAGAATGCTTCCAAGCCGGGAATGAACGGCAGCCTGCAGACAAAGGCATTGAGAACCCAGAACAACAAAAAACCTAACAATCAGCGTCGTCGGACCGGAGGATCATAATCCGGAAAGATGAAGAAGCTGCTTCTGCCTAATGATGGCGGAGCAGCTTTTGTTATTTAGCATTGAATTAAGTTGCAATCAATATCCCCTATTCCTAGTATATAAAATGACCTTGGTTCGGGTGACACCGAACCAAGGTCATTTATTTCAAGTAGTGTATTTATTATTGTTCCTCCGGATACATGCTCTTGCGGAGTTCTTGAATTTCTTCACTCTCTAAATATTCGTCGTATGTCATGACCTTATCGATAATGCCGTTCGGCGTAATCTCGATAATCCGGTTGGCAATCGTCTGAATGAACTGATGGTCATGGGACGTAAACAGAATCGTACCGTCAAAATCGATCAAGCCGTTATTCAATGCCGTGATCGATTCCAGGTCCAGGTGGTTGGTCGGCTCATCAAACAGCAGCACGTTGGCGCCGTTCAGCATCATTTTTGCGAGCATGCACCGAACCTTCTCGCCCCCGGACAATACGCTTGCCTTCTTGAGCGCTTCCTCACCGGAGAATAGCATTCTGCCAAGAAAGCCGCGCAGGAAGGTCTCATCCTGATCATTCGAATATTGACGCAGCCAATCCACCAGATTCATGTCCACGCCGTCAAAGTAGCTGGAGTTATCCTTCGGGAAATAAGCCTGCGAGGTAGTAATCCCCCAGCTGTATTCACCGTTATCCGCCTCAAGCTCACCCATGAGCACCTGGAACAACGTCGTCTTCGGCAAAGAATTCGGGCCGACAAACGCGATTTTATCGCCTTTATTAACGACAAAGCTGAGATTATCCAGCACCTTCTCGCCTTCTACGGTCTTGCTCACGTTGTCCAGAGTAAGCAATTGCTTACCTGCTTCACGCTCAGCCTTGAAGTGCAGGAACGGATACTTACGGTTGGAAGGACGGATATCCTCCAAAGTAATCTTATCCAGTTGTTTCTTCCGGGAGGTCGCCTGCTTCGACTTGGAAGCATTGGCGGAGAAGCGCTGAATGAACGCCTGCAGCTCCTTGATCTTCTCTTCCTTCTTCTTGTTCGCGTCCCGCTGCAATTGCAGGGCAAGTTGACTGGACTCATACCAGAAGTCGTAGTTGCCAACATACATTTGAATCTTGCCGAAGTCGATATCGGCGATATGGGTACATACTTTATTCAGGAAGTGACGGTCATGGGATACCACAATAACTGTACCTTCATAATCCATCAGGAAGTTCTCCAGCCATTGGATAGACTCCAAATCCAAATGGTTGGTAGGCTCGTCAAGCAGCAGGTTGTTCGGACGGCCGAACAATGCTTGCGCCAGCAAGACACGAACCTTCTCATTGCCGCTCAGCTCAGACATTTTCTTATCATGCAGGTCACGCGGAATTCCGAGGCCGATCAGGAGTGCAGCCGCATCAGGCTCAGCGTCCCAGCCATTCAACTCGGCAAATTCGCCCTCCAGCTCGCCGGCACGCATCCCGTCTTCTTCCGAGAAATCAGCCTTCGCATACAAGGCATCCTTCTCTTTCATAATAGAGTACAGGCGGCTATGGCCCATAATGACCGTCTCCAGCACCGCATAATCGTCATATTCGTAATGGTTCTGCTTGAGCACGGCCATGCGTTCGCCCGGCGTCATGCTTACTTCACCCTGATTCGGCTCAATTTCTCCGGCGAGAATCTTCAGGAATGTTGACTTCCCCGCCCCGTTCGCCCCAATTAAACCGTAGCAATTTCCTGGCGTAAACTTTATATTCACATCTTCAAAAAGTGCCCGTTTTCCATAGCGGAGCGTCACACCACTCGTACTGATCATTGAAATAATCCCATCCTTTATGAGTTATCACACTACTGACTCCGTATTATAACACATATTTCCCGGGAAGTTGAGCCTTCTCGGATATTGGAGGTGTACGAGCCACGGTCTTTGTCCTCAGAGATGGCGGGGCTGGAGCGCTGGGGTTTCGGGACTTGAGTGCTAGAGTCTTGGGGCTCGGAGTGCTGGGGTACTCGGGACTTGAGTGCTAATAGTATTGAGGCTCGGAGTGCTGGGGTTTCGGGGCAGTGTCGGAGTCTCGGAGCAGTGCTGGAGTCTCGCTGGAGCTCGGAGTGCTGGAATTGCGGGCTTTGTGGGGAAGCAGGGTGTACTTACTTTCAGCAGTTCTCGCCGCAGCAGTATCTTCGTGGTAGTGGTTGTGCTGGTTGTGGTTGTGGTTGTGGTTGTGGTTGTGGTTGTGGTTGTGGTTGCGGTTGTGTTGTTGCGGTCGTTGTGGCCGTTGTGGTTGATTGAGGAGGTTTGCACGAAAAATCGTATAAAATTCTCGGAAGAAGGGCGGTTATTGAGATTTTATACGATTTTCCATACAAATTATGCAAACTAGAGGCCTCCGGGCTACGATTTATACGAAATTTCGTATAAATTGCTGTGTTAGCAGGTTTTCGCATTCATAGTTATACGGAATTTCGTACAACTTCCTTAGAAGCGCGGCAACGATTTGTGCGGTTGTGTAGATTGCGATTGCAACACAACAGATTCTTGATTCTTATAAACCAGTAAAGGCGGTGATCGATAATACAAAAGAGATCAATATTGTGTATGCACTGGTCAGTAATAAGGAAGGAGAAAGGGATTACACGGGATGATCTGGCCCATTTTATCGGGGTATCTAAGTATCCGTGTCCAAATGGGTAGCGGGCAAAGTTATCCGGATGTGCCCTTGCGGTAGCTAACGGCTGCTTTCTGTTGCTGGTCGCGGGTGCTGCTGCAATATTCAAGAAACGGCTCCAACATTTAAGAAACGGCTCCAACATTCAAGAAGCAGCTGCTATAACAGCAGCCGCTTCTTTTCCACACACAACATCACTTCGCAGGAAAGCCGAAGGCGGCTGACCCGATCCCGTCTAAAACATCGCCTCCGTCATCAAGACATCAGCATCGCGCTATGCGTCAGATCAAAAAGATGTGTATCCCTCATTGATTTTCTTAATGATATCGAGTGGAACCTTCGGCTCCCGATTCCAGGTGAGCAAACCGCAAATTTCCGTCTCCGTATCGGTCAGTTGAGTGTAGCAGTAGCCTTGAACCAGCTTTGAGGAAACGTACGGATGAATGACATCCACCAATTGCTGCACAAATTCCTCCTGATTCTCCGCCTTTGGCTCTACGATCGGAGCAGTCGGCTCGCAATGGTAGTTCACTCCTCCAAATTCAGTGCAAAGAACCGGCTCGCCTTGATAGGAGAACCCCGGGTTATAAATAAACTTCTTCCCGTTCAATCCAGGCATGTCAGCAATGATGTTCTTAATATCCGAGTACCGTTCACGCAAAACTTCAGGATCCTTGCAGTAGTCATGCACGGTGCATAAGTCCGATTTGCAATGCTCCCAGCCGTCATTGGAGATCACCAGCCTAGTGGAATCCACCGACTTCGTAAAGTGATACAGGGACTGGGCATGATGCTGCTGCTTCTCATTATAATAAATGTCGGCAACTCCCCAGCTTTCATTGAGCGGCACCCAGACAACGATAGAAGGATGGTTATAATCACGCTCGATGACTTCTTTCCATTCATCCATCATCCGATGGGCGTACTGCTCAGTGTATATATAAGCGGCTGCCATTTCTCCCCATACCAGAGCTCCCAATTTATCGCACCAATACAAATAGCGCGGATCGGCAACCATCATATGCTTTCTGAGTCCATTGAAGCCCATCGCTTTCGCGAGCTCCACATCCCTGCGGATCGCTTCATCCGTTGGTCCTGTCAACAAACTCTCCGGAAAATAACCCTGATCGAGTACAAGCTTCATCTCATATGGGCGGTTATTCAGACTTAGCTTGCCATTATCAACCGAGATTTTCCGCATTCCGAAGTAACTCTCGATCCGATCAACAATAATTCCGTCCACCTTTAATTCAAAGAACACATCATATAAATTGGGATGTTCCGGCGACCACCATCTTCCCATTCCATGATCGTTGAAGTCGCGCAGGTTAATTCGCCAGGCTTCCACACTAGCATGCACAACTCTTTGTTCTTCAGAGATAGCTTCTCCATTAAATTGAATGATCGTCGAAAGCTCGAACTTCTGAACTTTGTTCCAACCCTCGAAAAATGGCTGTATTTCGATTTCATTCGTATCAAGATGCGGAGTGAAACGGACTTTACTCATATGGACTTCATCCACATACTCAATCCAGACAGACTGCCAAATGCCTGTCATATTTGTAAACCACATGACTTCCCCTTTTTCTTTCCAGTATTGCTTGCCTCTCGGGATCGTCAAATCGTCCAAATAGTCATGAGCCATCAGTGTAATTACCGCCTGATGCTCATGGATTAGTTCGGTAATGTCCAGAGAAAAGGAAGAAAATCCTCCTCGATGGCTTCCGGCGCGCTGTCCATTTACCCAGACTTGGCATTCATAGTCCACGGCCCCAAAATGCAGTACAGCACGTTTATTGCTATATTCCTCCGGAATGCTGACCGTTCTTTGATACCAGACCCGTTCATGGTTGCTTTTATCTTCAATGCTGCTTAACCCGCTTTGATAGCTGAAAGGGACGGTAATCTCCATAGGAAACGTTTCCTTGCCCAGGTACCACTTCTGCTTCAGTCCTATTTTACGATCGTCGAATGCAAAGGACCAACTTCCGTTGAGACTCTGCCAGGAATCCCTGACGAACTGAGGTCGAGGATATTCAGGTCTAACACTTGTCATGGTTTCCCCCCTATTCAAAACTTACCTTCATTAAAGTCCCTGATCACGGCCAACGGAATTTTCGGTTCTCGGTTAAAATCCAGTAATCCGTTGATTTCTTGCTCTACATCCGTCAATTGAGTATAGCAGTAGCCCTGAATTAGCGTTGAATCATACATAGCTTTGATAACGGCCCGCACACGTTTCTTGAAATCTTCCGTATCGCTAGCCCCCGAATATCCCCAGCCGGTAACGTCACCCTTTTGAAAAGATATCCCTCCAAACTCAGTCATCAGAATCGGTTGTCCATCGTATTGGAATCCCTGCACATATACATCACGATTCTGGGGAGCGTCCATAGCCGATTCAATCTCGCTGTATTTCATGACCAACTTATTGTAATCCCATTGATAATCGTGAATGGTGCACAGATCCGATTGAACATGCTCCCAGCCGTCATTTGAAATGACCAATCTGGTAGGGTCAAGCGACTTCGTCAAATGGTACATTGCCATTGCATGAGAACGCTGTTGCTCATCCACCTTGATATTCGGGATTCCCCAGCTTTCATTTAAAGGAACCCACACCATAATGGACGGGCTGTTAAAGTCGCGATTCACCGCTTCAATCCATTCAGCCGTAAACTTTTGAACATAATCCTCGCTAAAGGCGTATGCGTTAGCCGCTTCTCCCCACACAGCAACTCCAAGGTGATCGCACCAGTATAAAAATCGGGGATCTTCAATCTTTTGATGCTTTCTCACACTGTTAAAGCCCATCTGCTTGATTAATTCGACATCCCGTTTCAATGCCTCGTCAGAAGGAGCGGTGAGGATACCTCCAGGAAAATAACCTTGATCCAAGACCGACTTCATAAAGAAAGGCCGGTTATTCAGACACAGCTTCCCGCTATCTACCGAGACCTTCCGCATCCCGAAATAGCTTCTTACCACATCCGTTTCAATCCCGTTCACAGTTACCCGGTACTCTACATCATAGAGATTCGGCTTGTCCGGACTCCACCAGCGCCCCATACCATGGTCGTTAAAATCATGAAGCTCTATGCGGCGTTTCTGCCTGGAAGAAATCATTTGATATTCTTCATTTGCGATGACCTCTCCTTGGAAGGACACCCGGGTATTTACCCGGATATCCGCTTCACCAGTCCAGTTTTCAACCACATATTGAATTCCGATTTCATTACGATCAATATCAGGGTAGTAGCTTACCCGGCTTAAATGAATCGGTTCTACTGCTTCCATCCATACAGATTGCCAGATGCCCGTAGTAGAAGTATAAAAGATCAGCTCTGATTTCTCCTTCCAGAACTGTTTGCCCCGCGGCAACGTTACGTCTGTGCTGTAGTCTTGTGCCTGAACCGTAATGTCGTTTGATTCATCCGGACGAAGGAATTCCGTAATATTTGCCGAAAAAGGGGTGTGGCCGCCTATATGAGTTGCTGCCAGATGCCCGTTAACCCATACTTTTGAGGCGTAATCAACGGCTCCAAAATGCAAAATGATCTCCTTCCCTTTCATTTCCAAAGGGATGCTGACTTTTTTCTTATACCAGACAGTATCGTGAAATTCGGATATCCCTATTCCGCTCAGTTCACTCTGGTAGCAGAAGGGAACTTGGATCTGACGATCCAAAGCCACTTCTCCATACCAACGCTCTGTCTCCCCAATCTGAGCATCGTCAAATTGGAACTGCCACTCACCGTTTAGGCATACCCATGCCGTACGCTCAAATTGCGGCCGCGGATACTCATTTCTCAAATAACTATTATTCATCGTTATAATCTCTCTCCTCTACCTATCACACTTTACAGGCTTAGGCCTACGGCTTTGATTTCCTTTATAAAATTCTCTTCCATTTCATCCAGCGCATCCTGAGGAGACAATTCTTCTCTCAGTACGGCTTGAATCGCGTTTTCCATAATATCGTTCAGCTTAGGAGAAACATATGGAACGTCCGGATCCACTAAAATCTGAGCAGCCGACAGGGAATCCAGCAGCGCCGGGTACATCGGGCTAGAATTCAGAATTTCCGGCCGATCGTAGTTCGACGTCCGGGTTGGATCCATCGTATAGTCGATTTTCAGAAGCTCTCCATCTTTTGAAGTCACATATTCCAAGAACTTATAAGTCGCATCCGGGTATTTAGCCGATTTGGTCATCGCGATGGCCCATCCGCCCATTGTAGGGGCTCCGCCCGGCGTTACACCGAAACCAACTTTTCCCTTTACCTTAGATTGCTCGCCTTCAATCGTGCTGTATAGTCCCGGCCATTGCTCCATCATGGCAACATCGCCGTTTGCGAACAGGGTATTGGCTTCATCCCATCCCAATTGCAGCCATTCGGAAGGAGCATACTTCTTCAATTCCAGCATCGTTTCCATAGCTTTCAGTCCGGCTTCATTGTTAAAAGCAGGTTCGAAATTTTCGTCGACGTCTTTGCCGCCATAGGCTGCCAACCGATTTTGCCAAATCAAACGACTGTTTGTTTTGGAGGCCATGGAGCTATATCCATATTTAGTTGGAGAATCCGGATTGTATTTTTGAGTGAAAAATTCAGCAGTAGACAAGAAGTCTTCAACCGTAGTAGGAACCACTAAATCCTTTCCCGTCTTTTCCTTATAAAGCTGTTGAATCTCCGGATCCTCGAACAAGTCCTGACGATAGAAGAATAATTGCGAATCCGGCTTGTAAGGGAAGGCAACCAATCTATTTTGGAACAAACCGTAGCTTTTCAATAAGCTCGGAATAAAATCTTCAAGATCCAGATTCGGACTGGCGATTCTGTTAATGTACGGCTGCAGGTCCTGAACCAGCCCACCTTCAGCATAACTATGAATATTCGCTACCGGCATTAGGACAGCATCAAACTGTTGTCCGGTATTCAAATCCAACTGGATCTTCTCAATGTCGTTGCCTGCAGGGAAGCTCTGAACCTCTACCGTTGCCCCTGAAGCTTCTTCAAAATACTTTGCGGCATTCTTCAATGCATCCGCAAAGTCTCCTGTCCGGGTAGCAACTACAATTTTTTGCCCTGCGTACTGGCCTCCCAGGGTTCCTCCCCCGTTCAAGTCAGTCAGTTTAATGCCTAATACATCCGGCGCATTCACGGTCGCTTCTTTAAACTCCGCTAGCGATTCGGCGGGCTCGGACGATGATTCATTTTTGCCGCCGCATGCGCTCAGCACGAATGAAAGTGATAATAGACCAACAAGAATAAGGTTGAATTTCTTCTTCATAGGTTTTGACCTCCTGGTTTAATAAATTGAACTGGTATACCTAGCTGGGGTTAACCCTTTACAGCCCCTGCCGTAATTCCTGCCTGGATGTATTTCTGGGTCGTCAAGGCTAGAATAAGCGCTGGTATAAAGGCTATAGTTCCAGCGGCTGCTAAAGTGCCAAACGGTGTATCCTTTTGCAATTGGATCATTCCGCTAATGCCCAAAGGCAGCGTCTTATTCTGGTCGGTAAAGATAAGAACCAGGGATAAGCTGAATTCATTGTATGCAGCCAAAAAAACAAGGATAGCTGCCACGACAATTCCGGGAACGATAAGGGGAAGCGCGATTCTCCAATACGTATTGAATTCATTGCATCCGTCTATCTTTGCCGCTTCAAAGATCTCCGTCGGCAATTCATCGAAGAACCCCATGAACAGCCAAATGGCTAACGGCAAGGCTGCTGTAACGTAAACGATAATGAGGGTAAATAAAGTATCCAGAATGCCTAACTTCTGAAAAATGATGTAGTAAGGAATAATGAATACAAGACCGGGCACCATTCTCATCACGATAATCGCATATTGCCAGAAAGCTCGTCCTTTAAATTTGAAGCGCGAGAATCCGTATCCGGCAAATGTAGCCACGATAATTGCACATGCAGTACTAGTAATCGCTACAAACATACTATTGAAGAAATACGTACCGATTTGATGCTTTGTAAAAACTTCAATGTAATTCTGCAGGACCCATTTCGAGGGGATGAATTCCGGCGGAACCTTCATGATCTGTCCGGTCGATTTAAAAGAAGTCGTAATCGCCCAGTAAATCGGGAATAGGAACAAAATTACAAAAAAAGCAAGCAGCAAGTAAAGTACTATTTTTTCTACGCTATTTTTTTTCAAAGTTACCCCTCCTTGCTACTGCCGATCATTTCGGATTAATTTCATAAATATAAGCGTAACGAAAATGATAATGATAAAGAATATGATGGCGCCTGCTGAACCAGCGCCTACATTCATATATCGAAATGCAGTTTTGTAGATCATTGTGCCCATGGTCTCTGTACTGTCTCCAGGGCCCCCGTCCGTCAAGATCATAATCGAATCGAATATTTTCAAAGCGTCCATGACCCGTAAAGAAACAACCAAGGCAATAAAGTTCCGAGTAAGCGGGAGCGTAATTTTGAAAAAGACCCTCACACGGTTGGCCCCGTCAATGGCTGCACTTTCATAGATATCTTTTGGCACCGTTTGCAAAGCCGCGATTAAAATCAACATACAGAAGGGAGTCGCCCCCCAGACGTCAATAAGGATGACTGCGATCTTTGCGGGCAAAGTCTCCCCGGTCCATGCGACAGCCTGCAAGCCAAGCGACTCGAACAAATAATTGATCGGGCCGTAAATAGCTCCAAACATAATCTTCCACATGGTCGTCGAGACGACCGGTGCGAGCATCATCGGCAAAATAAATAGACTCTTGAAAATTTTTGTTTGTCTGCTGACCTTTTCGTTATTTAAAATCAGGGCCAGAATCATTCCCAGCGTCACATTCAGCAATACGGTAAAGAAGGTGAACACCAGCGTCCAACCAATAGACTTCATAAACGGGCCATTAGTCAGCATATATTTGTAATTATCTAACCCAGTCCATCTGATCATCGAATTCGGCAGCGACAAATTATAATTTAATAGACTTATATAGATGGAGTAAGCCAGCGGCACAATTGCTAATAAAACGATAAGTATGACGGCCGGCCCAATAAATAAGTAGGGCGTAGCCCTTTCCGACAGCTTTTTGACAGCCCCTGCTCCTGATTTCATGAAATTTCCACCTTCATTCCTCTCTGGATAACGCTTACACTTAAATGACGAATACTACTGCTTCTAATCCCCTTTCGATATTCCCAGCTCTCCTTCCCTAAAGTCGTTTATTAGTTTGAGATCCATTAGATTAAAGTTGCATTTTTATACTATTATATTTTTTCGGATTAATATATACTAAATACAGTATAAAGTATATTAAATATATTAAGATAAATTATCCTCTTGTCTTTAAAGGACTTTTCATATACTAATAGCGGTTTAATTTATAGACTTAACTGATTGTGAAATATATAATCTACTTGGTATAAAAAATATTATGTCGTAGGTGTGATCATTCAATATGAAAGAACAACCGCTGTACAAGCAAATCCAAGAGAAAATCAAGGAACAAATACGCTTGGGGATTCTTCGCCCGGGGGATCGGGTAGGTTCGGAAAAGGAACTGTCGCAGCTGTATTGTGTCAGCCAGATCACAACAAAAAATGCCCTAATCGGGCTTGCTGAAGAGGGATGGGTGGAACGTGTTCAAGGGAAAGGGACCTTTGTATCTTCGCAGTCTTCTGAGGTGCATCCAGTATCTGCACATCCTGTATTAATTGGGGTCATCCTTCCCAGCATGAAGAACATGATTGACCAGCAGTTGCTTAACTATATTGAACAGTACACCTATGAGGAAGGATTTCAAATCCTGCTGCGCATAACGAGAGAATCTGTAGAGAAGGAGACCCAATCGGTCAGGGATCTGCTGGAACTCGGAATCAAGGGCTTAATTATTTTCCCTACAGAAGCAGAAAACTATAATGAATCTATCATACAGTTGTCTTTTGATAAGTTTCCTATAGTCCTTGTTGACCGCTTCTTCAAGAACATTCGTGTCCCCCATGTTATCTCCGATAACGTGACGGGAACCTTCGAGGCAATTAGGCACCTGCTAAATAAAGGGCATCGCCAAATCGCTTATATTTCACCTGAAATCACAAATTCAGTTACTGAAGACCGCGCAGCCGGATATGAAAAGGCTTATCTGGAGCATCACATTCCCATCGATAAATCGCTTTGGTGTCTTCTCAGCTTGAATTCAATTCAGCAAAATACTGCGGAGCAAATGATCGCGGATTTTTTAGAGGCTAAAGATAATGTCACCGCAATTTTTACCGTCAATGTCCGGCTGGCCCATATGGTACATGCCTATTTGCGGAAGCACGGATTATTGGATCGGATTGAGCTTATGACATTCGATATCCCGGACATTCCCGGAGTATCTTATGTGGCTCAAAACATAGAATCCATCAGCCGGAAAAGCATTGAAATGCTGAAGGCCCAATTAACCGGGGAAAATGTGCCTCAGCAGCACCTGGAGCCGGTAAAGCTATGTTTGCCTTCCAACTAAAAAAGTAGCGTGAGCATCAAATATTCGAACTTGTGCTCACGCTATTTGCTTATCTACATAAGCCGCAATGTCTCCCCGTGCAGCAGCACCTTAATTGCTTCCTCGGGAATCCCGCGCTTTGCCCGGTCCGCCTCCAGCCGATCCAGCGCCTCCCTTGCAGTATCATCGGCAAGCCGGAATGTGCCGTAATGCATAGGCACCATCAGCTCCGCCTTCACATCGAGAAAAGCCTGAACGGCTTCCTCCGGGGTCGTGTGCTGGCTGGTCATGAACCATTCCGGCTCATACGCTCCGATCGGCAATAGCGCCACCGAGATATCGAAGCGTTCGCCGATCTGCTTGAAGCCGGGAAAATATCCGCTGTCTCCGGCAAAATAGATGCTTCGCATCGAGCCTGAAGCATCCTCCAGCACAAACCCGCCCCAATGCGAGGTGTTCGTATCGAAGGGCGTTCTCCGCGTCCAGTGCTGGGTCGGGACAAAGGAAATCCTGGCGTCTCCAATTTGCATACTTTCCCACCAGTTCAGCTCGCGGACACGCCGGAAGCCCTTGCGAGCCATCTTGCGGGCTAATCCGATCGGGACGATCAGCTGCGTATTCTCGCGATATAATCTCCGGATGGAGGATACATGCATATGGTCGTAGTGCGAATGTGAAATGAGAATCACATCCACCTCCGGCACATCACCGATCGGCAGTCCCGGCATCCCCAATCTCCGCTGAAATCCCATCCGCATGGCCCAGACCGGATCTGTAACGATATTAAGACCGGCGAATTGGATCAGAAAAGTGGAATGCCCGATCCATGTAATCGCAAGCTCGCTGCGGTTGGAGCTTAGATAGTCGAGCTGCGGAGGAGAATTGGGAATTAAGTATGAGTAGTCCTTCTTCTTCCGGCGGCGTTCCTCCCGCCATTGCCTGAATTGCTTCAAGGTCTTATCCGTACTGACATTGTCCAGATTGGTATAACGCGTCTTCGGCATTTAAAGATTCCTCCTTCCAGCCCCTGCTCTATCTCTTTTTTCATTGTAGGGCACCTCGACCGAATTTTCCAACATTCCGGTTCCGGTGGTACTGGACGGCCTCTCTCATTCGAGCTCATCGGCCCGGGGTTTCGATTTTGCCGCATATACGAACAAGAACACTATCGCCGCTACAATGACCAATTCAGGAGCGATCATGATAATAAAGTGCTCCACCGGCTTCTCATCCTTTCTTCAGCGGACTGCCGCTTACATATTTAGCATCGAACAGGAACAGGCGCATCATTAAAATCAGCGATGGAATCAGCACGAGCAAGCCGGCGAGAAATGCGGCAATCAGCGCGCCAGCCATCACATCGTTGGTAATACTGTCCGCCGTACTGATCTGGTCATACAGGATATAGGGAAGATGCGATCTTCCGTAGCCATACCAGGCAAACCCGAACTGCAGGATGACCAGCAGGAATGACCAACCGAGATTTTTCTTCTTCCATATAAAATAAACCGCCAGTAAAAAACAAATCAGCGAAGCAATGAACATCCAGGCCATATCCAGCATGTTGCTGAAATGGGCCGGGTTCTGCCGGTTGATCTGAAAGAATGCGAACAGGCAGGCCAGAATGGTCGGTCCGCTCCAAGATAGAGCATATGTGCGAAGCACGGAAAATGCTCCTTCATCCCCTGCCTTTTGAGCGTAGAAAGCAAGAAACATCGCGGAAATGTACAATACGGACACCAGCGCCAAAATGATGACGGACCATGTATACGGATTTGTGAGGAACCGGGCCCAGTCGAGCACAACCTTCCCGTTCTCTTCCCGGATAATTCCGCCTTCGGATATCGCCAGGATGGTAGACAGGGCCGCCGGAATCAAGAGGCCCGTCGCCCCGTAAATCGCCATATAGGTTATATTATCCTCCTTGCTGCTTCCGTAAGTGTTATAGGCGTAATAAGCACCGCGCAGGGCAAGCAATACCGTGACGAGACTGCCCGGCACCAGCAATGCCGTTCCATAATAATAAGCCGAATCGGGAAAGAAGCCGATCAGCCCGACGACAAAGAAGATCAGGAAGACATTCGTCACTTCCCACACCGGCGATAAGTAACGCTGAATAATCGTATGCACCTTATTATTGTGCCCGGTGATCTTGCTGTAATAGCTGAAAAATCCCGCACCGAAATCTACCGAGGCCACGATCAGATAGCCGAACAGAAACGTCCACAGAACAGTAATACCTATGATTCCGTAGCTCATGACCGTCCTCCTTCCGGGATCCCCAGCTGCTTCATCTCATCATTGACGTCTTTGCCTCTGAACAGCTTGACCAGCACGGCAATGCAGGAAGCACACAGCACAATATACAGCAGCACGAACAAAATCAGCATATAACCTACACTGGTAGAGGTGGTTGCCGCTTCCGATACTTTCATGTAACCTCGCACGATCCACGGCTGTCTTCCGATCTCCGCAAACATCCAGCCAAGCTCAATCGCCGCCATCGCTAAGGGGCCCAGCGCCACCACCCCCAGCAGCAGCCAACGGGGATAGCCTTTACTTTTCCCGCGAAATCTTCTTCGCAATAAAAATAAAAAAGGAATGGCAAGCAGGACAACGCCAATCGTTACCTTTAAATCAAACATATAGTGAATGAGCAATGGCGGGCGCTCATCCACCGGGAATTCCTCCAGACCGATCACCTTCGTATTCGGCGAATTTCCGGCCAAAATACTGAGTGCGTACGGAATTTTCAGGGCATAGTGAACGTTACCGTTCTCATCACGCACACCGCCAAAGATCAACGGAGCCTGCGTCATGGTCTCAAAGTGCCATTCAGCCGCCGCCAGCTTCTCAGGCTGATAGTGCGCCAGAAATTTTCCGGAGAAATCTCCGATAATAGCCGTGCTGGCAGCAAAGATAAAGGAGGCCATGACGGTCAGGTTTAACGCCTTTCTGAAATAAACCTCCTTGCGCCCGCGCAGCATGCTGTAAGCGGCAATGCCGGCCAACAGCCCGGCGCTCAGCGTATAGGATGAAGCTAACACATGAGACACCTTGGTCGGGGTGGCCGGGTTGAACATGGCTGCCAGCGGCTGCACGTCGGTGAATACTCCGTTTCTTAAAGTAAAGCCTTGCGGTGAATTCATAAATGCGTTCAGACTCGTAATGAAGAATGCCGATGCCGAGGAGCCGATCGCCACAGGGATGAGCAGTAATAAATGAAGCATTGGCTTTTTGAAGCGGTCCCAGGTATACAGATACATCCCGAGAAAAATCGCTTCGATAAAAAAAGCGAACGTCTCCATGAATAGCGGCAAGGCAATCGCATGACCGGCCACCCGCATAAAGGTAGGCCAGAGCAGGCTCAGCTGCAAGCCAATCGCCGTCCCTGTTACAACGCCTACCGCAACAGAGATGACAAAGCCCCTTGCCCAGCGGCGGGCAAGCAGCGTATAGTGGGGATCCTTCGTTCTGATCCCTCTCCATTCCGCCAGCGCGATCATCAGGGGGACTCCCACGCCGATGGAGGCAAAGATAATATGTACAAATAACGTGAGCCCGGTGAGTATCCGGCTTAAGGTAACAGGATCCATCGATAGCATCGGAATTTCACTCCTCAAGGATAATATTGCATGAAGCGAAGCGTACTTCGGACAAATGCCGCCAGCATAATGACAGCGATGACAAGACAGATGATGATTAAGGTCTTTTCCTGCTTCTTGAACATGCGCTCTCCTTTCTTTATCCAACACTTCGTGATCAAAAGCCGACTTTTTGAACTACCTCTTAAAATGCGTGTTCAAAAAGTTGGCTTTTCAGCACCGAGAAGGTTGCGAGAACCCGAAGAAGGAGGAACGGAGTGTAGGCAGACCCTACATGAGTACCGGACTTCCAGGGTGAACGCAAGATTCGATGCCGAATTAACCACCTGAAACACTTCGTGATCAAAAGCCGACTTTTTGAACTACCTCTTAAAGTTAGTGTGTCAATTCGATTCCTTTTTATTCCTTTGCTCATTTCCCGATTATAAGACAGGAACTTGGGCTTCTCGAGAACATAAGATACAATAGATTTGAAGTATTTTTTTGAAAGGAGCTTTTGCACGGTATGAAAATTATCTTTATTGAACCTACCCCAAGCCCTAACTCCATGAAGCTCCATCTGGATAAGACGCTGGAGCCCGGGATCCGCAGAACATACACGACTGATAACATTCGTTCGGCTCCTCCCTGGATTGCCGACATGCTTCGCATTCCCGGAGTAAAGAGTGTCTTTCATACGGCGGATTTTATCGCTCTTGACCGTAAAGGCGGAGCGGATTGGGCCGCCATTCTTGCTGAGGTTGAGCGCCAGTTCGGCCAGGAGGGCATCTCTTCCGCTTGGGACCCTGAGGCGGCCGAAGCGGCCGGCTACGGCGAATCCGAGGTGCTGGTGCAGTTCTTCCGGGGCATCCCGATGCAGATCCGCGTCAAGTACGGGCAGCACGAGGAGCGAATCAGCCTCGGGGAGCGCTTCGTCTCGGCGGTGACCGAGGTGGCAAGCGCCACGCTCATCAAGGAGCGGAAGCTGACGGATTATGGCGTCCGCTATGGAGAGCCGGCCGAGATCGCCCGCGAGGTCGAGCAGGAATTGGAGGCCGCTTATCCGCCGGAGCGGCTGGAGACGATTAAGACGCAAGCCATCGCTCACGGGCGCAGCGAGGCGGAATTCGTCGAGCAGCGCCGCACGCTCGGGCTTGCGGAGGTCCGCGGGATGATGGAGCACGCGGACTGGCATGTGCGCTACGCAGGGCTCGAGGCGCTCCAGCAGCCGGGCCCCGAGGCACTGCCCTTGCTGGCGGAAGCGCTGCGCGATCCGCAGCTTCAGATCCGGCGCCTCGCGGTCGTGTACCTCGGCGACCTGAAGACGCCGGAGGCGGTGGAGCTGCTGTGTGAGGCGCTCCGCGACCGCTCGCCGGCCGTTCGGCGCACGGCCGGCGATACGCTGTCCGACATCGGCGATCCATCGGTGACACCGGCGATGATCGCTGCGCTGAAGGACAGCAGCAAGCTAGTGCGCTGGCGGGCAGCGCGCTTCCTCTATGAGGTGGGAACCGACGACGCGCTGGACGCGCTCATTGAAGCCGTCGATGACGTTGAATTCGAGGTCGGGCTCCAGGCCAGAATGGCGGTCGAACGAATTCAATCTGGAGAAGAGGCGGCGGGAACGGTCTGGCAGCAGATGGCCAAGCGCAAATAAACCTCAGATACAGTAAACTTCTATGCCATATAAAAGACCGCAGATCCCTCACAGGGCCTGCGGTCTTTCTGCATCTTTTTGCCTAAACGTAACAGCAGCTCTCTATGCTCTTTGCCGGAAAGGCAAGCCTACTGCTTTTTTCTGATGATTCCCAGGTACAAAGCCAATACGACTCCCAGGCCGGCATTACTTGCAACGTTAACGAGCAGCGTGCGGTTGCCTGTACCTGCAAAAAGCAGTCCGTTCACCAGCAAGGAAGCGGCACATAAAATCAGCAGCCATTTCAGTATGGTATTCAGCATCTCATTTCCTCCCCAGCGAGATTAAAGTACGTCGTCACGTTCAACATTACGAATGGAAAAGTAAGCGACAGCCGCACCGAGCAGCGCCATACTCACCGGGACGGCGACAATAGAAAAGAGGTTGAAGCCCTCAACGGTCTGGCAGACAATCGCCGCGACCAGGAACGACGAAACAATGGTTGCTGACACCGAATGCTTGCGCATGCCAACATACAAGGGGATCAGGCTTAAAAAGCTGGTCGCCAACGCACTCATGACGATCGTTGTCAACGTTCTGAACACCATCGACAAGGTCAGCGGCTCCGGGATGATTGAGATGAACTGGTTTAATATATAGATGCTTATGCCCACCGCCAGATTTGTCAGAATATAGGCCGAAAATATAAACACGACGATGACCAGCAGCTTGGCGGCAATAAGCTTTTTCCGGTTAATAGGGTACATAAACAGAACGTTAATAGATTTGCTCCGATACTCTTCTATTACAATCCTGGCGAGAAGCACGGCAGCGAATACGATGTAGGTCCCCCGGACGAGCACATCTAGAATAGTGAACAAATTTTCATAGTTCATTATGGGGAATACTTCTCTCATTTCCGCATTCAAGCTGAAGGTGCACATCAGGATAAAAATAACTGCAGTCGCAAGCAACGCAGCGTAAATATACGAGCTTAAGCGAAATTTACGCATTTCCAGCTTCATAAGCTTAAGCAATAGTGCCACCTCCATTCAGGATCGAAAGGAAGTAATCCTCCAGCGACCCTTTTTTCTGATGGACAGCCTCAAGCTCTACCTCATGCAGCACCAAGCCCTTCATTAGTTCACTTTGAGGAATGGGGCAGTCATAAATACGAAGCTCGGCATCTCCGGTTATCCGGATATTCGTGAGGTTCAAATAGTTCTCCAGCACATAAGCGGCTTTATGGGTTGAAGGGGTAGTGAGTTCGATATATTCCGCGGTCTGCTGAGCGATATGATCCATGGAAACCTCCTGAAGCAGCTTCCCTTCATTCATCACCGCAATCGTATCCGCGATCAGCTCAATTTCGGCAAGAATATGACTGGAAATAAGAATCGTGATTCCATACTGCTTGCACAGCATTTGGAATAAATCCCGAAATTCCTTGATCCCCACAGGATCGAGGCCATTAATGGGTTCGTCCAAAATAAGCAGCTCCGGCTTAGTCAAAATAGCCCTTGCGATGTTAAGGCGCTGCTTCATCCCCAGCGAAAAATCCTTAACAGGCTTCCCTTCAACTCCCTTCAGACTCACCAGCTCAAGCGCTTCAGCAATCGACTGTTTGTTGTAATAGCCCATGTATTCACAGTGAAGCTCCAAATTCTCACGGGCTGTTAATCTTTCGTAAAAAATCGGGTTTTCAATGATCGTACCCATTCGCCCTAACAGGTGGTATGAATGAGGGGTCAGCTTTTTCCCGAAAATTTCAATCTCCCCTGCTGTCGGTTTGACCAGATTGGTGAGCATTTTCATGACGGTTGTTTTTCCCGCTCCGTTGGGGCCGAGCAGCCCGTAGATTTCCCCCTGCCTGATGTTCAGATTTACATTGGAAACGGCCTCCTTGCCGTTATAAGCACGGGTAAGCTGTTTCGTTCTTACCGTATAAGTCATCCTTGGATCCCTCCTTTATTCCCTGCAAGATTTATTCTAAGGATTGGTCTTTCCTTTTTTCTTACTCGTTCCTTACGAATTTCTTACTTTGAAAAGGAGAGGCGTTTTAGCTGGACGGTGAAGACCGTTTTTTCATAGGGCTTGCTGTGGATGCGGATAACGCCTTCTTGCGCCTCCACCAGTCTTTTGGTAATGGTCAGTCCCAGACCGCTGCCTTGAAAAAATTTATTGCGTGAGTCCTCGAGGGTATACATTCGTTCAAACACCCGTTCCTGATGCAGCTCGCTAATTCCCTTGCCCCGGTCCCAAACCTCCATATACACAAAGTCATCATCGGCCCGCAAGGTTAAACCAAGCGTTTTTCCTTCTCCGCCATGCTGGATGGCATTGGAGATTAGATTATTCAGAATCCGCTCCAGCGCCTCCTCATTTCCCCATACGAGAAGCGGGTTGTCCGGAATTTCGATCAACACCTCAAATCCCTTGGCCGTAAGGGTGTCGTAAAAGGCTAATATGTTTTTTCGGGACACTTCATTGATGTCGACGGGCGAAAGCTCAATCCGCTTATCTCCGGACTCCAGTCTGGCCAGATCAAAAAATTTGTGAATCAGCTCCAGAACCTCGTTGGCCTTGGCGTACACTTTGCCCTGCAGCGCCTTCCGTTCCTCCTCGCTGATGTCCGGGTGCAGATCAAGCGTCTCCAGATAGCCAAGCACCACCGTGAGGGGAGTCTTTAAATCATGAGAAATGTTGGAGATCATTTTGCGCATCGCTTGCTCCATCTTCATAAAATCTGCGGCTCTCTGCTGATTATGCTCCAGCAGCCGGTTCATTTCGATCAGAACAGGAATCAAGGCTTGATCCGATGTAAACACGAGCAGCTTCTCGTTAGTCCCTTCCGTGATGATGCTGTTCAGTTGATTCTGAATGTGCTTCAGGTTAGCGCTTCTCACCCGATGGGCATAAAATTGAACCGCAGCAATGACCGCCAGGACAACAACAAGGACAACAAGAATAACTAGAGCAATCACCATGTTATTGACCATCCCATTTATAGCCGATGCCCCACAAGGTTTTTATATAACGGGGGTTAGAGGGCTCGTCCTCTATCTTCTCGCGCAGCCGGCGGATATGTACGTTTATGACATTCTCATCGCCATAATATTCATCGTTCCATATCCATCTGTAAATCTGTGCTTTCGTAAACACACGGTTAGGGTTAGTGGCAAACAGCTTGAGAATTTCAAATTCTTTAGCCGTCAGCTTGAGATCCATCTCGCTCTTCCTGGCTGAGTAATTATCTAAATCTATACATAGGTCACCGAAATTCAAAACCTTAAATTCAGGGGCCTGGTCTTGGAGGACCGAGGTCTCTGGATTGGAATACATGGTAGCCCTGCGGATCATCGCTTTAATCCGGGCCGATACTTCAATCAGGGAGAAGGGCTTCGCAATGTAATCATCCGCCCCGAAGCCGAGTCCAATCGCCTTTTCCACATCGCCGTCCTTGGCAGACATGATGATAACGGGGACAGCGCTTTGATTCCTTATTTGTTTAATGACCTCAATCCCGTCGAGTTGCGGCATCATAATATCCACGATCACCAGATCAAAATGATCCTGTCCAAATCGGATGAGCCCATCCACCCCATTCAGCGCAGCCGTAACGTCATAGCCTTCTTTTTCTAAATAACCTTGGAGCATTTCCACGATTTGTGTATCATCCTCAACCAATAGCACTTTATAAGCCATGAGATTCTCCCTCTTCTATATAAATAAACGTTCTCCTATATGAAAAAGAGGTGTCTCCAAAGTCACTGACTAAGGAACACCCTCTGACTATTATTTGTTTCCTTCGAATCAAAGCTCCCAGGAAATCCATACCTTCAGGTCACCCGTATCCTCGAACGGCTCGGACATATACGTGATCCGTTCGATGGGGAACTGATACAGCTCTGGCAGGTCCTCAAGCAATTGCTCCAGGGTTCCGGCATAACGAATCGTGATATTCATGCCGCCCTCCTTGAGCGTTGCCCCCACTGCATTTTTAAGCTGAGCCTTGGAAGTGATCACGTTCTCCGGCTTATACAAGTCATACCCCAACTCTACTTGAAGCTGCCGATAGAAAGCTGCCCGGTTATCCCCTTTGGATTCCAGCACCTTCAATGCATCCCGATACAGCGTTGAAGCTGCGGGCACACGGACACTCCAGCTATGATCCTTCCCGATCTGCTGATCATTGAGCAGGTAATACTTATAGCTGATGTCATCGGGAAGCGATCCGATCGGATCATCCCACGTCGTGTCCAGGTGGTACCATGCTCCATTGATCTGAACAAGGTTCCAGGCATGCCGCTGGCCTCCGGCCATTCCTTCCACAATTAAATTCTTCATTCCGGCTTGCTCCAGCAGCCTGTAGGTAAGAAGGGCATAGCCCTGACAGACCGCTTCGCCGGAATAGACGGCCTCATAAGCCGTATATTTTTTCATATGAGTGTCATATTTCATATTTTGAACGACATAATCATGTATTGCCTTCACTTTCTCATGCTCATTCATTCCGGCAACCAGAATTTGCTTGAGAATTTCTGCGGCACGTTTGTTCACATAATTGCTCTGGGCCGCATTTTCCCGATAAGTCACCTTTAACGTGATATTCACAATTCCGTTCTTGGTTCCTTCCCAGGAGTAGTTATAACGCTCCACTACATATTTCGTATAAGGGTCGCTTTCCAGGGCTGCATTCATCGCAGTCTGGAGCAGACTCCCCATTGATTTGGTGGAGCCCTTGTATTTGAAGCTGATCGAGGTTTGACGGGCCATCATGCCCGTGACGAACTCCTGCTGAATGCCTTGAGTTGTGGTCACATAAGCCTGCTTTGCTGCCGCTAACACGGTAACATTGTTCCAATTGGCCGGAATACTGCAAAGGAGCACTGTTCCTGCAATTCCCGCTGAAATCCAGAAGTGGCCTCGTCCTTGTCTCATGCTCGCTTCCTCCCTTGGAAAATTCCGCTATCTTTTTTATTGTAGCACAGGATTAGCCGCAAAGGTCTTCTAGTTTTGTCAGGAGGACTCGCTTTATGGAGGTTTCTGTGTTTCAGCCTCCGCAAATAAAACTGACGTCAAATTGACTTATTTTTCAAGCCTAGGCATCCAAAAATGAAATCAGGTTTGGTATAATAAAAAAACAGTTCGATACTGTGATATATGTCATTGCTTAATTCATTTTCAAAGTTGGGGAGCGGTTACTGCCATGACGATTGTTGACCTTTCGGATATTTCCATCGAATTATTTATCGCCGTGATGTTCTTTCTCTTGATTATCGCACCTTTAGTCAGCCTGGGAATTCTACGGTTATTTCAAGGAAAGAAAAAGGTTGGACTAAGCCTGATCGGCAGCGGCGTGATCGGATACTTTATGTTTCAACTGATCGTCGGCTTGCTCGTGTAAGTTACAGACTCGATGAATTCGGCATAAACAGGGCCGCACTCAAGAATCGGAAAATTCCACCTCTTGAGTGCGGCCTTTATTTTACCCCATCATGCTATTCTGAGCTACAGCTTGATGCTCCTGGCTCTCCAGAAATTTCTCGCAATCCAGCGCTGCCATGCATCCGCTGCCTGCTGCAGTAATCGCCTGCTTGTAGCGGGTATCCTGCACATCGCCGCATGCGAACACTCCTGGAATATTGGTCTGCGAAGTGCCTGGCGTAACCAGAATATATCCATTCTCGTCAGTCTCAATCTGACCTTCTAAAAAGGCGGTATTCGGATGATGGCCAATCGCGACAAAAACGCCGGATGCGGAAATGAATTCTTCTTCGTCAGTAGCATTATTGCGAACCTTGAGCCCGGTCACTACACCGTTCTCATTCACCACAACCTCCAGTGGAGTGCGGTTCAGCGCCCATTCCACTTTTTCATTTCGACGTACCCGGTCCTGCATAATCTTCGAGCCCCGCAGCTCATCCCGGCGGTGTACCAGCGTTACCTTGGAAGCAAAGCGCGTCAGGAAGCCGGCTTCCTCCAATGCGGAGTCTCCCCCGCCCACGACAATAATCTCTTTGTTCCGGAAGAAGAAGCCGTCACAGGTCGCACAGGTGCTCACGCCCCGCCCTACATTTTCCTGTTCGCCAGGAATGCCAAGGTACTTGGCTGTAGCACCTGTCGAGAGCACCAGACTCTCTGCGAGCAATTCGCCGATCCCTTCCACTTGCAGCTTAAATGGACGACGGCTCAAATCCACCTGATTGACCCAGCCTGTGCGGAACTCCGCACCAAACCGTTCAGCTTGCTTCCGCATATTGTCCATTAACTCCGGACCCATAATTCCGTCCGGGAATCCCGGAAAATTCTCAACCTCTGTAGTGGTTGTAAGCTGCCCGCCAGGCTGCGGTCCTTCAATCACCAGTGGATTCATATTGGCACGTGCCAGATAGATGGCGGCAGTCAGACCCGCAGGCCCGGTCCCGATAATAATGGATTTATACATGATAAATTCCTCCTCAGAAGCGAAATACGCTCATATACCCATGAATAGAATAAAATTAGCTGAAAAGCTGACTTTTTAAGCTTTCATTATAAGATTAATTATGTGGACTGTCTTCTGTAGTGTCAACAATTCCGGCTGTAAGGTTCGGTGAAGTTTGCATGAAGGAATGATGAACTGCGGTTATACCCCCCAGTTACCGCAGCAAGCGTAATCCGTTCAAGATCACAAGGATGGTACTCCCTTCATGTCCGATGACGCCGAGCGGGAGCGGAATATCCTGAATGAAGTTACTGGTAACAAGCAGCAGAATCACGGCTCCCGCAAAAATCAGGTTCTGCATAACGACGCTGCGGGCTCTTGCTGCCAGCTCCATCGTATCCGCAAGCTTGTCGAGCTTGCCGTTCATAAGCACGATATCTGCAACATCAAGTGCAGCACCGCTGCCTCCCTCACCCATTGCGATTCCGACCGAAGCCGTCGCCAGTGCAGGAGCATCATTAACGCCGTCACCGACCATCGCCACCTGGCCGATCCGCTGTCCCAGCTCTTTGACCCGCTCCAGTTTCTCCTCGGGAAGCAGATCACCATACACCTCATCGATTCCTGCTGCAGCCGCGATGAAGTCCGCCGTTACTTTCCGATCCCCGGTCAGCATGATTGTCTTGATCCCTAACCGATGCAGCCTCGAAATGGCTTCCCTTGCTTCCGGCCTGATTTCATCCCGGATTCCAAGAATAGCTGCATAGCTCCCATTACAGCTAATAGTGGATACCGTATTTCCTTGCTCCGTCAGACCCTGGATTACTCCCCTCAGCTGATCCGGGAACAGCAAATCCTGCTCATTTGCTTTTTCGATGATCCATGTTCTTCCGCCAATTCTGGCCTGAATCCCCCGCCCCGGAAGGGACTGGATATCTTCCGCCGCCGGCAGCTCCAAATTCTCCTTCTTGGCCTCCGCAAGAACGGCGCGGGCCAGCGGATGTCTTGACCATTGCTCTATCGCAGCGGCAGCAGCTAACACCTCGCTCTGCTCCCATCCCTCCAAGGTGATCATCTCCGTGACAACCGGATTGCCCAAGGTCAGCGTCCCCGTCTTATCAAAAGCGGCCACCTTGATCCCTGCCAGCCGATCCATTGAGGCAGCCGCCTTGAACAGCACGCCCCGGCGCGCGCTTCTGGACATGGCCGACAGCATGACCGGCATCACGGAGGAGACCAGAGCACATGGCGAAGCTACCACCAGGAACACCATGGATTTATAGAAGCTCTGCTCCCAGGGCCATCCCAATAATACTGGTGACAACAGCAGCAGAGCTGCTGTAACCGCAAGTACGGTTTTAGCATAAGTTCCTTCAAGCCGCTTAATAAACTGCTGCGTCTTTGGGGTTTCCTTTTCCGCTTGTTCAACCAGCCTGATGATTTTGGCAAAAAGCGTCCCTTCGGCCGGTGACCCGACGGTGACATAAAGCGCGCCATCCTCATTGAGCGTTCCGGCATAGACCTCATCCCCTCTTCCCTTGCGGACGGGAACGGACTCGCCGGTAATAGAGGCCTGGTTGACATAGGAATCCCCGTTTTGAATCACACCGTCTGCGGGAATCACTTCATCGGGTCTGATCAGCAACAGATCTCCAACCTCCAATTCCTCGACCCTTACCTCTCTCCTTACTCCATCCTCGATTTTTACAGCCACCTCTGGGCGAAGCGCCGCAAGCGCCGAGATGTCTTTTTTACTCTGTTCGCTGGCATAAGACTCCAAGGCACCGCTTAGGGCAAAGATAAAGATCAACATCGCTCCTTCATTCCAATAACCGATCGCGGCTGCTCCGGCGGCAGCGGCAATCATCAGCAGATTCACGTCCAAGTCCTTCTCGCGCAGCAATGTCGCGACACCGTCTCGCGCTTTCGTAAATCCGCCCAGCCCATAAGCAGCAATGTACATGCCGGTTGAGAACCATCCCGGGAGAGCCCACTGCCCCGCTATCCATCCGATCAGCATCATAACTCCGCTGCCCAGCGCCATCATCATTTCCCGATGACGCAGCAGCCGGGTGAACGATCTCCGATGCTTGCCCCCGGGATCAGGATTTCCTGAAGTTTTTGCCGCTGCTTCCTTCGGCTTTAGATATGCTTTTGCTTCCATTCTAATCTCCTCCTCGTTGTTCCCTCTGGCTAATTGATAATGAATACCATTGTTAACCCCCTAAAAATGGCACATGCCGCCCCGGAAACTCCGGAGCAGCATGTTATTGAGAATGATAATCATTTTTGTATTGATCCAATAAAATTGCGTGCGGGAAACTTTTAATTTAATTTTATTGTAATCCTAAGTCCCTGCAATGTAAACCATCAATATAGAAATAAATGAAAAAAGTAAGATTACGCCGTGCGTTGCGAAATAAGTGCCGAAAGGCATTAAAATTCCTGACATGGGGGTTCATGCGGCGAAATAAGTGCCGAAAGGCATTAAAATTTCTGGCGTGGGCGTTCATGCGGCGAAATAAGTGCCGAAAGGCATTAAAATTTCTGGCGTGGGCGTTCATGCGGCGAAATAAGTGCCAAAAGGCATTAAAATTTCTGGCGTGGGCGTTCATGCGGCGATTTTAATGCAGAATGTCACTAAAACTTCGAGGCTTGCCAAAACCAGTAAGCTTGGAAGTCGGGTGGATTTCCCTCGCCCATAATTTTGATCAAGCAGGTCGCAGTGGAACGCAAGAAACCAAGGCATCAAGCGCGAGAAGGCCGCTTTGCTCCTTGGTTTCTATATGAATATCACTCTATTTTGTTATTAAGAGGTAGTTTAGAAAGTTAGCTTTTGATCACGAAGTGTTTCAGGTGGTTGATTCAACATCGAATCTTGCGTTCACCCTCGAAGTCCGAGCGGATGCTTACGAGGCATGCTTTCTTTGGAAGCATTTTGCTAATGTAGGTACTGCCTACACTCCGTTCCTCCTTCTTCGGGTTCTCGCAACCTTCTCGGTGCTGAAAAGCCGACTTTTTGAACTTTGCACTTTAAGGCTGTACGGAATTATACTTCGGGACACCCTCTTAATTGTATTAGCTTTGGCTGGCAGCGATCGCCTGTTCCAAATCATAGAGAATATCGTCAATGGCTTCTGTCCCGACAGACAGGCGGATCAGCTCGGGATTGACTCCAGCCGCCTCCTGCTCCGCTTCGCTCAGCTGCTGGTGCGTTGTGCTTGCCGGGTGAATGATCAGGGACTTCGAGTCGCCGACATTGGCCAGATGGGAGAACAGCTTCACGCTTTCAATCAGCTTGCGTCCTGCTTCCAGGCCGCCTTTAATGCCAAAGGTAAGAATCGCTCCCTGACCCTTAGGCAGGTATTTCCGGGCCAATTCATAGGAAGGGTGGCTCGGAAGGCCGGCATAGCTTACCCATTCCACCGCTTCATGCTGCTCCAGGTACTTGGCCACCTTAAGCGCATTCTCGCTGTGACGCTCTACGCGAAGATGGAGAGTCTCCAGCCCTTGAATCAGCAGCCATGCATTGAATGGAGACAAAGAGGCTCCCAGGTCACGCTGCAGTTGAACCCGCGCTTTAATAATGTAGGCGAGCGGACCAACGGCTGCGGTATAGACAACGCCATGATAGCTCGGATCGGGCTGAGTCAGTCCCGGGAACTTATCATTCGCAGTCCAGTCGAACTTGCCGCTGTCGACAATGACACCGCCAATCGAAGTGCCGTGTCCTCCGATGAACTTGGTCGCGGAATGCACGACAATATCTGCCCCATAATCAATCGGCCGCAGCAGATACGGGCTCGGGAAAGTGTTATCCACGATCAGCGGAAGGCCGTTCTCATGAGCAATCGCCGCTACAGCTTCAATGTCGAGCACATCGCCCTTAGGGTTTCCAATCGTCTCTGCGTATACGGCCTTGGTCTTATCGGTTATTGCCGCACGGAAATTTTCCGGATTCGAGGCATCCACGAATTTCACGGTAATCCCCAGCTTCGCCAGAGTAATCGCGAACAGGTTATAAGTTCCGCCGTACAAGGTAGCTGAGGATACGATCTCATCCCCTGCCCCGGCTATATTCAGAATTGAGAAGGTAATCGCCGCTTGTCCGGAAGCTGTTGCCAAAGCACCGACTCCGCCCTCAAGCGCTGCAATGCGTTTCTCAAAGACATCATTCGTCGGGTTCATGATCCTGGAATAAATGTTGCCGAACTCCTTCAGACCAAACAAATTGGCAGCATGCTCAGTATCATTAAATACGTAGGAAGTGGTCTGATACAACGGAACTGCTCGTGAATTTGTTACGGGATCCGGCTCCTGCCCTGCATGAATAGCTAGGGTTTCAGGGGCAAATTGACGTTCTTCGGACATAGGGTAATCCTCCTTTTAATTTGGCTGTAATCGACCCGTCGGTCAAGTTGTTTTCACTATTCTCTCACAGAATGTTCAATTTGGAAATAGTAAATCCGATAATTTTTGTATGAATTAAAAATAAAAAAATGGAGCCGATGAGAATCCCCTGATTCCCGCCGGCTCCGGCCTTACAGTGCTATAAATTATTGATTCAGCGCGCCTGCCGCTGCGCTTTCGCCCCCGAGTCGTCCCGAAGTAAAGGCATATCCAAGTCCGACGCCATTTCCTACATACGTATCGTTGAAGAGGACGCCTTCGGATTCCAATCCTACGGCATACAGCCCCTTCACAGGAACCCGGCTATCATTAAGAACCTGGAATTTCGTATTCACGAGTAACCCGCCTACAGAGCCCAGGTTATTAATTTCAGCAACGACTGCATAGTAAGGGCCTTCATCGCCCATAGGTTCTAGATATTCCTTCGCCTTGCCAAACTCGCTGTCTACGCCGCTCTTCGTTGACTCCACATAATTATTGAACGCATCCTTGAAGACCTCCACATCCATACCCGCGTTAGTTGCAAGCTCTTCAATGGTATTTCCCTTAAAGCCGTCGCCGTTGGCCACCATAGCGTCAAATACTTGCTCCGCATTCGTCCATGGATTCTCCAACGTGAACTGCTCCGCGAAATCAGCATAGAATTCCGGCGGCATGCCCGGAAGCTTAGGCGCATTTACACCTGTCATCCCTTTCGCTGCCAGCGCATCCAGCTGGGACTTCGATACGATCACCAGATGATAGGCTCCATTAAAAGCACTTGTATTGGCAGCCGCAACTGCCTCCAGCGTAGATGCCTCATCCCGGAATCTTGCACCTGATGGTCCAACGTTCATAAAATTCGGCAAATAAGCCGTCATCAGCGGATAGCTGGCCTCATAAGAAGTAAATTCCTTTTTCAGATTGCCGGTTGCTCTTGCCAAGGTCTGGTGGAGCATTTGTCCACCGAAATTATCCGGCACCTTCGCGCCAGCCTCCCAGGACATTTGCAAGCCTTCGCCAATATTCTGACCCAGTCCCCCGTTAATTCCTTCGAAGCCAAAGCTTTCCTTCACCATTTCCTTGTTCCCTGCATAACCGCCTGTCGCCATAACCACGCTCTTGGCCGAGATTTCCAGTGTGGTTCCATCCTTCTTCTCTGCTACTACACCAGTAACAGCACCATCTGTGCCTGTCATTAGCTTCTTGGCTGTTGTCTCTGTCAGGACTTGTCCTCCATGCTGCTCAACCGACTCGGCCAGCATAGCCCGAAGCAAGGTTTCACGTGTCTCATAGGCAGGAAGCATGTGGAGCTGTTCACCGCCAAAATTAATAAAGGTTGTATTGTAGCCTTTTTCGTTCAGCCAATCATAGGTTTCTCCGGATTTAGTCACATACTGCCTAATTGCGGCCGCATCAACTCTCCAGTGATTATTAACGATCCAGTCGGCAATTTCTGTCTCAACCGCAACCTTCACACCATTTTCAAGCGCCACCGAGGAGTTGTAAAACTTCCCTGCCCACGACAGGTTACTTGCCCCTCCGATGACTGCTGTTTTCTCAATAATAATTACCTTGGCTCCCTTATCGGCTGCGCTCACTGCTGCCGAAACGCCCGAAGCACCCGCGCCCACGACAACAACGTCCGCTTCAAGCTGCTCGACCTTGCCTTCTCCGGCCTTAGCTACCGTCCCTGCCTTCAAAGCTGCCAGATCTCCGCCTGCTTGCTTAACCGCAGCTTCAACGGCAGCCAGCATCGCGTTACTTGTCTCACTCGCCCCGCTGATTGCGTCGATGGTCAGAGTCTGATGCGTCAAAATTTGCTCTTTGATCTGCTCGATCGCCGAATCGCCAAGACCCGCTGTCTCTGATTGGCTGACAATCTGAATATCCTTAATCTGATCAGCCTGGTCCATCGTAACCTCAACCTTGATGGTTCCTTCCTTCCCCTCGGCTTCCCCCGTGTAGGTTCCAGCCTTGAAGCCGGTCTCCTGCTGGTTTGATCCAGCTTCCTTATTTCCGTCATTTCCGTTCCCCTGACATCCGGCCAATAGCCCGATGAGCAGGATGAGGCACAGGCCAAGTGCCAGAACCGGTCTGAACCCTTTGCTGTTCCGAATAAACATACTCTCTCCCCCAAATCCTATAGTATGATGGCTACCAATGTGAAGTTTTTCACTTTATACGATGTGATTAAACCTTACTGACTCATTCACCCGGCAGCCTATATTCGGAGTATAAACCTTAGTCCAACACGAAGGTCAAGCGTGCAAAACGCTGTTAAATTGAAATGTTTACCTCCAGATAGGAGCGCTTCTTGCCCCTTTCCTGCTCATTCATAATAATTCTTCCTACGATATCGCCAGTCACCTGATAGCCCAGGGACGTCAATTCTTCAAACATAAACCCCAGCGTCTCCTTCGTAATCGGGCTGGACTGGGACTTTACGATGACTGCGGACAGACACTTGGTTGGGGGAATATATTCAACCTGGTCGTCGAACTCGATGCCGAGCTTCTGCACATCCTCTTCCATCAAGGTTAAGCCCCAGCTATGCTTCCAGTTCTTCAAGCTGTCTGTGAGCAGTTCCTCTTCTTCAATCCGGAAACTGAAAAAGGCGAACGGCAAACAGTCCATCCATTGATTGACCAACCGATTCATGCGCTCATTTTTTAGAAGCCGGTTATTCACCGTCTGCTTCAGTCTATACCATCCCGGCCGCTGCTTGATCCTGCATTGGAACAGCTCCGCATCCAAGGCGCCGATCTCCTGCTCTATCTGATTCATCTTATCAAGCAGCATCGTCTTTCTGCGAATCTCTTCCTCTAATTGCTCCCGGCTCCTCGCTATTTCATGGTTCACCCGCTCGACAGAGGCATGCTTCATAAGCTCAGCAACCTCGGGGAGCGGAATTCCCATGCTGCGGTACCATCGGCTCATCAGCAAATTTCTGGCGTCCAGATCATTATAATAACGATAGCTATTATGATCATCCTTCGCCGGCTCCACAATTTGATGCTTCTCATATAGCCTCAGCGTATCCTTCGTAATCCCCAGAATCGTTGAAAACTCACCTATGCAATATTTCATCTTCTTCCTCCTGGTTCATCTCATTCCTCCAATCATATCATTCTGGCTTCCAGACCAGGTATAACCTGCTTCACATCCCGCCCCGCCTTTTACCCAACTCCATGAAAAAAGCGCCTTCCCTTCATTAGCTGAGGGAACAGCGCTGCTTCATCCAAAATAGCTTCAATTAATAATCGCCCTTGCTCGCAAGCCCTTGGGCAATCGCCACACCGGCGCTCGTTCCAAGCCGGGTAGCCCCCGCCTCGATCATAGCCTGTGCATCCTCCAGACTGCGCACGCCTCCGGAAGCCTTGACGCCGAACTCAGGCCCAACGGTCTTCGCCATCAAAGCCACAGCCTCAATCGTTGCTCCGCCTGAAGAGAACCCTGTTGACGTCTTCACAAAATCAACGCCAGCCTCAACTGCCAGACGGCAAGCGCGAACAATCTCTTCTTCGTTCAGCAGGCAGGTCTCGAGGATGACCTTGACCAGCTTGCCCTGCGCGCTCTTCACAACGCCTGCCATGTCGGAACGCACCGCCTCATCGTCTCCATCCTTCAGCGCCCCGATGTTTATGACCATATCGATCTCACCCGCGCCATCGGCAACCGCTTGTGCGGTCTCGAAGGCCTTCGCTTCAGGAGCGGACGCGCCCAGCGGAAAACCGATTACCGTACACACCTTGACCTCGGAGCCCTTCAGCTGCTCTGCCGCCAGCTTCACCCAGTAAGGATTGACGCATACAGATGCAAAATTGTGCTCCTTCGCTTCCTCTACCAGCTTGAGAATCTCCTGCTTGCCGGCATTCGCCTTCAGAAGCGTATGATCGATCATACCCAGAATTGCTTTCGTGTCCATTCCAATTCCTCCAAAAAAAATATTTTCCATTATTAATATAGGCTGGAAATCTGTACTCCATCCGGCAGCTTGAATGGATGCTCCTTGTTAATCCGGTCATAGAACATGATTCCGTTCAAATGGTCCATCTCATGCTGCATCACAATCGCATCATATCCCTTGAAGCGAAGCTTCAATTCCTTGCCTTCCGCATCATGGGCCTTGATCTGAACCTTCTCGTAACGAGGCACGAAGCCTTGAATCGCCCGATCCACCGACAAGCAGCCCTCGCTTTCCGGCAAATAAGTCATCGCCGCCGAGTGGCTGATGATTTTCGGATTGAACAGGGCCACTTCACGGTCATTGCCCTCATCATCACTGAGCAGCGCGGCGAACATCCGCTTGTTCAGACCGATCTGATTCGCGGACAAGCCTACACCGGGGCGTAATTTGTATTTTTTAGAGAGCTCCGGATCCTGGCTGTTCTTCAAAAACTGCATCATAGCCGCCATCTCCTCGCGGTCTTCCTCGGTCGGAGGAATGCTGACCGGCTCGGTAACGGTTCGCAGAATCGGATCGCCTTCTCTAATAATATCGTCCATTAAAATGATATAGTCACGGTTAAATTTGCCCATGATATGAATCCTTCTTCCACCTTCATCTGAATTTCCAAGCGTTCTTTTTCAGCTTCAAAATACCAGCATCAGCGTAGCATGACGATAGTAAAAAGTCAAAGCCGGCGCACGATACGCCGGCTTCTTTGAAGGTGTTCACACCCAAGGAAATTCAGTTAAAAATTTATATTTTCTATTTGAACTTTTTCCAATCCATGCTGCTGTTTTTCAGCAGATGCTCGAAATCATTATCCAGCCTTTTCTGTTCTGCTTTCCGCGCTTGCTCCGCTTTAAGCCTTGCCTCTTCCTTGCGCTGATCCTCTTCTTGCTGCAGAGCGGCAGCCTGCTCCTTCAGCTTCGCAATCGTTGTCTCCCCAAGCAGATCCTTCAGTGTTGCCGGTTTGTCCGCCGCCGGGGCAGGACGTGTTCCCTGTGTCTTTTTCTTCGCCATCTCTTCATCACCTCGAATTCAAGTGTAAATTATCATGAGTCCCCTGGCTTGTCAACTCATAACCGGACCTTCGAATGAGAATGATGAGAATAAGAAAAAAAGAAGGCCTGCTTGTTTTAACAGCATAGAAATACGTGTAATTCAACATATATACGTCTAAGTCGATTTTGAATCAGGCGAGCCAGGAGGAGATCGATATGAATAAGGAACATGAGCATGGCGGGGCATTCAGGGCCTCTTCCGAGAAGAGAGAGCGTAATTCGCGGACGGAATATGCGAAAAAGCTGAAGACAAAGCAAATCTATGATTGGCTGCCTCTTCAGCTGGAAATGGCGCATCATTGGATTGAGCATGAGAAGACGCAGACAAAACGGAATATGGCAAGAGGAGCCGTACACTTTTGCCAGTTCGGGGAAAATATCGGGTGTGAACAAAATGAAGAGCGTCCTGTCGTGATTATTTCAAATAATACCGTGAATTCAACATCGGGCAATGTACTGGTCATTCCATTAACAAAGAACTTGAAAATCCGTACCTTTCCAAAAACAGGGCAGCCTATCCTGACAAAGGAGGGCAATCCGATTCCGCGATTTCAAAGCCATTATTTTCTGTTCAAAAATAAATATGATTTCCTCGCGTTTGACTCGGCAGCCAAAACGGAAGAAACCACATCGGTAAGTAAAATACGTCTTAAAGATCATTTAGGTTCGCTCGACGAAGAAGATATCAGCCGACTGGAAACCCGGCTTAAATGGTCATTTGGATTGTAGAAACTCCAGAATAAGGTTGACTTTTTCAAATCGACAGGGTAGAATGAATATAAATTGATTCATTACGTCATCCACCCCGTCGTGGATAAACTCACACGTGCCCGCGTGTCGTTGAGTCCGAGAAGGAGCCGAAAGGCTCCTTTTTTATATTTGTTTCACACTTTCTAAGCTTCTTCATCTCTGCGTTGGCATCTTTAAATTCCCTCTTGCTACCATTTACCCGCTGGAACGAACTTTAACCATTTATCCCACCTGTCTATTTTTGTTTTTGTGATACAAGCCTCTCCCGTCGAATAGGATGTACAAGTAACTCATGACGTTGGAGGTGCGGCTGTTGAATCAGATGCTTGGTTATATCGTACTCGGGCTGTCGTTGTCAGCCCCGATCGGTCCCGTCAATGCCGCCCAGCTGTCCAAGGGCATTCGGGGCGGCTTTATGTCAGCATGGCTGGTCGGACTCGGCGCAATGGCAGCGGATGTGATTTATATGCTGCTTGTGTTCTTTGGTGTAATTCATTTTTTGAATATTCCGTTTATGCAGACCTTCCTGTGGCTGTTCGGCGGCTTCCTGCTCATATATACGGGCATAGAAAGCCTTAAGGATGCGGGAAAGTTTCAAATGGCGGATATGCGGGGCCGGGAGCCGCTGCTGAAATCCTTCATGTCCGGCTTCTTTATGTCACTGGGCAACCCGCTGTCCATTCTGTTCTGGCTCGGCATTTACGGCTCCGTGCTTGCCCAGACGGCGGCCCAGTCCGGATTAGGGGATCTGATCCTGAACAGCTTCTCGATTATTCTTGGTCTGCTGATCTGGGATCTAACCATGGCAGGATTCGCCAGTATTTTCCGCAAATATGTGAGCGACCGCTTATTAAAGGGAGTCTCCGTGCTGTCCGGGTTGTTCCTGATCGGATTCGGCCTTTACTTTTTGTTTGAGGCTCTGCAACTGCTGCTGCAAAGGATATAGCCATCAATAAGGCTGGCCTCAGCTCTGTCCGCCCGCCTGCTGCTTGCTCCATACTTTGCGCTGCATGAACCAGGCGACGAGGGCGATTAGCGCCAAGAATCCGAGACTCCCCCAGAAACCCGGCCTTCCCGGCCCCCTTGCCATGGTGCCGAAGACAGCTATTATAATGAAGGCAAGACCGGTCATCCGCTTGATCCGCCCCGTGCTCCCTTCTTTCAGAACTCTGCCTGCGGAGAGCAAAATAAAAACCCAATTATAGAGCAGCAGCAGCCCGGCAGCTATCGTAATCGTCTCGTAGATCGTGCCGGGAATGAGAAGGGATAATACGATGGAAGCCGCGAGCCCGATGGCCGACATGCCCAGAGCATACATAGGTCGGTCTTTCATCGCGGTTCTGGAAAAAACCGCCGGCGCATCGTGTTCTTCCGAGAGGGTGACGAGCATGGTCACGACCGCATACAAGGAAGCAACCATCGTGGAGAAGCCCGCGATGATCAATACCGCGTTGAATACATGGGGGATAAAGGGCAGATGAAATTGGCTCAGCGCCGTGATCAGCGGACTTTCCTTCGGGTTCAGCTTATCCGGTGCGATCAGGGACAGCACCAGTCCGATGGTCAAGCCGTACAGAACCGTCAGGAGCAGCAGCATGACCTTGCCGGCCTTCGGCGCATCCTTGGGCTGCTTCATCCGGAAGGCCATCATGCCCATGACCTCAATTCCGCCAAAGGCATAGAAGGCGAAAATGAGACTGGACCAAGCGCCGATCCAGCCCCCAGGCAGCCAGTTGCGATAGGCCTCGAGCCCTCCCTTCGGCCGCTCCCCGTGGAGCCACCCCATCCAGGCCGCAGCGGCTATGATAATAAACATTACCGTTGCCGCCAGCTTGGCGACAGACAGAATATTCTCGGTCATATCAAATCCCCGGTTGCCCAGAAAAATGATCAGCAGAGCCAGGACCGCGAAGGCTGTCGCGCACATCCAAAGCGGCAGATTCGGCAACCAGAAGCGGGCAAACATGGATATTGCGGTCAGCTGGCTTCCCATGATGAGAATTTCCGATAACCAATAGACCCAGCCGCTGCTGAAGCCGGCCCAGCGTCCGAACGCCTGCTTGGCATAAGTCCGGAAGGATCCTTTCTCGGGCTGCTGGGCCGTCATTTTGGCCAGAGATTCGAATACGGTATAGGTAGCAAAGGAAGCGAGCAGCAGACCTGCTAAATAAGCCGGTCCTGCCGCCTTTAGCCCGATCGCCGAACCGAGGAAGAACCCGGTGCCAACGGTTGACGCAACCCCCAGCAAAGCCAATTGCCACCAGGCTAATCCGCCCTTCTCTTGATCCCCCTGTCTTCCTTTTTCCTTCACCCTTTACTCCTCCAATGATCTCGAAATTTTCCTGATACAGTCCTTAACTCTCTGGGTTTCTATAATTGCACTGGAATTTATATTGTTGGAGGAAATCGGAATTAAAATACGTACGTTTCCTATTGCTGCCGATAAACCGGATTTCTTCTTGTGCCCCGCAGTGGAGAAATCGAGGTTCTATCTTCCCTGGAGGCGACGGGCCCATCTCTTGAGCTCTGTTGCTGTGTTATAATGGCTTAATTAGAACGCTCAGCGGAGGTATAGCTATGGCTTTTGGCATCAGCAGACAAGAACTTAATCAATGGAAACAGGCGGTCTCCCGAGGGGAGATCGCCTATTTGACCCACTACTGGCTCGATCCGCGGTTCCCTGGCATCAAAACCGTGACCAAGGTAGGGTGCAATGATCTTGTGCGCCTGGAGGACTGGTGTCTGCGGCATGACCTAAGCCCGGATTACATTCACCACCGTCCGCCCTTCCCCCACTTCGATCTGCTTGGACACAAACAGCGGGAAATTCTGATTCAGGAACAGCTTTGGGAGCAATTGGAGCGATTCCGCCTTCTTTGATCAAATATATTTCTGAAGTGTCTCGGAGATGATGGTGCTCTTTAACGGCTTGCAAATATAATCATCCATCCCCGCCTGCAGACAAAGGTTCCGATCCTCATTCAACGCATTAGCGGTTACCGCAATAATGACGGGGCAAGCCCCAGGCGCCAGGGTCTCTTTCAATACTCTGGCAGCATCAAGGCCATTCATTTCAGGCATATGCACATCCATGAAAATAATATCAAAGGCTTCATATGCCACCGCTTGAATAACCTCGTATCCATTCGCCACTGTCTTGGTCGTATGCCCTTGCTGCTCTAGCATCTTCTGGAGCACAATCTGATTCACTTCGTTATCTTCAGCGATCAGTATGTGCAGCTTCCTCGCTCCCTGATACTGCTCCATACCCGGATCTTCATCCTCCTGCGGATAGACAGCGCCAAGCGTCACCTCGAATTTAAAGGTCACCCCCGGCCCCTGATGCTGCTCAACCCATATTTTCCCTTCCATCATCTCTACCAGCTTCTTCGTAATCGCAAGTCCTAATCCCGTACCTTCAAACCGCCGTGTCATGAATTGATCCAGCTGCGAGAACGGCTTAAAGAGCAAGGCCACCTTCTCCTCCGGAATCCCGATGCCGGTATCTTTGACGGCGAAGCAAAGACGAAGCTGCTGTGCGGCCTGGCTCAGACAGGAGACTTCAACCGTAATTCCACCGGAGTAAGTAAACTTCAAGGCATTTCCGATCAGATTCATTAAAATCTGCTTGAGCCTGTCCGCGTCTCCGATGACGAGCCCAGGAATTGCCGGATCGGCGTTAAAAGAAAGCGCAAGCCCTTTTTCGTTAGCCCGAACCTTCAGAATATCCAATGTCTCGGATACAGCCAGACGGAGATCAAATGTGCTTTCATGAAGCTCGCTTTTGCCGGCCTCGATTTTTGCGAAATCAAGAATATCATTAATGATGGCCAGCAGGGTATCGCCGCTCTTGCGGATAATCTCCAGATACTCCTTCTGGGTTTCCGATAATTCGTTCATCTCGATCATCAGATCGGTCATTCCGATGATGCCGTTCATCGGTGTCCGAATCTCATGACTCATCATCGCAAGAAATTCACTCTTGGCCCGGTTTGTTCGCTCGGCTGCCTCCTTGGCGATTAACAGCTGCTTCTGTTCCCGGATATCCTTCGCAATAATATAGAATCCGACGTTTTCGCCGCCGATAATGATCGGCGCAACCGTCGCCAGCACCTCTGCCTCCTGTCCATCCTTCTGACGGATACTGTTAATGCTCTTGTCGATTGCCGGCGTGGAGAAATTCGACTTCGCTGCAGATAAAATATCCCGCAGCTTGCTTTCGCCGATGAACATTGAAAAGCGCTGTCCGGTCATTTTCGAAATCTCGTAGCCCGTCAGTTTCTCGGCCATGGCGTTAGCATTGATCACATGGCCCCGCAGATCCAGTGAGAACACCGCGTCATGATTGTATTTTTTCAGGGAATTATACCTCTCTACCGTCTCCTGAAGCTTGCGCTCCACGCGTTTGCGGTCGGTAATATCCTGCACGGTCCCGCTCATTCTTACCGGGGTTCCGCTGTTGTCATAGCTTACGGTTCCCCGTAAATGCAAATACTCCATCTCTGTCTCCGGAATAGTATGCCTGAATTCAAAGTCGAAGACCCCGCTTTCAAGAGCCTCGCCAAGTGATTGGAGAAATCTTTCCCGTTCACGGGGCGAGAACTTGCTTAAGACCTCCTTCGACGTAACCGTATTGTTAGCTTGATCGAACCGGAGCATCCGGAACACATCCCCAAGCCAAATCACCCTGTCGTCAGGCAGACTCCATTCCCAGCTTCCGATCCGCGCCATGCCCATCGTCTCTTTCAGGATATCAATTTCACTTCCGGAGAGAGAGACCTCGCGTCCAACCGCAATGAACAAGGGCCCGTTATCTGCTTCCTCAGCAATCGAGAAGTGAAAATCGTAGGGCAGGTATGCCCCGTTCTTGTGCTTCAGGGTAAGCTGTAATTCTCCGCGCCCATTCCGCACGATGTCCTGCCAGCTGCGCGTCTCTTCCAGCAAGCCCCATTGCGAGAACGGGACACCGATGATTTCGTCCGGCGCATATCCAAGCTTCTTCTCTAAAGACGGCGAGCAATAGACTCCGATCCCTTGCAGGTCGCAGCAATACACCAAATCCTCCATATGCTTCAGAACCATCCGGCTCAAGTCTTCACCAATCGCATATTCCCGCTTGTTGTCCATATTCTGCCTCCGCCCTAGGTTAAATGGATGTAATGGTTCTATCTCTTAAATCATTATAATTCAACAGCTTAAAAGTAAAATTTATGTATATCTCATTTTTCCCTTTTCAATGTGACTTCGTCAAGCTATGATTACTCTGGGAGAAACCGTGTATAGAGATAAATTCATATTGAGGTGACGCATAATGGCTAATTCTGCTTCTGTTCAATCCGCCCCGGTAAGCTTGTTCAAGAACAAGTTCTATCAGACGATTCTGATCTCGAATATCTTTCTTCAAATCGGGATTTGGGTGCGTAATTTTGCAATTCTGATGTTTGTTACTGACCAGACCAACAGTGATCCGCTCGCGATATCCCTGATCTCGGTGGTCGAATTTGCGCCAATCTTTGTCTTCTCCTTCATCGGCGGCGCATTTGCTGACCGCTGGAGGCCCAAGCGAACGATGATCTGGTGCGATTTCTTATCCGCCGTTTCGGTCTTTGCAGTGCTTCTCACGCTTCTGTACGGCTCCTGGGAAAGCGTCTATCTGGCAACCTTTGTGTCCGCCATTCTGTCCCAGTTCTCACAGCCCTCGGTCATGAAGCTGTTCAAGCAGCATGTTCATCCTGATAAAGTACAACAAGGGATGGCGCTGTTCCAGTCTTTGATTGCTATCTTTATGGTGATGGGACCTTCGTTGGGCATATTCGCTTACCATCAATTCGGCATTCATTTGTCCATCGGGGTAATGGGCGTTGCTTTTCTTCTGTCCGCTCTGGTCTTGTTCCGGCTGCCTGCAGATGAAGAGGAGCATAACGCGTCAAAAGAAAAGAAAGGCTCCAGTATCCTTCAGGAGCTGCGTGACGGCTTCCGCTATGTTTGGCAAAGTCCGATTCTGAAGGTGCTCGGAGTAGCCTTTGCGATCGCAGGCTTTGCGATCGGCACCATTCAGACGCTCGGACTCTTCCTGGTAACAGAGCGTCTTGGTCAAGACAAGGAGTTCCTGCAATATCTCCTTATGGTGAACGGCGTAGCGATGTTAATAGGCGGCGGCGTGATCATGACGCTCTCCCGCAAGATTCGCCCGCAAATTCTCCTGGCCTTCGGCACGGCGGTCAGCGCGATATGTATTATAGGAATGGGATGGTCCAATAGCATATCATTAACCTTGTTTCTGCAGTTTCTAAACGGCTTGACCTTCCCATGCATTCAGATCGGAATCAATACGCTGATTCTGCAGTCCACCGAGCAAAGCTATGTAGGCCGGGTAAACGGCGTGCTTAGCCCGATGTTCATGGGCATGATGGTCATTATGATGTCTCTGGCCGGCGTAATGAAAAAGCTCTTTCCGCTGGTCGGCATTTATTCTATGGCCGGGATTGTGATGCTGGTTGGAGCGATTATTCTCATTCCAATCTTCAAATACAAGCCTGCAGCAACAGTGGATTCTTCGCACGGAGCAGCGGCTCCTCAGATACACTAGGCTCTCTAATCAGAAACCAGCTAATACCTTGTCAAGGGTGTCCCAGAAGTGATCATAAGATGAACTGAGGGGCGCCCTCTTTCATTTCGTCAAACATAAAGAAACCGCTCTCTGGAAAATGGAGGTACCACCCAACCCTAAACCAAAAGAAGACGGTTCTTTGTACATTCGAACATTCGATATAGCAGGGATCAACTCTGTTTCCCAATATAAGTAATGCGGTACATTTGGTCTAAGGAAGTAAACACTTGGTATAACGGACATTATGTCTCCTTACGGTCCGTCTTTGGATGAGCCAGAATTGTAACGGACATTTTGGCTGCTAAGAGAGTAGAATCGAGTGAACCAGAGTCGTTTGAGCGTCCTAAGCGCCCGAAATGTCCGTTACCCCTTCGAATCATAAGAACAAGTCTGCTAAGGATCTAAAATGTCCGTTAGGAGTTTAAAGTATCCGGCAGCGAGCAACAGATGGCTAATCAGAGAACCGGTTGCTCACAAATAGGTGTCTGATTAGGAGAAGCAAGCATCACAATGGATTTAGAAGAAGACATCCACGCAAACCACCTCGTCCGCGTAGTAAACACTGCTTGCAATCGTCTCGACGACGCCATCTTTGACGCAGCTTACCCCGGAGGTGGACGAGACATCATGTTCATGTGGATTGCAGTCAGACAAAGACCCGATTTCCGCACCACTAACCGTTTTCGCTCTGAGCGAATAATGACCGTATGGGAGACGGTGTTTACCGCAACAAGAAAGAGTCCTGACAACCCCATGCCTTTGCATGGGAGTTGCAGGACTCTTATTGCTGACTCTTTTATATGAGTTGAACCAACTTATACCGATCAACGTTGATTGAAAATATCGGTAAGAACAGGAACGATTTGAGATTTGCGGGATACAACGCCCTTCAGCACGGCGGTGTTGTTCTCCAGCTTCACCTGATAGGCTGCCTCAACAGCATCAGCTGCTTTTCCAAGTGCAAGCCCTACAGAATCATTGTTCAGAATGTCTGTCACAACGAACAGGAACAAATCCAGTCCCTTGCGGTCCACGATTGCATTCAAAGCCGCCTCAAGCTCGGCCTGGCGCGAGAGAACATCTTGAACGTCTACCGCATTAACCTGCGCGATCTCCACTTTGGAGCCGCCCATATCAAATTCCTTCGCATCCAGCGAAATGAGCTGCTCGATCGTCTTATCGCTGAGATCGGCACCTGCCTTCAGCATATCCAGTCCGTATTCCTCCGCATTTACCCCTGCGATTTCAGCAAGCTCGCGGGCAGCAGCTACATCCTGCTCGGTGCAGGTTGGGGATTTGAACAGCAGGGAATCGGAGATAATCGCAGATAGCATCAGTCCGGCAATATTCGCAGGAACGGAAATTCCGTTTTCCTTGTACAGCTTGTTCAGAATCGTCGCGGTGCAGCCTACGGGCTCGGCACGATAGTACAGAGGTCCGCTGGTCTCGAAATTCGCGATACGATGATGGTCGATAACCTCGACTACGGTAAGCTTCTCAATATCGGAGACGCTTTGCTGACGTTCGTTATGGTCGACCAGAATCACCTTCTTCACTTCATCTGAAGCCGATTCAATAACGCGCGGCGCCTGGAAGCCGAACTTGTCCAGCGCAAATTGAGTCTCGCCGTTCGGTGCGCCGAGAGCCACAGCTTCAGCATCCCAGCCGAGCTTCTTTTTCAGGTCCGCGTAGGCAATAGCAGAACAGATGGTATCCGTGTCCGGGTTCTTGTGTCCGAAAATCAATACTTTTTCCATTCGATTACTCTCCTTTATGATTTCGCTTAGAAAAGTATAGCTCACAACCAGATTTACAATCAAGACCTGTCCCCTGAGCGAAATGAATTTACAGCACCGGATAAACCATGTACCATCTAAGTAATCCGTGCTGCCGCAGGAGTTCGGCTATGAGTGCGTGTTCAAAAGATGACCTTCTGAACAACCTCGATAAGAGTTTCAGTTCCTGCTCAGGCGGCATTCAGCGGATGTTCAGCGATATCGGGCACAATAGAAGTACGAGTTCAAAAAGTCAGGTTTTCAGCACCGAGAAGGTTGCGAGAACCTGAAGAAGGAGGAACGGAGTGTAGGCAAAACCTACATGAGCGAAATGCTTCCAAAGGAAGCATACCTCGTAAGCATCCGCTCGGACTTCGAGGGTGAACGCAAGATTCGATGTCGAATCACTCCCTTGAAATTCTTCGTGATCAAAAGATGGCTTTTTGAACGACCTCTAAAAGTAATTATAGTTTGCGCTGCACTGGAGGCTAGTAACATGAAAAACATCAAGGGTGTCAAAATAATGCTCGTCGATGACGAGGCGCATATTACCCAGTTTCTTGAGCTCGGACTTGTGAATGAAGGCTTTGACATTCGGACTGCCTCCGATGGCATGACTGCGGTGAATCTGGCTGTTGAATACCAGCCTCATGTCGTTATCCTTGATGTGATGATGCCCGGGATGGACGGCTGGGAGGTCTGCCGGCTCCTGAAGAAGACGCTCCACAATGTTGCGATCATTATGCTAACCGCCAAAGACGAGGTGGAGGATCGGGTAAAGGGCCTTACGACCGGTGCGGATGATTATGTAGTGAAGCCGTTCAGCTTTGAGGAGCTGTTGGCCCGAATCGGAGCGCGCCTTCGCAATCAGTTCCCCGCCTTGTTCGGAGAAGTCAGCTTCGGGCCCTTTAAGCTCGATGACCGGCGGAAGGAGATTCAGTATAACGAGGCCGTGCTCGAACTGTCCCCAACAGAGTATGAGCTTTTGAAATATCTTGTCATCAATCACGGCATTGTTCTCAGCAAGAGCAAAATTCTGGAGCAGGTCTGGGGATATGATTTTGGCGGCGAGGAAAATATTGTTGAGGTCTACATCCGTTCCTTGCGCGAGAAGCTGAACGATAGGGAGCATCGGTTGATCCGGACACTCAGAGGCGCGGGGTACCGCGTAGACCTTCCATGAAGCCCGGCATCCGTCGGTGGTCCGGAAGGCTTCGGGACAGCTTTTCCCCCGCTTCTTTACGAACCCAGTTACTATCCAGATCACTCATTATTCTTGCTGTCCTGCTTCTGCTTATCGGTACCGTGCAATTTATTGTCATGAAAAATTTCCTGTACAGTAACCAGGCTGAGACATTGCAATCGCAGATCCGCGGCCTTCCGAAGGAGCTCTTGGGAGAGAACAGCTGGATTTTCCGGAACCGGTTCAAGAATGAGCCAGGTACGGCGCTTGTGCCGCCCTCTGCATCGCCTCCTTACGATACGTCCGAGGCCGGGGAGCGGAGGCCGTTCTTATTTCTGCCGGACACCTCGATTGCATTGATCAATGCAGAGAACGAACTGATTAACCCCTCCTTCAACGAATCCGGGCTTCCCGCCCCGCAGCTGACATCGGAACAATACAGCAAGATCCGGAAGGAATGGGACACCCGAAATATACGGGCTTATCAAATCGCGCATGATCAAAATGGAACTGAGCAGCTTCTTGTGTTCCGTCCTGCCGACGGGCCGCGAGGCTGGGATCTGTTGATTCAGATGGGTATCTCTACAGCGCCGTTGAAGGCTATTGCCTGGCGGCAGCTGACCATCTTCATCAGTCTGTCTCTCATCGCGCTCGGTGCCGGGCTGATGCTCTATCTGTCGATTCTACGCAAAACCTTGACTCCGCTGAATCAGATGGTGAAGACGGTTGAAGAGCTGGATGCCGGCAAGCTGGACCGCCGCTTTGATACCTCTCTCGGGCAGAGCGAGATCGACCGGTTAGCGGAATCGTTCAACGGGATGCTGGAGCGGCTGGAGGCTTCCTTTGAAAATGAGCGGGAGGCCAGGGAGCATATGCAGCGGTTTATTGCGGATGCCTCCCATGAGCTGCGGACACCGCTCACTTCGATTCACGGCTTCCTTGAGGTGCTGCTGCGCGGTGCTGCCGAGAAACCGGAACAGCTGAATGCGGCGCTTGGAAGCATGCTTGGCGAAGCCAAGCGGATGAAGAAGCTGGTCGAGGATTTGCTGATCCTTGCGAAGCTGGACCGAACTCCTGCTGTCAGCAGATCCGAGACTTCGCTGGATACATTGATTGAAGAGATGGAGCCGCAGCTGCGGATGCTGGCCGGAGAACGGAAGGTCATCTTCTCTCTGGCTCCGCATATCCGGGCTATGACGGATCGCGACGGAATCAAGCAGGTGATTCTGAATCTGTTCCACAATGCGGTACAGCACACAGACCCCGGGCTGGGAACCATTCATATTTCCCTGTCTGTCCTTGCAGGCAACTGGGCCGAACTCCGGGTGAAGGACAACGGTCCGGGGATTACACCGGAGCATCTCCCCCATGTGTTCGAACGCTTCTACAGAAGCGAGGTCTCCCGGGTCCGCAACCGTCAGGGCGGGGCAGGCCTGGGGCTTGCGATCACTCAATCGATTGTTGAGGTCCATGGCGGACAGATCGAGGTCGACAGCACGCCGGGTGATGGTGCGGCATTCATCGTGAAGCTGCCTATCCTGGCGGCGGACGCTCCCTCCCATTAATAACAGGGCCAGCCCGTTCCTCCACTTCGGAGGCACTGGGCTGGCCCTGTCTGTTGTTAGCAGATGTTACGCTTCAATCTCAATTGGCTCCACGACATAATGCTCGTATTTGCCATAATCACTCTGTCTGCATTCCAGGGCAAGCCGCGTGCCTTCCTCTTCATAGCTCGTATCCAGAATATTCGCATGCTCATTCAGATAAGAGACGACAGCGCCTTGATCATAAGGAATCAGCATGTCGCAACGGATGTAATCCTTGAAGACTTGCCGGGAGATCAAGCCCGCCAGCTCATCAATGCCGATCCGGCGTTTGGCCGAGAGGTAGATCCGATTGTCCAGCGTTTCGGGGATCGCCTGCTCGGTCAGGTCTGCTTTGTTATAGGCATAGATAACGGGGATATCCTTGATGCCGATGTCCTCCAGTGTCCTGTTCGTAATATCGATCATACGCTCATACTCCGGGTTGGCGTAATCCACGACATGGATCAGCAAATCCGCCTCCGCCACTTCCTCCAGGGTAGACCGGAACGCCTTGATCAGATGATGGGGCAGCTTGCTGACAAAGCCGACCGTATCGGTGAGCAGAAAAGTCTTGTTATCCTCAAGCGGAATACTGCGGACCGAGGTCTCCAGCGTAGCGAACAGCATATCCTTCTCCAGGACCTGCTTCTCCTGCTCCGGATTAAACCGCTCCAGCATCGCATTCATTATCGTGGATTTGCCTGCATTGGTGTAACCGACCAAAGAGACCACAGGAAAGTCGTTCTTCTTGCGCTGCTTCCGTTGCGTCTGCCGATGCAGTGTCAGCGTCTCCAGCTCCCGGCTTAACGCTGTAATCTTCTCTTCGATCCGCCGGCGGTCCAGCTCCAGCTTTGTCTCTCCGGCGCCGCGGTTTTTGGTGCCTACACCGCCGCCTTGACGGCCAAGTGATTCCCGCATCCCGACGAGGCGCGGCAGCATATACTTCAGATGGGCAACCTCTACCTGAAGCTGCGCCTCGCGTGTCCGCGCCCGCTGATCGAAAATGTCGAGAATGAGCACGGTTCGGTCAATAATTTTGCAGTCCAGATCGGCCTCCAGATTTCGAATCTGTGAAGGAGACAACTCATCGTTAAAAATAACGAGATTCCCGTCATTGGCTTCCAGGAGTGCTCGAACCTCTTCTATTTTCCCGGTGCCGATATAGTGGGATGAGTTAATCTTGAGCAGGTTCTGGGCGAGCGTCGCCACGACCTCAATGTCACAGGCTTCAGCCAGATTAGCAAGCTCCTCCATGGAGTATTCAAAATCCTTCTGATGATTCAGGTTCACGCCGACCAAAACGGCATTTTGTTTTAATTGTTCCATATCATATTCCTCCCTAGCGTTCATGAATAGGTTTAACCATTACGGTCATGTTCAATCGCGCGGGAATGTGCCCTGCATAACAAAAAACACAGGCAGCAGCCTGTGTCGGAACAAACGAAACTAAAGGTGAGAAGGCCATGGTCCGCGGCAAATAATGCGCGCTCCCGGCGGTTTCTCCTTTAGTCGGCATATTCTATTCAAAAGATGAGTCCCTTCGTCATAGCATACCAATCCCGTTTGCCCTGCACAGGTGCAGAGCCTTTGAGCACTATTCAATTAGCCGCGCAAAGTGGAAAAACGGAATTTAATATTAATCACGAGGAACCCTCCGTTCGCTTAAGATAGTTCTACTCTAACATAAAGCGGTTCGCCTGACAATTTGCGTGCCTTAAACTTCGATAATAGCTCCTTCTCTAAGCTTCTTCTAGAAATCGAGTATAGCAAGACCCCCATCCGTATCCAGCAATTCAAAGTGATTTTTGGTAAAACGAATTAGTCCATCCTCCGCCATACGCTGCAATTCCCGGGATAACGCGCTGCGGTCCACGTTCAGGTAATCCGCCAGATCGCTGCCGGAGAATGGAATGTCAAAGGCTAGAGCATTGCTCTTCCTGGCTTGCAGACTGAGGTAATGCAAGATTCGATCCCGCAGCGATTTGTGAGAGACGATGTCCAGCTTATGATACATGGAACGGTTATTCTTAACGCATGATATTGACGAGGCCTTGCTGCTGGGCAACGAAATTGTGATCCTCTCGGCAAAATCCCATACCATTACCCAGCGCATTTCCCTGGACTCGCCCCAAAGGGAGTGTTCGCTCAAGGACCTCGATTTAATGAAGGTGCGTGGCGATATTCTGAAGCAGCCCTGCCTGGCCTGATACAATCAGAACCCTCCCTGATCAAGATAAAGCCTGCATATAATCCTTAGCGAGCCTTGCCTTCATCATTAGAGGAAATGTTGTATCCTAATTTAGCTATTTACGGAGATAGAGTCGGCTGCTCTCCTCCCAGATCTCGCCGGGCTCAAGCCCGAACAAGCCGATCTCATCTGCTGCCAGGCCCGTGTTCGGAGCATTCACCAGATTGATCTGCGGCTCCGGACAGAAGAAGCCTTCACGGGCCCCGTTGTTCCAGATCATCCATTGCTTGTACGAGGTGCCTGCATCATAGACCAGTGTCAGCCCGCGGCTCTGGTCGGTGAGCTCCATCCGGCTTCTTCCGTTCTGTGCCGCAGCCGTATAATGATTATCCATGCTTTCGAAGAATGGATAGACGCCTTCGCCCTTCATCAGCTGTTCCTGCTCCGTAAGCGGCTGGAATTTGCCCGTTGGCAGCATCCGTTCATTCAGCTCCCAACGGTCCCCGATCGTCAGCTTCAGACGATAATCCTTAGCCGCGCTTCCCTCCGCGAACGGCGCATTGACCGAGGTATGGAAAGCGAGCAGGCAAGGCATCGCCTCCTCTCCGGTATTCAGCACCAGGACTTGCTGTGAAAGCCCCTGCTCTCCCAGACTGTAACGGAGCCGGATCTTGTATTTGTAGGGAAAGTATTGATAGGATTCATGCCGTTCATCCACGGAAATGGTTACCGATACGTAGCTTTCCGTTCCTGTAGTTCCGTAATCCTCTACCTGCCAAGGAATGTTATACAGAAAGCCGTGCAGATGGTTGCCGGTTGCACTCTCATTTACCGGAAACTGATGAACCTTCCCGTTCCATGGGAATTTGCCGTCCTCATAGCGATTGGGAGGGAACAGTACCGGAATGCCATGAACCATCGGTCTGGCCTTGAACGATTCCATCTCCTCGGCAGTCGGTTCATGCAGCAATTTAAGTCCCCGCTCGATATCACGGAATGCGATCAGGTTCCCGCCGATTTCGGGCAGCAGGGCGGCCTCGTAGTTTCCCGCCTTCAGCCAAATGGCTATCTCACCTTGATACTGTCCCTCGTAAGCCTTCAATTCCAATGCACACATATGCACCTCTCCTTTATCTTCTTCGATTCTATATAAGTTGAACTAATGATTATGCACTGGGGGCAACGTGTAAAGTGTTCTTACACGAATGCACGGGCAGACACGTAAACAAAACGTTCGCCGCGCGCCATCACATGGCATTTCTGCTCGGGATAGTGCTCGTACAAATAATCAACAAAATAACCCGGCTTCTCGCTGTTTCCGGCAAAAACATCATAATGCAGCGGAATCACGGTCTCCGCGCCGATTCGAACCGCTAATTCTGCGGCCTCACGGTAGTTCATATTGCCGATGATTCCTTTTTCTCTGCGGAAATAATCGCGCCCGTTAATCGGCAGCAACGCCACGTCGGGAGCAATCTCGGCAAGCCGCTCCGCCAGTCCGGGATAGATCACGGTGTCGCCGGCATGATAGAGTGTTACTCCATTCAACTCCAGCACATAACCAACGCTGCGTTCATATCCATTCTCATCCTGCTCAAGCTCTTCGTGTGCTGCCGGAATGACAGTCAGGCGCAGCTTGGAGAACAGCTCCCTTGCTTCCCTAGCATCCGCCGTCAGGATACTGGTGCCTTCTACACCCATCCGAAGCAATTCTTGCCGGCAGCACGCAGGCGCTATAATCGGAGCCTCCTTATTCTGGGCATGGAATACCGTCAACGTCCCCTCATCCATATGATCATCATGCTCATGGGTGATCAGGCACAGGTCAGCCCCGGTGATGTCCTCGGGAATGATCGGAGCCGGGTAGGAGCGGACAGGACCGTTCCGGTCCAAGAAGTCGGAGACATAAGGATCGATGTATACCGTAATCCCATCTCCCTTAATGATCACACTCTCCTGACCCAGGAACCAGATCGCCAAGGTGCCGTACGGAACCTCGGTGCTGCGCACCTCCTGGATTAATGCTGTTCCTTTTCTTGCAGATTTCATCTTCATCCTCCCTTCATGCCTATTGTAACAGTTACTGCTGTTAGTGAAGAAGGCCCTTTCGGGCCTTCGCTTCCTACTTGGTTGTCCCAGAGAAGAACAACGGTCTCAAATCGAAGAAATCAAGCTCTGCTTCTCCAGTTCCTTTTGCAAATCGAATCAGGTTGTCGCCGGCCTGCAATTGTACCTTTGCTGTAGATAGTCCCCAATTTTCCCACGCTTTGTGAACAACATACAGCTCATTTGCCCTGCCTTCATTCACGCTCAGCAAGAAGTGAGAGGTCTTTCCATCCATTGCGCCATTAGCTGTTCTGGCCAGTAGCGCATATTCACCCTCTTGATCAACTTTCACACTGAACTCCACATAGCTGTCTTCCTCACTGAAATGACCTGCTTTCTCGCCCCCGGAGCCAGTGCTGCTCTCCAAGGCAGCTGCTCCGCCGCCGAAGGTCCCCTTCTCGGCTTCAAAGCGGACTCTTGCAGGTTCGCCTGCCGGCAGGGAGATCGGCTGATTCGGGTTAACAGGCTCGCCCAAATGAGGGGTGTTATCCTCATTCCAGGTGAAGGTCTGCGCCCGAACCTCGCGGTTCCACCCGGCACCGTCATATTTAGCGGTATGGTAGACGATCCAGTCCTCCGACCCGTCAGGAGATGTTGTAAAGGAGTGATGCCCCGGTCCATGGATGCCGTTAGCCGACTTGAAGATCGGCTCATCCCGCTTCGTCCAGGAGGCCGGATCAAGCAGGTTGCTGCCCGCCTCTGCGGTTATTAACCCCAGGCAGTAGTCATTCGTCCAGCTTCCGCTTGCCGAATACACAAGATTAATGACTCCGTTGCGAATAATCACCTGCGGTCCCTCGTTGACATTCGGGGAATGATTCGTCTCCCAGCTCAGAACCGGTCTGGCAATTTCCACCCGTTCCGAATCGATCGTCCAGGGATCGCTCATATGCGCAATGTATAGAATTTGCCGGATATTAATGTCTTCCTCCCAACCGGACCATATAAAATAAAGCTCATCCTCCACCTGAAGCACGGTGCCGTCAATTGCCCAGCGGTTCGTCTCGTCTGTAATCTGACCCTTCTGCTTCCAGAAGCCCTGGGTCGGGTCCTCCGAGGTGTTCTCCATAACATACATCCGGTGGTTCACGTTGTCCCCGTCGTCCATAGCGTAATAAATGTACCAAGCCCCACGGATATAATGCAGCTCAGGCGCCCAGATGCCGTGTCCGCCCGTTGGGATTACCTTTTTGGCACCGGTATCGAGCGTAGTCAAGTTCGGGGATTTCCAGACTGTGACGTTATCTCCCGTTGTCTTCGTGAAGTAATAAAATCCGTCCGTATGTTTATATACCCAAGGGTCAGCCCCATCCTGCATGATCATATTGAAAAAAAGATTCGTGTTTTCCATCTTCTCCACCTTCCCGCAGCCGATCGGGATCAATAAAAACAGGCAGACCGCCGGCAGCAGTGCTTTTCTGATGATAAGCCTTCTCATGCCCTGCCTCGCTCCTTTCCGGTTTAATCCTCAATCGCTGCTTTTCGTGAGTTAATTTGGCGAATAACTTCCGGGTCGAACTTCGCCTTGCGAGCATAGGTGTACAGGCCGTTCACTTCCTGCTCGACATCATACAGCTGGGTGTAGCAGAAGCCAAACATCTTCGGATGGTCAAGCAAGGTGTCGGTTAAGCCGCGATAGCGCTCGATGAACTCCTCTTCGGATTTCGGCCGGTCTCCGTATCCCCACGATTTCTCATCCTTTTGATCCGGGTTCCACCAAATGCCCCCGTATTCGCTGACGAAGTAAGGCTGGCCTTTATACTTCTGTCGATCGGAAAACGTCACGAACACCTCTCCGTCCCGCTTCATCGGTTCATATCTGGCCTTGAAGGTTTCCGGATTTTGATCATAATCATGGATATCGAAAATATCTGTTACTACGTGGAAATTGCCGCTGGTATCAATAACCGGACGGGTCGGGTCCATCTGCTTCGATACTTCATATACAATTTTCAATACATCGTTATCCTGTTTCGTACCGTTACGATCCCATGTTTCATTGAACGGGCACCAGCCAATCAATGCGGGATGGTTGAAATCACGCCGCATGCCTTCAAGCCATTCCGGCAGGAAAGAGGAGAGGCCCGCCGGTGTCGTAATATCGAGACCCCAGTTGGCATGTTCTCCCCACACGAGATAGCCCATCCGGTCCGCCCAATACAGGAACCGCGGCTCAAACATTTTCTCATGAAGTCTGGCTCCATTAAAGCCCATCTCCAGCGAGAGCTCAATATCCTTCCGCAAGTCATCATCACTTGGAGCCGTGTAAATTCCGTCCGGATAGAAGCCCTGGTCCAGAACCAGACGCTGGAATACCGATTTGCCGTTAATGCGGACGGCCATACCATCAATCGTTATCGTCCGAAGTCCGAAATAAGCACTCACTCTGTCTTCTGATCCTCCATCATGACGAAGGGTCAGCTCAAGGTTGTACAGGCGGCCGTTGCCAACCTCCCATAAATGAACCTCCGAAAGAGGAAGCGTCAGGAAGGCATAGGTTCCCGTAACCGCTGCAGAGACCTCGCCAACAGCCTTTCCTTCAAAGGAAGCTGCCGCGGTAACTACAGCCCCTGCGCTCCCGCCCTTGATCTCCAGCTCCAGATGAGCACAGGCATTGTCCGGGTCAGCCACTAGCTTCATATTAGACAAATAGGTCTCCGGCACAAATTCCAACCAGACGGTCTGCCAGATTCCAGTGGTTCGTGTATAGTCGCAGCCGTGGGAATAAAATCTTTCGCTCTGCTTCCCCCGCGGCTGACGACCAGAACGGACGTCATCCTCGGCCAGAACGGTAACGATATTCTCACCGGCTGCAAGCTGCTCTGTAATATCGAAGCTGAAGGAGGAATAGCCACCGCGATTTGTCCCCACCGATACGCCATTCATCCAAACCTCTGTCTCGTAATCCACTGCACCGAAGTGCAGAAGGACTCTGCCGCCCGTCCAGGCTTCAGGGACTGTAAAGCCTCTTCTATACCAGACAGCAGCCATAAAATCCTTATACTCCACACCTGACAGCTTGCTCTCGGGGCAGAAAGGCACTGTGATTTCTCCTGCAAGATGATGATCCTTTTTGAAATATCCCCGTTCTTTTCCGCTCTTTCCATGATCCATCTCGAACTGCCATGAACCGTTCAGGTTAAGCCACTCGGACCGTTCCCAATGGGGCGCGGGATGCTCGGGACGAGGCTGCGTCGGGGGAAAATTCGCATTCGATAACTTCATATGTGTGCTCCTTTATTAATCTTTATATATCTTATCGTTGGGAAGCTCTATGGCCGACAGTGTAAAAACAGCCCCCGCCAATACTTAGGAGGGGGCATATAAACAAGGGGGAATTATAGATAGTATAAGGAAGCAAGATTAGCCTTTGATGGATCCGACATATACGCCCTTGACAAAATACTTCTGCAGGAACGGATATACCATCAGAATCGGCAAGGTAGATACGACAATGGCACAATATTTCACCAGCTCACGGAAGGCCGTAGAGCTCTCCGCACTATCGATCACAACACCCCCGGCACTGCCGATCGTTGTTGCTGTTGCATCGTTGGCAACGAGAATTTCCTTCATGAGCAATTGCAGCGGGAACAGGCTGCGGTCCTTCAACAGCACCATCGCATTAAACCAGGAGTTCCAGTTCCCTACGAGATAGTACAAGAAGATAACGGCCAGCGTTGCCTTTGAGAGCGGCAAGATCACTCGGATCAGAATGTTCGCCTGACTCGCTCCGTCAATGGTTGCCGCTTCTTCCAGCTCCAGCGGCAGAGCCTGGAAGCTTGTTCTCATAATGATGATATTCCACGTACTTAACGCTGTTGGCAAAATCATGGACCACAGATTGTTGTAAAGGCCGATGTCCTTCATCATGAGGAACCACGGGATCAAGCCGCCGCCGAAAAACATTGTGATGGTAATCAAGATCATAATGAAGTTCTTGAAATACAGATCACGGCGGGAAAGCACGTATGCCCCCATGATCGTCATCACCATGTTGACGAGCGTTCCCAGGCCCACATACACGATTGTATTTCTATAGCCGATAAGCAAGCTGCTATCCTTAAAGACCAGCTTATATCCATCTAGCGTGAAGCCTAACGGCTTGATCAGCGCACCTTTGTGAGCCACTAACTGCACCGGATCACTTACGGAAGCGAACAAAATATGCAACAACGGATATAAGCAAGCGATCGTCAAGGCAATCAGCAAGATGATATTCGTGACATCGAACACGCGGTCTCCGAAGGTGGCCGGCTTCAGTTTGCTTTTCTTGAATCGAACCTGTTGTAATTGCGACATAGCCATACTCCTTTCTACCAAAGACTAACTTCTGAGGTGCGCTTCGCAACCTTGTTGGTAATCCACAGAAGTCCGAAGTTGATAACCGCACTGAATAATCCTACAGCCGTCGAGAAGCTCAAGCTTGCTTCCCTCAGACCACGACGATACACGTAAGATGCAATAACATCGGCTGTATCGTAAGTCAGAGGGTTATAGAGGAGAATGATCTTCTCATGTCCAGAGGCCATGAGTCCTCCGATCGCGAAGATAAAGAGAATGACAATAGTCGGAGCAATCTGCGGCAGGGTAATATACCACATTTTCTTAATCCGCCCTACACCATCAATGTCAGCAGCCTCGTAAAGTGCAGGATCGATGGTGCTCATCGCAGCGAGATAGATAATACTATTCCAGCCTATACTTTGCCAGATTCCCGAGAAGGTATAGATGGGTCTAAAGAAAGAGGAATACCCGAGCAATGAGGTATACTCTTTACCTGTGATCAATTGAAGAATTTGCGTGATAACCCCTTCATCGGCAGTGAAAATATGAATAATACCGGCTACAACGACAAGGGAGATAAAGTGAGGCATGTACGTAATAGTCTGAACCGTCTTTTTAAACTTGCCGTCACGTATTTCATTCAGCATGAGTGCCAGAATAATTGGTGCAGTAAATCCGAAGACAATGCCCCATACGTTCAAGAGCAAGGTATTCTTAACGACCCGCCAGAAATAAGGTCCGGTAAAGAAATCGACAAAATGCTTCAATCCCACCCAATCACTCTCGGCAAAGCCGAGCAATGGCTTGAAATCCTTAAAGGCGATCATAACGCCCCACATTGGTCCATAGCAGAAAATGAGGTACCAGGCTACAACCGGTAAAACCAACAGATAGGCAAACCAGTTCTTCTTGAAGTCCTTTTGAAGGGTATACTTAAGGTTTTTGGACTTTCGAGCAGGGACGATTTTGTCAATGTTATTGTTGCTTGGTGTAATCTCCATTACCCTATCACCTACTTTTCTTATCCCGAGTCAGAATACAAGGATGACGAGGGGACGATTAGCTGCCGCTGAATCCCCCTCGTCATTGTCCTATGCATAAATCTCAGGCTGAATTGGTATTATCTGTTGTTGTAACGATCCAGTGCTGCCTGGTGGAGGCTAAGAAACTCATCCAGCCCCATCTTCTTCGCTTCAGTCAAGAACTTATCATAGCTCTCAACCGGTAATTCTCCCTTGATAATCTTCGCGAAGTATTCGCCGCGCAGCGTAGACAACTGGTTACCCAGTTCTGCTTCGCGTGAGGCCTCTTCTTGTGTAAATGTAATTGGAGGAATAGCCGGGCTGCTATCCATCTTTTCCGTCCAAAATTGACGAATGTCACCGGAATAGCTTCCTCTTGCCACAATGTTCGGGTTAGAGTTGTGCTCGTCGCGAATATTTGGCCAGCTATGTCTACGATATTTATTAAGCGCAACCGAGATCGGCTGACCATCAGGGTCGTTATACATATAACCGTCTTCAGGGAAATAAGGCTTGCCATTTCCGTCAATCAGATGCACTGTACCGTATTCGCCGTAGTTATAAACTTCCCATCCCTTTTTCGAGAAGGCAAAGTCAAGCCATGCCATTGCAGCTTCAACATCTTTGGCCTGTGTAGTAATCGCCGCTGATGTTCCTACTCTCATAAAGTTTTTATACGTCGTTGCCGATTGATCTCCAGGATTCAGAATCGGGTTCAAGGCACCAACGAAATCAATATTGTTCTGTGTCTTCCAATAGCTCCACATCGTGTCCGGGGAATCCATCATAACCGCAGTATCGCTTGAAACGGCACTTGCCATTCTTTGGTTGAAATCGGCTGTCGCCCAGTCAGGATTTAACAGACCTTCTTTGTTCCACTTTTGCATCGTAGCCAGATATTCCTTGGCCTTCGGTTGTGCCGGGCCCCATTGTACCTTGCCATTCTCATCAAGGAAGGTCCAGTCCCATACGCCATAGGCGCCATTAAGAATACCGGTGAAAATCTGACCATAGTTGGAGCCATAGTTCAATGGATGTTTATAGCCCACTTCCTGACATTTCTTGAGGAAGGCATACCATTCGTCGATCGTATTCGGAACTTCCATGCCTGTCTTGTCAAGCGCTTCCTGCTTGATCAGCAATCCGAACCACATCCACTCCGAATAAGGAGCGATACCGTGGAAGCCTAGCAGTCTCCCACTGTCCGTTACAGTCGTTTTTCTCCGCATATCGTCAGAGTTTCTCCAAGCTGTGTAGTTCGGAGCATTCTTCTCCATCAGATCTGTCAAATCCAGGTAAGCGCCATCATTCACGCCCGCTTCCAGACCACCCGGATAACGGCCCGGATCGATGATGATATCAGGCAGATCGCCGGAGGAGATCATCAAAGTAAAGGAGTCAGCCTCTTGTCCAAGCGGCGGTGTAATGAAGTTTACCTTGATTCCGGTCATCTTCTCCACCATCTTCTGAACGCCATGTGCATTTTGATCCGGAATATCGCTGTTAGCTGGCAGCCATACATCCAGCGTTACATCCCCTTTATAGGGGTAATTGGAATAATCACTCGGAATAACTGTATCGAAAATGTCGCCCAGATAAGTGTCATTCAGCGTTGAGTTCACCTGCTCGATTTGCTCCGCGCTAGGGTTCGCATTGCCGCGGATATCGGCACTGATGTCTGTAAAGGTCGTCTCATTGCCTTTGTTCGTCTCTGTAACATTTGTAGAGTTGTTACTAGCATTGTCCTTCGAAGCATTGTTATCAGCGCTTCCGCCGCAAGCAGTAATCGTTGTCATCAACAACACCGAAATTACTGTCAGGCTAACCATACGTTTCGTGAATTTCTTCATCTTCATCCTCCTTTTTTCTTCTCACAAGATCCAACAGCTAGTTGATACTGCCCTGCAAGAGCCATGTCCCCTTTTCCGTTTGTAATTATTAGATACAAACTAATTATGTGTTTTAATACAATTATTTTGTATCTTTATTAAAAGTATAAGTCATAGCTTTCTCCATGTCAACGCTTTCATTGCGATTATTTAATTAATATTTGGTTTGTTCTATGACAAAATTACATCCCTTCCAATTCTTTTGTAACTATTCTCCTGAAGGGAGATCGAGATTTTGCTCCAATCCTGCAGGAGCGCCAAAATCGGGGCTGCCATCCTCATTCCAGCTGATCTTCTGCATACGCGTGCTGCGTCTGGAGCCATCCGAACGTTTCATCTCGGATTCGGAATAGGAATAGGCATGGTAAACGATCCAATCTTCACGATCATCCGGAGAACCCGTAAAGCTGTTATGTCCCGGTGCATAGACACCCTCATCAGGATTTTTAACAAATACAGGGCCCGGATGCTTCTCCCAAGCTAACGGATCCAGCAAATCGCTGCCTTCAGCAATACTCGTCATTCCCAGACAGTAATCGTCAGACCAGGTGGCGCTTGCAGAAAAGATGAGGAATATCCTTCCATTACGACGTAAAAAGACAGGACCTTCATTGATCGCCATTCCGCCTTGCTTCTCCCAAGGCTCCGTAGGTGCAGAAATCAATGCATTTGTTCCGCTCAGGGTCCAGGGATTCTCCATTTTGGCTGCATAGATTGCGGAGCCATAATCCGGAAAGTGTCCATACCCCGAATAAAAGAAATAAAGCTCTCCTTGATGACTAATCACCGTTCCGTCAAGCCCCGGATATGCTGTATTGACAGTTCCCTTGAATACCCACTCGTCCTTCAGTGGATCCTGTCCCTCAAGCTCAAGGACACAGACTCTGCGCGTATCATCTCCTCCGCCGTCATTAGCCGTATAGTAGATATACCAGCGGCCGTCGATATTGTGAAGCTCCGGCGCCCACAGGTTATGAGAATAAGGTCCGGACGGCTCCGGCGTCCAGACCGTTACCGGCTCTGCTTCGGCCAATCCGGTCATGCTGTTGCTTTTCCAGAGTGCAATTCGGTTCCCCAAGGTTACGGTCAAATAATAGCTGCCATCCCTGTCCTTCACCATCCATGGGTCTGCCCCGTCAGGAAGGATCGGGTTTTGAAATTTACGCTGATCCATCATTGTTGCCTCCTTTACTGATCTCAAGATAGATTGATCTCTCGAATGACCTCAATCGGCACCTTCGGTTTGCGTTCTTCCGTTAACAGGCCGTTGATCTCTTGCTGTACATCCGTAATCTGTGTATAGCAGTAGCCTGCAATGTAATCGGTCTTCTTGATCGCCTCATGCAATCCCCGGAAACGGGAGATAAAGGCTTCTTCGGATGCTTCCTGCTTCCCGTATCCCCAGCCCGTATCGGATTGGAAAGCAATGCCTCCGAATTCACTGATGATAATCGGTTGGCCTTGATAAGAATAACCGTCGGCAAATGCATATTTGAAATGATTAAAGGATCTGTCATTGTTGACAATGGCATCCTTGTCCTCAAATCGCTTCAGCAATCCTTCTCCGGTCTCTACATAGTCATGCAGCGTCAGAATGTCCGAGATGGTATGCTCCCATCCGTCATTGGAAATGACCGGGCGATTAGGATCAAATGCCTTGGTCAAATGATAGACAGATTCGGTAAATTTCTGCTGGCGCTTATCCTTGAAGGTATGCATGACTCCCCAGGATTCATTGAATGGGACCCATGTAATAATGCTCGGATGATTATATTGCTGACGGACAACCTCCATCCACTGGTTCGCAAACTTTTGCACCGCATTATCATTAAATTCAAAGGTCGCTGCCATTTCGGACCACACCAGCAGCCCCTTAACATCGCACCAGTACAGGAACCGGGCATCCTCAACCTTCATATGCTTGCGGACGCCGTTATAACCCAACTGAAGCGTAAGGTCGATATCCTGGATGATCGCATCTTCGGATGGAGGTGTAAGATGGCTCTCGGACCAATATCCCTGATCCAGAATCAAGCGCTGGTAGAGCGGGACATTGTTCAATAGAACCTGACCCTTTTCAATCGAGATTTTCCGCATTCCGAAATAGGAATACACATGGTCGATTACCTCTTCACCCTGATACAGAATAAATTGCACATCATATAAGTTAGGATGGGCCGGGCTCCAATACCAGGATTTCCAAGGCCCGTTCGCCTCGTGAACGAGATCGACATCAAGTTGTAGCCAAGGCCGGTCTATCACCAAGCTTGCCTTCTTCACCTGTTGACCTTTCATGCGAATGATCGTTTCTACCCGGATATTGTTAGCCGTCAGATCCCCGTTCACCTGATATTCGAAACGAACGGAACGCGAATCAAGGTCAGGGGTCATCTTCACCGAATCAAGATGAGCCGGATGAACAGCCTCCAGCCAGACGGACTGCCAGATTCCGGTCGTTTGAACATAGAAGCACTCGAAGTTGTGCTCGACCCAACGCTGCTTTCCCCGAGGCTGTGTGGCATCCATACTATCCTCCACTTTTACTGTCAGACTGTTCTCACCCTCCAGATGAATGTATGGAGTGATATCAAAGGAAAACGCTGCGTAGCCGCCCTCATGATGACCGACGTATTGCCCGTTTACCCATACCTTGGCGATGTAGTCTACCGCTTGAAAATGCAGGATCACTCTCTTTCCTTCGTATTCCTTCGCAAGCTCCAGAGAGCGGTGATACCATACTGCAGGATGATGCTCTTCTCTTCCAATTCCACTGGCCTTGGTCTCGTATGTGAAAGGAACCTGGATGGTCAAATCCCCGCCAAATTGTTCATACCAACGCTCGCTCTCTCCTCTGTTATCATCATCGAACCCGAAGCTCCACGCACCATTTAAATTAGTCCAGGATGGTCTAACGAATTGAGGCCGCGGATAGTCTTTGATATACATCTCCGTTGTCATCCATTCCTACTCCTTTGTTTTGTTTCAATTATTTTGTTTATATACAAAATTCTAAAGGGAGAATGATTTTATGTCAACGCTTTCTTATATTTATTTTGTTTTAATACAAAAAAATAACCCTGGGAGCAATGATCCATCATTGTTTCCCAGGGCCTGCCATTTCAATAAGGTCTGATCCTCAATCGTATTCCAATCTCATAATGATCGCCTGCGCATAATCGCCGAATGATTTGCCGAACAGGTTCAGGCCGCCTTGATGCTTGGCGTCGGGCTTGACGCCGATCTTAAATGTGATAAATGGCTTCTGTTCCAGGCTCAAATCCAGAAGAGTCGTGTCCGAGCATTTCTCTTTATCGACGGTGCTCCGAGTATGATCTGTAGCCCAAGTCTTCAGCAAACCGTGCTGCGTGCTCCCGTCAAACCACCAGGAAGGATTCAGCTTGCCGCGATGATCTCCGAAGTCACCAGGGCTAATCCATGAGCCGATTTCAACATCATTGACCCACACCGTGATCTCTGACGGCCAATCGTTGTTATAGTTCGGCGCTTCAGAGCATAATTCGAGGGAGAACTCCAACGAGCGAACCCGTGCTCCAGCGGGAATCTTCTGAGGAAATCGATATTCAATCCAGCCCTTCCGGAACCAAATCAATTCAGCCGTCCTGCTGTCCGGGTGATAGAAGCTGACCGGGTCATCCTCCGGGAAGACCATGCCGAGTGTGTTGGCCATTCCACAGGTGGGAATGATATCGAAATTGCTGAAATGCCCGATCGGCATTTCTACTTCCTGAACCTTGCCCGGGTGCTGTTCATAGGCGCTTGGATTGAGAACCATGCGCACATCATCGAAGTTTCTGCTGCATACCTTCATAGCCCCTCTTGTTGCAGGCTGAAGCTCGGTAACAATCAGCTCCGCTTCCTCCAGCACTTTTACATTGTTTGCCGCTGTTGAGACCGGAATATCCAGCTTCTCGGCGATCTCCAGAATGTTCAGATTCGGATATTCCAGAAGAAGCTTGATAATACCGATTCTGGTATGCGTGCTTAACGCATGGGCTACTTTCACTAACCTGTCGGGGTCGTTTATGGTAAGGTCGAGCATAATTATTCACCTACTTTTCATTATAAACAAAAAAAATACTTAAATATTTGGTTTATATCCTTTTTTATTGTAACAAAACAATCATAGCACAAAATTTGGAATAGTAAAGAGATGAAAACGTCATTTTGGTAGCGTTTTCGAAAGGAAATGACAAAAAGGCCGACAGAAGTCGGCCAAGTAAATTGCTCACAAAGTGATCATTTTAATTAATATAAAATCAGCTGTATCTCACGGTAATATCCAACGGATAACGCCCGCTGTTTCTTCCATAAAGCGTGACGCCGCCTTCTTCAGCCTGAAGCTCCAGACAGAACGATCTGCTGCGATTGAGCTCCATGAGCAGCTGGACCGGAACTTCCAGCTTGCAGAGGTAGCCGTAGGAACCAGCATCATCGAGCTTGTTCGCCACAGGCTGATAGTGCCAGGACAGAACGCCTCTGGCGTCAGCCGGATCATCCGGCAACTCGAAGGAGCCGACCTGAATGCCGTCAATCAGGATATTCAGACGGGACGGATGCTTGCTTTCATCAGTCATATAGTACGTATTGGTGTTATACTCCACTTGCGCGTCTGCTCCATGCATTGCTCCGATTCCCATATCCGTCGATTTTGAGCCTTCTACGTTACGGGCAAGCACTCGTTTAGCGCCTGCTTCAAGCAGAATCTCAAGCTGGTTAATTAGCGGCTTCGTCTCCGCATCCGGTAATTGAATCTCATACACAAAGCTTCCCTTGCCCGCTCCGCTATGCTTAGCTCCTTGCAGCGAGGACCACTCATGCTGGAAGCTATGCTCTGAATAAGCGCCAGGTGCGACAGCAACCACGCCATTCGTATCGTTGCCGCGAACATCAAAGGCAATAAAGTTGCGCATAACCGGATGGCCTGCAGCGTCAGCCAGTGTTACAGCCAATACAGCGACTGCGTCATGCTTCGGCATCTTGACCTCTAGTACACCAAGGTCGGAGACACCATATCCGTTCCAATCCACTGAAATGCTTCCGCTGCTCTCAACCATAGTAGCGCCGAAACGGTCATAGCGAAGCTCCCACTGCACCTGCATTTGCTGACCATGATGCTGATCCGAGTAGCTGGAACCCAGCAACGGAACCTCTGCCACAGCTTCTGCATCCAGTGTCTGGCTAGGCGGAGCGTCCAGTACGATAAAGTCCGGCGAGTGCAGATCCGAAATTGTCATCCCTGGCACCAGATCACCGTACCCGAAATCCTTTCCCGTTCCATCCAAACGATAATAGCCATTAAATTCATTCGTTACATCCCGGAATTCCGTGAACACAAAGCCGCATAACTTATCATGCTTTCTGAACTCATTCATCATGTAGCGGTAATGCCAAGCCAGATCGCTGTCGCCGCCACCGCCGACGATCCCCCAGACATTGCCGCACTCACTGTTCATAAGCGGCGCATCGGATTGAACATGTCCGCCGATGTAGTTGAACGTGGAGCCTGGATAAGTCTTGGCATCCACCTCGTCCAGGTGCGCACGGACCTGCTCATACCCGTTAATATAGAAATGCCAGGTATTCAGATCACTTTCGACATGGTCATAATTGCACGGCGAATTGTCCTCCACAAGGCGCGTCGGATCGAGCTTTTTCGCCCAAAGATATTGTTCCCGCACCCACGCCTGCGTCTCCGGAAGGTAGCTGCTCTGCTGCTCCGCGCCGCCTGTTACATCCATGGTCGCAGGATCGGTCTTCAGACCCCAGGTTTCATTGAACATAACCCATGAGAAAATCGAAGGATGATTGTAATCCCGGTCGATAATCTCCAGCGCTTCGCTCTCATAAGCCTTGCGTGCCTGTTCATCCGGATTGCCCCAGAAGCAAGGCATATCCTCCATCACCAGAATCCCGAGCTTATCCGCCCAATAGAGCTTGCGAGGCTCCTCCGGCTTAATGTGGATCCGGACAAAGTTAAGACCCAGACGCTTCATCTGGTAAATTTCATCATGCATTTCCTCATCCGTAGGATACGTAAAGAAGCCTGTCTGATGGTAGGACTGATCGAGTGTACCGTTCAGGTAGACCGGTTTGCCATTCAAGGTAATCCAGCGATAACCGCGGTCCCCGAAGCGTGCGGTGCCAATCTCCCGGATGCCAAAGTACGTGCTGACCTCGTCACAGCCGGATGTGCTGCGCAGACGAAGCTTCCCTTCATACAGCTCCGGTGTCTCCGGGGTCCACAATCTCGGATGCTTGACTTCGAATGTCGTCGAGATCCGGTTATCTCCTGACTTCAACTCGACTACAATCTGATGCCGGACCTCTCCATCGGCAAAGTCAAGGCTAAGCTCGGCTTGCCCCGCTTGATCTGCATGGATTACTGCCTCAAGCTCTACTTTTCCATCTATAGAAGTTCTGAACTTGGATTGTCCGAGATATTGAGCAGGCCGTGCCTCAAGCCATACCGTCTGCCAAATCCCCCGGACCTCACCATAACCCTGCTTCCCGCGGGCCTGATAGTTATGATCCTGGTCTTCTGTTCTGATCACGATGAGATTCTCGCCTTCCAGCAGCCACTGACTGGTAATCTCAAATTCGAAGGAACCGTATCCGCCTTGATGCGAGCCAACATGTTCTCCATTCACCCATACATGGCATAAGTAATCCACAGCGCCGAAGCGCAGGAAGATCCGGCTGCCCGACTCGGCAGGAGCCCATGACACTATGCGGCGGTACCAGCCAATTCCCTTTACATCCTTGCCAATGCCCGACAACGGACTTGCCCAGGAGAAAGGCACCTTAATCTCGTCTTCAAAAGGAATGCTGCCGTTCTTGCTCCATTCTTGCTGAATTCCTTCATTATCTGTATCAAAACGGAAGGACCAAGCTCCGTTCAGATTATTCCAGTTCTCTCGCTGCCAATGGGGATGAGGAAATTCAGGACGGGGAATCAGTTCAGTTTCTGCGTTTTGAAGTGTTGTGCTCACGCTATACACGACCTCTCAGCTTATATTTGTGCTTAGTTTAGCACTTATATTGTGATAATACAATATATATTGCGATTTTACAATGAGAACGCTTCATTGTAGAATTAGAGTATTGTTAGATTTATGAAAAGGATGGTTTATGAATGAACGAACCCGTGCAAGACATCATCCGTTATCCAGCTTCACGTATTCTTGATGTGGCCAAGGCGCTGTCCGGGGACCTGCGCGTCCGGATTCTGGAGGCGCTTGGCGATAAATCGATGAGCGTCAGCCAGTTAGCGGAGGCACTTGGAGTGGCACAGCCAACCATTTCCATTAATGTGCAGACCCTGGAGCAGGCAGAACTGGTCACGTCCACGCAGGGCGCCAACAGAGAGAAAATCTGCTCCGTTACCTGCCGCTCGATCCAGCTTGAGCTTCCTGCCAAGCCGGGAGATGGCCTCCATGCTATTGAAGCCATCCACATGCCGATCGGCATGTATTCTCATTGCTCCGTCAGTCCGTCCTGCGGAATGGCGGCGAAGGACGGAGCTGTGATCGGTTCGCAGGATGATCCGCGCGTATTCTATATGCCTGAGCGGATTGACGCATCCCTGCTGTGGTTTGCCGGTACCGGATATATTGAATATTATTTCTCCAACCCGCTTCCTCCCGGTGTAGCACTGGATGAGATCCGCATTCGGGCCGAGCTGTGTTCTGAGGCTCCAGCCTGCAATATGGAGTGGGCGTCCGATATTTCCCTTACGGTTAATGGCCACCATGCGGGAACCTGGACCTGTCCTTCCGACTTCGGCGACCGCAAGGGCAAGCTGACACCGGAGCGCTGGAAGAGCGGTACGGAATACGGTATGCTGACTGAATGGCGCATTACGAACGACGGGAGCTTGGTGAACGGGTTTACTGCGGCGGATACTACAATTGATATGCTTCAGCTGTCCTTTAATCAGCCGATCGCGGTTCGTTTCGAGGTCAGGGAGGACACCGTTAACAAGCACGGCCTGAACCTGTTCGGAAGCCATTTCGGGGATCATCCTCAGGATATCGTATTGGAGTTTATTCGACGTGCAGACCAGGAGTAGATGAAACATTTTCTTCCTTCCTGCGTAGAATGATCAGGTTGCATTTTTAGCCTTTTTTTTGATCTGTCAGCTATGCTGTACATATAAGGGGAGGGATCATGGAATGGATTCTGGTTTTGGCTCGTTCAGCTCTGGCCCGGGGGCAGGCTTTGATTTTATGTTCACACTTGTTCCTGTGCTGATCGGGATTGTATTTGTCATCATCATTATTTCTCTGATAGGCAGCGGAGTCCGCTATGCGAAAAATGCCTCGTCGCCTAAAAACACCCATTACGCCCGGATCGTCTCGAAGCGTATGGATGTCAAGAACACCTCGCATAGTCATGGCAATGACAACATGATGCACAGCACCTCGTCGCGTACGTACTATTACATCACGCTGGAATTCGATAACGGGCACCGTCAAGAATACCTGGATGTGAAAAATCTGTACGGCTTGGTCGCGGAGGGGGATGAAGGGTACGCCGCTGTTCAAGGGGACTGGATCGTCGCCTTCGAGCGGAATGTCAATCAGGGACAGAGCTCTTTCCGATAATCGGTTCATGAAGGCGGGGCTGTCCTATAAGGCCACAAAATGATAACCACCCGTTAGGCGGGTGGTTATTTGTTTTGGGGTATAACCCCTTGTTGCCAAACTGGGACCTGCTAACGGACATTTTGAACCACTAGCCGAATTTTTTGCACATTTTTGGAGGGTAACGGACATTTTCGGCATTTAGGAGGCTCAAATGGGTCTAATTCACGCAACTCACCTATCTAAGCAGCCAAAATGTCCGTTACATTTCTGGATTCATCATAGTAGCCTTTAAGGAGACGTAATGTCCGTTGACCAAGCACTTCCCCTCTGAGCAAATGTATCGATTCCACTGCTTGCATGCTGTCTGCAAGGTGTTCCACCCAACAGTATCGTTGCCCTATTTCAACTACTTGGGATTGACTAACATTAACTGGTTTTCATAGCCTTGAGGAGAGGGTGCCCCTCATATCTGCTACTGCTTTCAGGACACCCCAGCTTTAGGCTTAGTTAAGGGGCAGACCAAGCCGTTTGGCATAATTGCCCCAATGAGGTCGTTGACCGTCCACATCGGTAAATCCATATTCGTCCGATAAATCCCAGCTGGTCAATGCTCTTCCTGCCTTCTCCCGCACCAAAGGGTCTGCGGCAAGCGCCGCCACGGCACGGCCGACGAGAAAAGGGGTCTCGGAGGCAATAAAGTGAGGCTCCTGCTTGGCAGCCTCCTGCCAGTTGTTCTCCGTAACTCCGAAGTGATCGAGCATCTGCTCTGAACGGAGAAAACCCGGCGTGACCGCGAGCGCCGTTACTCCATGGGGACCTAATTCCTCTGCCATAGCCTTTGCAAGGTGGATCGGAGATATTTTAGCCAGACTATAATATAGATTCCCTCTGTAGTTGTAAGTCGATCCATCTGTAATTTCGATTAGCAGACCTTCACGCCTTCTAATCATAAGCGGAGCGGCATAATAGCTGGTGATCAGATGAGCATGGACAGCCCGCTCCTGCATGAGCAGCCCGTCCTGCAGCGGTTGTTCCCAGAACGGTGTATCCCAATGCGTCAGATGTTCACCGCCCCAAATGTCGTTCACCAGTACGTCCAACCTGCCTTCTTGCTCCTGATTCACACGCTCAAACAGTGCCTCTACTTCCGTTTCCAAAGTATGATCTGTTCGAACAGCAATCCCCGTACCTCCCCGCGCCGTAACCATTTCTGCCGTATCCTCAATCGTCTCGCTCCGATTTAAATCCGAAGCACTTCCACGAACGCTCCGCCCAGTGCAGTATACGGTGGCTCCGGCTGCGCCAAGCTCAATAGCGATGGCCCTGCCTGCCCCTCGGGTTGCTCCTGCAACAACAGCCACTTTTCCCTTTAACGGTTGCTCCAAATCCTGTTCCTCCTCAGCAAATAAAATTATTGTTCCTGATCCTCAGTTTATCCTGTAAATAAGACATCCTATGTCTTATAAAGAATGATAAAATGCAAGTGAGATGCTCGAAAGGGGATATAGACATGCGTGCTGACCGTCTGCTAAGTATTATGCTGCTTCTCCAGAATGGCGGAAAATTGACCACCCGCGCCCTGGCAGCCAAGCTGGAGGTGTCGGAAAGAACGATCACCCGGGATATGGATGCCTTAAGCGCTGCAGGTATTCCCATCTATGCCGAGCGAGGACCTCTGGGGGGCTGGCGGCTCACGGAGTCTTACCGGACAACCTTGACCGGGCTGGGCAAAGAAGAGCTCCTCGCCTTACTGGTCAATAGTCAGAGCAAGCTGCTTCATGACCTTGGCATCCTGAAGACACATCAGGAAGCGGCCTATCAGAAAATTGTGGCTTCTTCTCCCGCTCCTTTAAAGCAATATATAGATACCCTGCAGGAGCGGATCCATATCGATGGAGCTCCCTGGCACACGCAAGAGGAGCGTTTTCCCTATTTAAGCCTGCTTCAAGAGGCCATTTGGACACAGCGAAAAATCGAAATGAGCTATAGAAAGACCGACGGAAGCGTCAATGAACGAATTGTCCAGCCGATTGGCCTGGTCGCCAAGGGGAGTGTGTGGTATCTCGTTGCAATGGATGGACAAGAACAAGCCGCCAATGACGATACCATGCGGAGCTTCCGCATCTCCCGTATTCTCGATGTGCAACGATTGGAAGAGGGCTTTGAGCGGCCGGAGAACTTTTCATTGGCCCAATACTGGGAACGCTCCACCGCCGAGTTTAAGGCCAGTCTTCCCTCCTTTCCCGCCCGTATATGCATCACTAAACAGCGGTTGACCCGCTTGAGCAGGAACCGCTATGTCAAAGTAATTCAAACTTTCTCATTACAGGAACAGATGGAAGGCTGGATCACCGCGGAAATCCAGTTCGACACGCTGGAATCAGCCCGCGAACTGCTGCTTGGGTGCGGCAGAGAAGCCAGGGTCATCAGCCCGCAGGAGCTCGCCGAAGCGGTGCAGGCTGAAGCCAAGGCAATAGAGGAGCTATACAATGATAAATAAAGATTAAATCTCGATCTCGGTATCCGGGGCAAGAGGTGCAGATGCTGCAAAATAGGCCTGCAATCTACGATTCATCCAGATGGAGGCGCCAATAAAGAGGACAACCCCCGCCAGCTTCAGCGGCTGCTCCATAAAATCGGTCATATTCGTTCCGATATACGAAACACAAAAGACCATAACGGCCTTGCCAAGCGCAACTGCCACTGCAAAGGACGTTATCTGCATTCGAGTCAGCCCCGCCGCCATATTCACCAGCACGAACGGCCCAACAGGCAGAATGCTGAGAAGAAACACGAAATTAAATCCGTTCTTTTGCGCCCAGTTCATCAGCTTCCGAACCTTTGGCTTATTAGCCCACCGCTGCATATATGGCGTCCCCGCCGCCCAGCGGAAGGACAGAAACGTAATCAGGCAGCCTGACACCAGGCCGATCCACGAATACAAAAAGCCGGCCCACATTCCGTAGATCGCGGCATTCGCACCGACAATCACTAGCGTCGGCAGCGGAGGAATAAAAGACTTCATAAAAGTTAACAGAATCCCCGGGAGCGGGCCCAAGGATCTGAAGGATTCAAGAAAGGCTTCCAGTTGCTGTTCCGTAAAATAATCCATCAGGCTAAGTTCTGTGCCTAACATCGCTTCACACCTCTCTGCACAGGGTCACACAATTATACTATAGAAATCCTGTGTTCCCAGCCAGCAATATCAACAAAGTTGGGAAGGAAATGAAATTTCCGCCGCATTACAATTTATATTTTAACCTCACAGTATTTAGTTCTGCTACTACTCTCCCCCTTTTAATCCTATCGATTTTCACTCAATGAATGATAAAAATATCACACTTTTTATTGTATTCTCTAAAATTTCGACATAAAATGACGATATATATTAACGCGAATGCTACTTACGCCCTATTTGCTATTCCTTTCCCCCCCCAATTTTGTCGAATGATATGTCTTTGAAAATTCCGATCAATAATTTCATATTGATCTTTATATATACATATGAATTGATAAAAGGAGCCCACCAATGACCAAAAGAACAAAGTCAAAAATACTTGCCGCACTACTATCCTCCTCAGTTCTTCTTTTTTCAGTCATGCCTATTCCTTGGGTTCCTTCCGCTCATGCAGCTGGAACCTTTAAGGAAGCAACGTCGGCTGCGGAACTCGTTAATGCATTAATTGCGCCAGATGCCGGGATTACGATCATAGGGGCTCCGGATTTTAAAGGAAGCTTGACGGCCGCCTCCACCTATTCTAGTCTTGACCTGGGTTCAATGGATGGGGTCTCCTATTCCTTGCCAGCCGGGATTCTTGTCACTACTGGGGATGGAACCCCTCCGGAGAGTAATACCAAGAATGATTATGGAATAGACCTTTCTTTGAGTGGTGATGCAGACGTAGAAGCTTTTGCAGGAGTATCCAATTCAAAAGATGCCTTTTCCCTAGAGTTTACGTTCACTGTACCTGAAGGTTACCCCTCCATTCAAATGGCGTTCATGTTCGGTTCTGACGAATACCCCGAATATTTGAATGATGTCGTTGATGGAGCAGCGATCATTGTTGATGGGGTCAATTACGCAAAATTTGCTGGGGACATTCCTCTTAAAGTAGTAAGTGAAGCTGAAATGTTGCCTAACAATGGACTTAACATTGAATATGACGGTATTTCCATGCCTAAAAAAATTAACGCTCTGCTGGACAGTACGCGAACAGAACACACTATAAAAATTGTTATTGCTGATACAACCGATGGTGCCTACGACACAGGCCTATTCCTCTCCACCTTGAAGCCAAGCAAGGCAACGACCGGCGGAATCGGTGAAGAAACTCCGGTTCTTAGTGATGTTGCCACAGTCACCTCGGATACTTATACCGTTAGCAAGAACGGGACAAGCCAGGAAACCATTACAGGCATCCCCGCAGGCACAACAAAAGAAGCCTTGCTGGCTGGCTTAAGCAAAGACGAAGAGCACCAGACCTGGAACACGGACGATCTGTCCGATCCAATTGAAACTGGCGATACCCTAATCGTCACAGCTCAAGATGGAGTTACCGTCGTGACTTATACCTTGAGCCTCAAAACCTCAGCGAGTCTAAGCAACATCGCTACCGTAACTTCCGACACTTATCAAGTAAGCACGAACGGGCCAAGTGAAGGTAAAATTACCGGAATCCCCTCCGGTACAACAAAGGAACAATTGCTGGCTGGCTTGACCAAAGGTGAAGAGCATCAAACCTGGAACACCGACGGACTTTCCGATCCTGTCAAAACCGGCGATACTCTGATTGTCACGGCGGAGGATGGGGTAACTGTATTTACTTACACGATTGTATTGAATTCCTCATCCACTACGGACCCGGGAAATACGGATTCCGGCTCGAGCCCCGGTTCGGGTTCAACTGCAACTCCGCGACCCCCGGGAAGCTCAACCGGTTCCCAAGATCAAAATAAAGGGACAATCGTTCTCGTTAATGGAGAAAGAAAAGAGGCCGGCAAGGAAACGGCAACCGTACAAGACGGAGTGAAATCCGTGGAGGTCCTGCTGAATTCCGATGCAATCGCTGCAAAGATTGAAGAGGTTCTGAATAACGAGAAGGAGACCGGCGTTACCGGCGAACATATCGTCGAGGTCCTCGTGTCTTCAGAGGATCCTGACCGCTTAAGCGTGATTTTGGACGGAGATATTGTAGACAATATGACGAAACATCAATTCGATCTCTCCGTGAACGCAGGAAATGTGAAGTATATCATTCCGGCTGAAGAAATTTCCGCCACAGCAGTCATGCATGGTCTTGGCATGAACGGCGGCAACATCAAGAGCTACTCTATTGATTTGAAAATAAACAAGGCCGATGCATCGGTTATTGAACGGATGCAAGGCCAGGCAAGCAGAAATGGGCAGCAACTTCTTTCCATTCCAACAGAATTCGATATTGTTGCAACGGTAACGTTGGACTCAGGAGAGGTTAAAGAGGTATCCCTGAGCAAATTTGCACAATATGTTCAAAGAGTCATGGAGATTCCCTCCACCATCGACCCTAACAAAATTACGACGGGGATTGTGTTCAATAAAGACGGTACCTTTTCCCATATACCAACCGAAGTCTTTAAACAAAATATTTTATACTATGCCAAGCTCAATTCCATGACCAATTCCGCCTATGCGGTCATTTGGAATCCGTTAGAAGTTGAAGCTGTCGAGAAGCATTGGTCCAAAACCGCGGTTAATGATATGGCATCCCGTCTGGTCGTTAAAAATCCGGAAACCTTTACCCCGGACGATGCGATTACAAGGGGAGAATTCGCCGAATATATCACTAAGGCGCTGGGCTTATTCCGCACAGATGTAGCAAATACCCGCCTCTACAGTGATGTAACGGAAGCGGGAGACCTGGCTGATGCAGCTACAATTGCAACCGCATATGGGATTATTACCGGATACCCGGATGGAACCTTCCGTCCGAACGGGAACATTAGCAGGGAAGAAGCAATGACCATGTATGCCCGGGCGATGGATGTCGTCCAGCTGCAAGAGGGCAACGGTACGCAAATGTCTGCGTTTAAAGATGCAGACCAGGTAGCCGGCTGGGCATATGCATCTGTGAAAAAGACAGTCAGTGCGGACATTTTCAACGGCCGTACCTTAACCACCCTCGCTCCTAAGGGAACACTTTCCTTCGCGGAAGCGGCAACGGCTGTAAGGAATCTTCTTCTTGCCTCCAAGCTTATCAATGATTCCTTTTAAATAATAGCCCTCACCAAACAACAAGAGGCTCTTCTCGGCAACCGTTCGGTTCCCGGAAAGAGCCTCTTTAATTTACAGATTAGCCTGCTCTACTTTCTTTGGCGCATCCAGCGGCACTTGTATTCCCTGCAACGATTTGGCTTTTAGGGAGAGCACGAAGCAAAGGATCAATACAATGGCAGCCGCCGCGTACGGATAATTGATATCAAGGTCAAACAAAGCCCCTGCGACGATCGGACCCGCAATATTCCCCAAGCTCGTATAAGCCGAGTTGAGACCTGCGACATACCCTTGCTGCTCACCGGCCATCTTGGATAATTGGGTACCCACCGCCGGACGGAGAATATCGATCGAGAGAAAGACAATAAAGGTAACGGTAACGATCAGCCAGTAGCTGGATACGAACAGAGTCAGTGTAACGAACAAGCCGGCAATGAGCAGACAGATCGCAATCACCCGTCTTTCGCCAAACCGATTCAGGATCCATCCGAAGATCGTCAACTGCACTACCGCGCCCGCAATTGACCCGAAGGTAATAATGAAGGCAATATCTGTTGGCGTAAATCCAAACTTATGATCCACGAACAATCCGAATACCGTCTCATAGTTGGCTAATCCGAATGCCAGCACAAAGACAATAATCAGGTTGAAGAAGTAGCGCTCCTTGCCTGAATTCAGCAGTTGAGTCAACAGACTTTGCTTCTTGGCCACAACTGCTCCGGCAGACGCACGTTGTTCTGCTGTACGGGATTCCGGCAAAATAAATAGAGTAATGACTGCCGCGACAGCCCCGGCAACCGCAGCTGCAAAGAACGGCACGCGAATGCCGAACTCCGCCAGATAGCCCCCGATTCCCGGTCCAATAATAAAGCCTGTCGTAATCGCTGCGTTGATCAGCCCCATGCCCTTGGCTCGTTCCTCATTGGTGGTTACATCAGCGGCATATGCCATAACGGCTGGCATAATCAAAGCGGCCCCCACGCCTCCCAGCATTCTTGCCAGGAAGAGCAATACCGGCGAAACGGCAATCCCGAATATCCATTCCGAGAGCGCGAATACGATCATACCTGCAACAATGATTTTCTTGCGCCCGAGGGAGTCGGACAATCTGCCGGCATAGGGGGAGAACAGTAATTGAGTCAGGGAAAAGGCCGCGACCAGCAGACCAACCGTACTCCCTGTAATGTGAAGCTCATTCATATAAGTCGGCATAATCGGAACAACCAGACCAATTCCTGTGAATACTAAAAAAATATTCAACATCAGCAGGAGCATCGTACCCCTGTTTCTTAATAATAATGACATAAAAATCCTCCTCGATTCTGTAAACCAATCAGCCCGGTGTGTGGGAGGTGGTTCCTGCAGAAATTCCGTATAAAAAAACTTTCATCGCCTGATGATATAATTCGAGCACCGCCTCAGGCTTACGATTGCGCGACATGTGACTCAGACCGAACAGCAGACTTTCAAGGACAACGGCATATTCATCCGCCTGCTCCGCACGATACTCTCCGCGGTCAATTCCTTCCTGGATCAACCGGCGGTTCCACTCCAGGTGTCTGTCCACCATCCCGGTAATTCGTTCTTCAATCTCGCTGGTCTTCTCTTCATTGAAAAATTCATCTGCAGCCTTGGTAAGCGGATGATTCAAATCATCATGCACCAGAACCTCCGCAAGTGCAAAAAGCTTCTCCGAGCTGGTCTTGAACTGGGACTCCCTCGCCTCCCATTTCTCCTCCCATTCCCGGTCCCACTCATCAAGTAGATACAGAAACAAACCCTCTTTGCTTTTAAAATGATAATAGAGGTTGCCTTTACTCGTTCCGGTTGCCGCAATAATGTCTTCGATAGAAGTGGCTTTATAGCCCTTTTGAGCAAACAGCATACGGGCGGCATCCACAATTCGCTTCCTCGTCTGTTCGCTTTGCAACTGCTTCTTATTCACACTTCACCGCTCCAATCCCACGATCAGACCATACATACTGAACGTTCGTTCTGTATCTTAACAGATAAAATTATTCTTTACAAGAGCCTATTTATGAGAGAAAAAAAGAGAGCGCAACCATTACGCGCTCCCCTAACATGCCTGTTATTAACGGACCGGCTCCAAAGGAGCAACCCGTCCATAAGTAGCCTTCGCTCCTTCGCCCTTGACCGCCCAGCGAACGCCATTCATGATCACGCGCTGCACCTCGGCTTGATGATAGACCGGGAAGGTCTCATGTCCGGGTCTGAAGTAGAATACTTTGCCCAGCCCCCGCTTATAGCAGCAGCCGCTTCGGAACACTTCGCCTCCCTCGAACCAGGAGATGAATACCAGCTCATCTGGAGCCGGGATTTCAAAACGCTCTCCATACATCTCTTCCTTCGGAATCTCGAAGTATTCTCCCAGTCCGGCGGCAATCGGATGGGCTGACTCAATGACCCAAACCCGTTCCTTCTCGCCGTCATCCCGCCACTTCAGCGAGCCGGTATTGGTTCCCATCAGAGCGCGGAAAATCTTCGAAGCATGTCCCGAGTGTAGCACAATCAGCCCCATTCCCTCCAGAACACGCTGTCGAACTCTCTCCACAATCTCATCTGCTACATCCTCATGAGCGACATGTCCCCACCAAATCAGAACATCCGTCTCTTGAAGCACCGCTTCTGTCAGCCCATGCTCCGGCTCGTCGAGCACGGCCGTCTGCGCCGTTATTCCTTCCTCTGCATTCAGGAACGATGCGATCGTCGCGTGGATTCCTTCCGGATAGATTGCTTTGACACGCTCATTATTTTTTTCATGCTGAAATTCGTTCCATACCGTTACTTTAATTGAAGACATGGCCCAGCCCCCTGCAGTAATAAATCCCTTACCTTACCTATTCTATGAATGATTCTACGACTAAAAACGGGAATTGTCATGTTGCTTGTTATCCTGTTATGTTATCCACAAAGTTATACAGAAATTATCCCAAGTTATCCACTTATTCAAAGGCTGTCCACAACGGTATTGTGGGTAATGTGTGCAAATCCGCGAAAAATCACTTTATCCCCAGGCCGAGAATTCGGAATTGCTGTCCGCTCAGCTTAAAGCCTGTGGATTGCGGCCCATGATCCGTCTCCAACTGGTGTCCTGTCCACAGGTCAACTACCGTTTTCCCGCTCCATGAAGCTGGCAGCTCAAATTCGGCGGGATGATCCCCCTTATTCAAGGCGACCAGAATCTCCTCATCCCCCGAGCTGCGGCGATAGATGACCAAGCCTTTAGCATCGTCAGTCTTCAGAAATTCCATACGGGCGTTATCTGTCAATGCCGGCGAAGCCTTGCGGATCGCAATCAGGCGCTTCACAAAGGCAAGCAGCTCCTGATTCTGCTTTTCAGGCTCCCATTCCATACATGCCCGATAATAAGCAAAATCATCCCCGTCTCCCGTCAGGCCAATCTCATCTCCGTAATAGATGCATGGGCTTCCCGGATACGTATAGAGCAGCAGGAACGCCAGCTTCAGCTTGTTCAGGTCGTCCCCGCATACCGTGAGGATACGCGGCGTATCATGGCTGCCGAGCAAATTGAACAGCACTCTGCTCACATTTTCAGGATAGAGCTGCAAGTGGCTGGTTACCAGGCTGGCGAAACGTGTCGCCTCGATTTTGTCCTTCGCAATAAAGTCAATGACCGCCTCGCCGAAAGGATAGTTCATAACCGAATCGAATTGATCCCCTTGCAGCCAAGGCATAGCATCATTCCAGATTTCGGCTACCATGTAGACATCGTCCTTGACGCTGCGAACCGCATTGCGGAATTCACGCCAGAAACGGTGGTCCACCTCATTAGCCACGTCCAGTCTCCAGCCGTCGATATCAAATTCCTCGATCCAATGCTTGGCAACGCCGAGCAGATACTCCTTAACTTCCGGATGGCTGGTGTTCAGCTTAGGCATGTAGGGCGTAAACGCAAAGGTCTCATATCGGGGCGCCTCTTCCCCATTGCCATAGCTCAGCATATGGAACCAGTCCGCATAGCGGGACGCCGCCCCGTGCTTCAGCACATCCTGGAACGGTCCGAAACCGTATCCGGCGTGGTTGAACACCGCATCCAGCATAACGCGGATTCCCCGGTCATGGCAGGCCTTTACCAGCTTGCGGAATGTCTCCTCGTCGCCAAACTGAGGGTCCAGTTTCATATAATCAATCGTGTCATATTTATGGTTGGTCGGCGCTTCGAAAATAGGGGTCATATAAATACCCGTAATTCCCAGATCGCTCAAATAATCCAGATGCTCCAAAATCCCTTCGAAATCTCCGCCGAAAAAGCTGTCCGGCCCCGGCACATCTCCCCATACTGCATTCGTGTTGGTCTTGCGCGCCGGATTGCCATTAGCGAACCGCTCCGGGAAAATCTGATACCATACGGTATCCTTTACCCATGCCGGCGCATCAAATACGTCAACCGCGTTTAGATACGGGAAGCGGAAGAACCGGTTCTGCTCGACGTCCGCCGTAAATCCCATCTCTCCGAACACCCAGGTTTCCCGGTCATCACTCACCTCAAACTGATAGACGAACCGCTTATTTTCCGGCTCAATGGCAATGAACCAATAATCATACAGCTCGTCGGATGCCGATTTGACCATCGGCAGCTTGTCGGAAAGCATCCGTCCTTCTGCCCAGCGGTAAGGATCGCCGTGAATCAGTTCGACCCGGGTCAGGTCATCCTTTTTCGCCTGAAGGCGGATATGCAGTGTGTTTGCGTCGTAGGCGTAAGCAAAGTTGTTCTTGGGACGGTGAAAAATCGCTTCTTTAATCAAATTAATCTCCTCCTCAAAAATAAAAATCAGTATTGGATGAACAAAACAAAAAGACGAGCACACCCCCTTTGAATTCGGGGTTGTGCTCGTCGATCCAACATCCAATGGATGATTTCAGATGAACAAGTCAGGCATTGCCCTTATGTTTATAGTTTTAATATAGCCGCGATTCGAAGGAAACGCAACTCCTATTATAGCACATAATGCACGGAGATTAGTTCTACTCGGCTTCTTCCTTGTAATAAACCGTTTGATGAAATCGGGTACGATATTTCAGCGGAGTCGTGCCTACCTCTTGCTTGAACAATTGAACGAAGTAGGAGGAGTTCGGAATACCGACCTCGGCTCCGATCCATTCGACCGACTTGGCCGTCGTCTCCAGCAGTCTGCAGGCCTGCCGAATACGCTTTGCTATGACATAACCCTTCAAGGTGCTGCCTGTTTCTTCATGAAACAGTTTGGATAAGTAGAATTTCGACAAATGCAAAGCTTCAGCGAGATCGTCAAGGCGAAAGGCTTCGTGATAATGCATGTCTATCCATTGCATGGCCTCTTGCACATAGTTCGTCGAATTCCGCTCTACTGCGTCAAACGGAAACGCCGTCTTGGAGGGAAAGCTTTGAACAATCGTATTCAGCAAGCAGAGAACCATCATTGCGATCTCCTCCGTATCCTCTCCCTTGCCCTCCTGTCTCTTCACGTGATAATCCTCATAAATGCATTCAACAGCTGCTTCAGCAGACGACAAATCAAAGGCTTGGATGTGATGCTGTCCGTGCCGCAGCGCTGTAAATAGGCGAAGGCGTTTCGGAAAAGGCCGAAGCAACGCCTCTATGTGCTGCGGGTCAAAATGAATGATCGTCCGCACATAGGGCTGTTCCGTACTTACATTCGCATAGACATGGTGCAGCTGATAGGGCTGGAAGAAGAACAGCATCCCCTGACGGAGCGGGAATGTCTTGCCGCCAATAACGACATGACCCGTCCCTTCATGAACGTATAATATCTCGCAGCATTGATGCCAATGCTGATAGCCTTTGTAATGACTGGTATTATGCAACCGATAGTCCCAGAACAGCTTCGTACTTCCAAAGACGACGGGTTCGAACATGCGCTTCATTGTCATCCCTCCTCATTAGAACTCGGAAGAAGTGATTGCTTTCCACCATGATGTCCTGAACATATCGTAACAATGTTAGCGCTTCCATGCTATCGCACTTTTGCAAGATTACTTGTAGTTTTTGATGAAAGACAACAAAAAAGGAGGGCTGTATTTCCGCTCCTTATTTACTGCAAACTATGGGCACATCGATGATGACGCGAGTGCCTCTTCCCTTTTCCTTGTCGGCAAAACGGATGCCGTTCGGTTCTCCAAAATAAAGCTCCAGCCGTTTCCCGATATTTTGAGTCCCATAACCACTTCCTTGATACTTTACTCTGCGGCCGGTGTTTCCCTTCATCCCGGGGCCATCGTCCTCGACCTCAAGAACCAGGCGGTCTTTCATTAGCCTTCCCTTAACTTTAATCTTTCCATAACCCGTATCATTCTCCAGGATTCCATGCACAATAGCGTTCTCTACCAACGGCTGCAGCGTAATCTTGGGAAGCAGGCAGCCTAACGTTTCCTCTTCCACTTCGACCTCGTAGACTATCCGCCCCTTGTACCGTTTCTGCTGAATTTCCATATAATACAGGCATAAGCGCAGCTCATCCTCGACAGTAACAAAGTCCTCGCCTTTATTTAAAATCAGCTTGTAGTAATCCGAGAGTGAATACACCACCTCTTGCAAATTGCGGCGCTCATCCTTTTGAGCCATCCAGACGATCATATCCAGCGTGTTATACAGAAAATGCGGGTTGATCTGGGATTGCAGCGCCTTCAACTCCGCACCGAGCTTTTCTTGTCCTAGCCTGAATTGCTCGTCCATCAGCTCCCTGACGCTGTTAATCATATAGTTGTAACTGGAAATAAGATGACCCACTTCATCCTCCCGAGGTTCGATGTCCAGCGTATTCAATCTGCCCTGTCTAACCTGAGTCATTTTGTTCATGAGCATGAAAATCCGCGAGGTAATGGACCGGGTAACGGGGAAAATAACCATCAGCAAAAGCGTGCTAATAATGAGATACGTAACGAGCATCTGATTTCGGATCACATTAATGTCCTCAGATAAAGCTTGTTGCGAAATGACAGAACGCAAATAAAGGTTCGAAGAACCCACCTTCATGCTTCGGGCCAAATAATCGCCGGGTGGCAGCTCAATGGGTTTGAATATATCCTGTTGCAGCCCGTCGGAAGGCAGTCGCATCGAGGACAGCTTGTCATCCCGATTGCTTACGATCAGCTCGCCGTCAGCTGTCTCCAAGTAGACCAGCTGATCCCGGATGGAAGCCGACAAATACTGCCGGATAGAGTCCGGATTCATGCGAATCGTCACTAGGCCGACCGGCTCCGAGTAATTATCGCTGTTCCATAAAATTCTCCCCAGAGTTAAATACTTCCTGGCATTCATCCGTTCGTCGGTTTCCGGAACAAGGACCCATACGGACTCTCCGCCGCCGCTTAATATTTTTTGCGCCCAAGTCTCGTTCTCTATGCTCTCTAAAGGACGGTACATAGGAGCGTCTTCGGCAGCGATGACAAATCGGCCGTCGATATAATAAACAATATCTTCATACTCGGAGTCATTTTTCAGGATATTGGTGTATTCTGTAATCTCATCAAACTTAGCCAACTGCTCCCAGACAGCCATGCTGCCCGGATCGCTGGAGAAGACGGCGTTGATGTCCTCGTCAATCATAATCATGGAGGAAATCTCTTCGATGTGCGTAAATTTACTTGATAGCATCGTAAGCGATTGCGTGAAATTCTGGTTTGCCGCATAGTGCTGGTTGTTCAGAACAGAGTTGCGCAATTCCCCATAGGACAAGAAGAATGTAAAGATAAGAGGTCCGATGCCTACCGCCGCCAACAAGGCGATAAGCTTCTTCCTTAATGACAGGTTGCCGATTCGCTTTGTCAGCTTCATCTGTATGTCGACTTTCTGTATTCAACAGGCGTAAGATTGGTGGCAGCCTTAAATGCTTTCGCAAAATAACTTGCGCTTGCATACCCGCATATCTGGGCAACCTCGTTCATTTTGTAGTTCTCGTTCCCGATCAGCTGCTTAGCCAATTCCAACCGATAGCTGTTGATGTACTGCTTAATGGTTATCCCCGTCTCCTGTTTAAACAGCATGCCGAGGTGAGCTGAAGACATATGTAGATGCTCGGCGATCCTCCTGATGTCGAGATCCGCATTACCGCAATGCGCCGCAATATACTTCATCACTGCGCTTACGGTCCGGGAATAGGGCGATGTCTTTCTGATCTCCTCAAGGTAAGTCTCGCACAACTCCAGCATCATTCGACGGATCTCCTCCATCGAATCGGCGCTCTCCAGCAAAGCTCCTACTTCACGGATCTGATAGACTCGGCCGGAGCCCATTAGGATCCCGTTCTTCTCGCTAAGCATGGCGTGAGCGAAGGAGGAGAACATCGACACCACTCGCTCTTTGCTCTGAGTCCCATCCTTGATCAAATCATCGCACAATCCGTTGATCCATATTGGAAGCAGCTCTGGCTCATGCTTCATACAACGAACAAATTCGACCACCACGTCCGTTCTTACTGAAGGAAGCGCAGAGCGGGATCCGTTGAAAACAAAGCGGCGAACCCTTGGCTGGTAAAAGGAACGCTGTAACACGGTCAAGGCGTCTCTGCAGCTTTTGCCCACCTCGCTCAAATCAGCAGAGACACTCCCGATCCCGATCGTTAGTTCGGGGAATTGCCCTAGAAGAGCGCCTGCCAGTAATTCAACGCGCTCCTCCTCATGACGTCGGAAGGCCGTAATGATATGGGCAATGCCCTTGTCCGACCGCTCGCCGACCGATGGAAATCCGTGACGCGCACAGAAGTCAATCATCTCTGCCAAATGATCCCGCTCTTCCCCTTTCTCCTCTCCAAAACGGAGAGCCAAACCTATATAATGCCGATTAACCGGAAATCCGGTCTCCTCGCACAGCCGCCGAATTTCATCCATATCGCCTTCTTTCGTACGCAGCAAATTGGCAAGTTTATACCTCTCCAATTTAAGCTTCTGATCTGACAAGTCATGCTGCATCCTCGATTGAAGAAGGGTATCCACCGTTTTCCGGATCGCCTTCTCCAGTTCCGGGATACGGATCGGTTTCTCGATATAGTCCACCGCAGATAGTTTTATCGCGCTTTTTAAATAATTGACTTCCATATAACCGCTCATGAATAACAGCTTGCTATCGGGAGACGCCCCGGCCAGCTTCTCCGCGAATTCGATCCCGTTCAGACGGGGCATCCGGATATCGGTCAGCACGATGTCCAGCTTGCGAGTCATCGCGATACGCAGCGCTTCCTCCCCATCGCGCGCTTGAATGACCTTGGTGATGCCGTAGCTTGCCCAGTCGATGCTTTCAGCAAGTCCTTCCCGTGTATAATCGTCGTCATCCGCAATTAGTATCCGCATTCCCGTTCCCCCTCGTGCGGCGGTATCTTCCACTCCTTATTTCGATGCGGCGAAGGCATCCAGCTGCTTTTGAAGCTCCTCCAAATAAGCATCCATTCCGGCAAGCTTCAGCTGCTTCCGGGCATTTATCCATTCCTCATCCATATCTTGGGCAATACCGACCGCAAGCGGTTGAATGTATTGCGATCTCACCTTTTCCATGCTTGCAAGTTCCTTAGCAACGACAGCGTTATTAAAGACGAATCCGCCATAAGGACTCTCTCCGCCAAGATTGGCCTGTCTTTTGCCTTCTGCATGTATCCTGTCGTGGAGGGCTTGCCAATTATCCGGGTACTTGGCGGGCAGATTCATTGTACCGTCATTCAGCCCTGTCCAGCCTGATTTGCGATTCTCTGAGGGGATGCCGTCAAAATAAATTCTGTTCTCACTGTCAAGCTTATAATGTTCACCTTCAACACCGTACTGCAGCAAGTTATAGTAGGCTTGATCGGTATGCGCTTTCGCAATGAATTGCAGAGCCTTCTCAATGTGCTTGGAATGCGCGCCGACCGAAATCATCGAAATATTATTCGGTGATAAATAGGGCAAGTAGCTTGGAACATTCCCGAGATAATAATCGAACCACCCGTATTCAAATTCAGGGTACAAGTCCATCAATACACCGATGTAGCCGGAACTTACAGCTCCGAAGTGATTATTGAACTCGAGGGGCTTTTTATCAAGCTTCATCAGTTCAAGGGTTTTACCGGTCGAATTCTCTGGAGCAGCCAGAATACTCGGGTCTACAATGCCATCCTCGTGCCACCTCCTGGCATATTCCAGCACTTGCCGATACTCGGGGGTATCGTACATACTGATTGCTTCATAGGGCTTATCGATCGGTGCCACGACAAAGCCTTGGATCAGGGTATGATACTTGGAACCCGCAAGTAAAGTCCATAGATTGTCAGCGAAGCGTTTATCGTTAATCATAGACACGTCAGGATAGACTTCCTTCGCCTTATAAAGATACTGTTCCGCAGTGGCCAAGTCGGTAATTTCCGGAAGGTTCCACTGTTTGCGCAAATCTTCCCGGTACAGCAAGCCTTCGCTGCCGCCGCCCGGCGTAATGTATTGTGGAATGCCATACAGCTTGCCATCCATTTTTGCGTTCTCAAGCATTCCGTTGTAATGCTCAACCAGGTCAGGCACTTTATCCAGTAAAGGCGCAAGATCGGCAAAAGCATTTTTCGAGGCAAAGGTTATGAAATCCGACCAAGCGCCGCCTGCATAAAGATCATACTTCTTGGCAGCAATAGCGCGGCTGATTTGATTCTTTTCGTCTCCCCACGGTATGAAGTCAAACCGGACCCGCAAACCCAGGTCCCTTACAGTCAATTCATCTAACTGTCTATAGAACGTATCCAAGCCGCCTGCCGGTGCCGCCCCCATCGTGTACCCTCTCAATTCTATGATCTCGTTAGGCGTCTCTAAGGTATTCTGATCTGTAAGTGTACCGTTTGGCGGGTTTTTCGAGCAAGCGGTCAGGAGGAGCGCAAATGAAATTACCGCCAGCAGAACCGCTTTTGCGGGGTTTAGCGCTTTCAACATATTCCCCTATCCCCTCAATATTCATATGCTTGTATTTATTTTAGCTTAGGGAGTCGGTTTCTTCTACCTAGTGATTTGTTATTGTAAGATGGTTTTCTTTATGCCTAATTGCTTCTCTAAGCGATACTCCTAGTTCACTTCTTTTTCCAATTGTGTTATCATACTCATCGATTCGGCTTCCTTTCACGATTGTACTAGGATTCTACTGCGCTTTACTCAAAGGTCACATGCCTTTGATAATCGTTGAGTATGAAATTGCCCGATTCCGCACTTGTAACGAGACGGTCATTTAGACGCAGGTTGCGGAAGTGAACATGGGACACCGTACGGTCTTCATCATACCCCGCTATCACGGATGGATTCGAGCAATCCCCATTGAACGTAATATTTTCGAAGTAAATGTGCTCAACGCAGTTCCCAGGGAACGGATTATACTTCTCGTTCCAGAACACCCGGATATCAAAGAGCCGCCCCAGCTCGAACTGTTCCACGCGAATGTCGCGAAACACAGCATGCCGAACCGTGTTCTTGTCCCCGGCATTGATCGCTATGCAGCCCCAATAGCCGTCCTGAGGCTCATGGTGCTCCAGAATATCGATGTTATGAAAGGAAATATTCTCGATTAAATCCCCCTTCCCTTCATAGTCCCCATGAACGCCGATCATGATCGGATGCGCGACATCCGCCCATAGCACGGCGCCCCTTACCCGCACATTGCAGGTATCGCCTTTAAATTTCCCGCGGCTTCCATAGATGGCGATACAGTCATCGGAGGTGCGCAGAAATACATTCTCAATACTCACATTCTTGCACGACATCATATCAATGCCGTCACACCAGCCTCGCGTACTGAACGACTTGAAATTCCGTATACGGACATTCTCCGATTGCCCGAGATGAATGCTGTAGTGCGGAGGATCAATAGAGATGATATCCTCCACCGTAACATTACGGGAGAAGTCAATCTGGACCGAACGCCAATAGGTCGTCTTCTCGATATCGCGCAAATAAATAACTCCCCTGCCGCGGATCTGCACGTTCTCGGTATGCTCACATACGAGAGAACCCACGACGACTGCTCCGCCTGCAAGATACACCGACGTGTTCGACGGGATATAGAACAACCCTTCTTCAAACCGGTGCAATCCCGGACCAAAATAGATCGTGCTCTCCTGCCTGTGCTTCACTTTCTTGTTAACGGAATAATCTCCAGATTCGATAAAAAGCACATCGGAAGAATGAGGATCCGGCGCGTCAGCCTCCAATGAGTTCGCGAAGAGATGCAAGTTATGAAATCGGTCTCCGTTAGCCTCTATACTCAAGTGGCATGGTTGGAACAATTGAAACACAACCGTATTTCCCTGAATCGAATAGTCAATATGACGGGCTAATGGTCGAAGATCCGCTTTGTAGAGAGGTCCGCGATTGTAAGTAATCTCCACTTCAACCTCGCCCTCGAAATCAAACGTTGCCATTGAGGCCTCACGCACGTCATGCATATCCACCCGCACCAAATAAGTAGACAATTCGCTCCATTCCCCGCCGGGAACTCTGATTTTAACCGAAAAATCAGAGTTAAGGGGAACTCCCTCGGGAACAGGATAATCTACCATAACAGACTTAGAATCATTCATCAGCCGATTCTCCTTTATTAATAAAGAAGGCTGCTAGGATGATCCTCCATCTAGGGCGGAACGGCTCATCTTCACAGCCTTCTTTTCTACTGTTATCCTGGTTATATCCGCTTCGTTCGATTATTTGGCAGCTTCGCGATCCTTATATACCTTTGTTGCTTCATCCAACATTTCTTGACCGCCGGTTTTCAGCCACTGATTTTTGAAACCCTCGAACGCCTTATCTAAATCCTCGTTGCCGATAATCGCTTTGATATAAAATTCGTCCTGAAGCGTCGTCAGCGTCGCCATGTACTTCCCTTTTGTTTCAAGTGCAGTCGGACCAAGTATGTCGCTGGTTGTTTCGATGCCGGCATTCACCTTATCGCGGAACTCCAATTTGTCTGGTGTAAAATGGAACTTCCAAGTACTGGTGTCGCGTTCAATCAACGGGTTGTAGAAGCCGCCAATGCCCATTTCACGAGCCATGTCGGATGTAAATTCCGTTTTCGTTACGGGGGAGCCTTCTACCATATCATAGGATTCGCCCTCGATCCCATACACCGTACGCAGGTATGCTTCATCATTCGTTGCGAGATCCTCCAGCATTTGCAGAATGCGGATTCGTTTCTCATCGTCTTCTTCTACCTGCTTTCCGAACATTAACGGTACTTGCAGCGCACCATTAGACATGACAATCGATTTGCCGGCAGGACCGATCAAACCTTGACCATAGACAGCCGTAATACCGGCTTCCGTGTTGCCATCGATGGCTCCAAAGAGATGATGATACATTTTGTGATCAATATAACCGATCTTTTTGCTGGACCATTTCTGATCGAGCAATTCACCGTCATCCGTCATAAATTCGGGATCGATCAATTCTTCTTTATACCATTTGTTAAGCAATCTCAAGGCTTCTTTTGCTTCATCCGTAACACCGCCCCAAGTCACGGTACCGTCCTCTGCCAGCTTGAAATGGTAGGGGTTCACGCCATAGGCAGCATAGATGGAGTTGAAAAGTTGAACCCGCACATCCTTGCCGCGGCCGCTAATACCGTACGTGTCCTTCTGACCATTTTGATCGGGGTCGTTATTACGGAATTTGGTTAGCACGTCTTCCAATTCCTCAATGGTCTTCGGGGGCTCCGAATAGCCGATTGCTTCCAGCCATTCTCCGTTGTATGTCGGAATAAATCCATAGGCTCCATTGAGCCATATTCTAGGAACACCGTAATTCTTGCCGTCGATGATTCCAATATTCCATGCGTTTGGATCAACCTCTTCAATATGCGAAGTATAGGACGGCATATATTTTTTTATCTCTTCGATATCAATTTCTGCGATAACGCCTTGTCTTGCCCAATTCGTCATGTCAGATTCAGTGATATTGTGCGGAAAAATATCCGGAATTTCGCCGGAAGCTATCATTACCTTGTAGTTTTCATCCGTTCCTCTCATGTTCACGAATTTTACGTTGTAGCGCTCTTCCAGATACTTCTGTGTCGGATTATCGTCGTTCGTCGGAATTTCCCAAGTCGACGCATTGGTTGCGATGGTGATTGTCTTATCCGATGGCTGGCTATTGGACGTGTTGTTAGAAGGCGTGCTTGTACCTGGATTCTCACTTGCATTCTTGTTCGCGTTCCCAGAGCATCCTGCAGCAACCAGCGAAACAGTCAGCACAAGCATCAGGCTTAGCTTTTTCCATTGTTTCATTTTGTAGATCCTCCCTTTTGTTTGTTCAAAGCATTGTATATAATCAGGCAGCAAATAAGCCGCCCGTTTATAACGGTTAACCCTTCAATGAACCAATCATCGTACCTTTGACAAAATATTTTTGAAGGAACGGATACACAATCAGAATCGGCAGCGCAGCGAACATGATTGTGGCGGCCTTGATGGACGGAGCATACTTGAGATTTCCCACTATCGTCCGCCCGAAAGTCTCTGCATCCGTATTGGTGATGACGATCTCGCGGAGGAAGAACTGCAGCACTTGCTTATTTTGATCTGTAATGTATAAGACTGCATCGAACCAGGCGTTCCAATGTCCGACAGCCGTCCATAATGCAAGTGTCGCAAGCACCGGTTTCGATAGCGGCAATATGATGCTGAACAAAATACGAATGTCGTTCGCACCATCGATTTTGGCTGATTCCTCGAGTTCAGTCGGAATCCCCATGAAGAAGTTGCGCAGCACCAGCATCGAGAACGTTGGAACAAGGCCCGGTACAATATACACCCATATGCTGTTCATCAAATGCAGTTCTTTCATTAACAGGAAAGTCGGGATGATCCCGCCGCCGAAGAACATCGTGAAAAGGATGATCATCGTGTAGAAGCTGCGGTGGGGCAAGTATTTTCGCGACAGCGGATAAGCGCAGAGCGACATGGCGATGAGTGTAAGCAGCGTCCCTACGATCGTGCGGAACACGGAGTTGCCGAAGCCGGTCCATATTTTCGTTTGACTCAGCACTTGTTTCCAAGCATAGAAGTCCAGCTCTCTCGGATATAAATGGAACCCGAAGCGGCTCGCCTCGTTGGGGCTGCTTAATGAAATGGAAGTAATATGAAGAAACGGGTATATCGTCGTGATACAAAGCATTGAAATCACAATGACGAGAATGGCTTGAAAGATATGTTCGCCGATCGTCGGTTTCATTGCGTAACTCTCCTTTCGGGAGGGATTCTTGTTAAAGAACCCCTTCTTGGCCCATGCGTTTCATGACATAGTTCGTGCCTAGAACAAGCGTAATGCCGATGACATTTTTGAATAACCCGACAGCCGTCGTTAATCCAAACTGGGACTGCTGGATACCGGCTCGGTATACATAAGTGTCTATTACATCGGCGACCTCGTAGACAGCCGGGCTGTACAAGTTGAAAATCTGGTCGAAGCCGGCATTCAGAATGCCGCCGAGCGAAAGAATAAACATAATGGACACGACTGGCAGTATCGAAGGAATGGTAATATGCCAGATCCTCTTCCACCGGTTGGCTCCGTCGATTGTGGCGGCTTCGTATAAGGTGGGATCAATGCCGGACAAGGCCGCCAAATAGATGATCGTCCCCCAACCAATCTCCTTCCAAATCGAGGTGAGGACGAGCGTAGGCCGGAAATAGCTTGTATCCGTCAGGAAGTAGATCGATTCGCCGCCGAACAGCTTGATGATGTAGTTAACCGGGCCTTCGGAAGGCGACAGCATAACGATGATGATCCCTGACAGTACTACCCAAGAGAAAAAGTGCGGAATGTACGTAATCGACTGTGCAAGCCGCTTAAACAGCTTCGAACGCAGCTCGTTCAGCATAAGCGCCAGAATAACAGGCGCCGGGAAACCGAATACAATGTTATAAAGGCTGATTAGAATCGTATTCCGGAATATTCTTGCAAAGTCAGGCGATTGGTAGAACAAAAATCTAAAATGCTCCAAGCCCACCCAATCGCTTCCCCAGATTCCTTTGACCGGGCTGAACTCCTTGAAGGCTAATTGGACACCGTACATAGGTCCGTAATGGAAGATGCCATACCAGACCAGAATCGGAATAAGCATGAAAAACAGGTATTTATTTTTTTTATACTCCTTCCATGTAAGCCTCCATTTCGGCACCTTCCCCAAGGGAGGGATGTTACCGTTTTCATTTCGCGCAGTACTTGCGGTATTTGAATTGAAATGGCTCACTGCCTGCACTTCCTTTCTTCAATCCCAGGTTGTTTCGAAAGCCCTTACAAGCCTAATTGTATCTGCATTCGAACGGCCATAATGACAAAACAATGCGAGGAAATGTTTATTTCTTGGTGTAAAAATGATTTCTACGAAGAGCGGCTGCATCACCTGATTACTATCATTTTTTTGCTCTTATATAAAAAAAAGAGGGCGCCCCAAAAGTACACTTTGGAACACTCCTACCAACAAAATAGGATGATATTCATAAAAAACCAAGGGGTTAAGCGGTCTATCTTCGCTTAGCTCTTTGGTTTTTATAGTCTATGGCTGCTTTCTTTAGCAGATTTTGAGCAAGGGAAAGCCCGTCAAAGATGGCGTCGGCAGATGATTTATAGCGGCGTTAACCACGCAAATGGATTAGTTTCTTTTTGTTTAACGAAATGAATGTGGGTGCCCCTCAGTCACCTAAGATGACTTTTGGGACACCCTTGACAAGGTATTAGCTGTTTTTTCGGAATGCTGCTTGACTCTCCTTATCTGACTCCTCTTTGGGTGCAGCCGATGCTCTGATTAGCCATCTGCTGCTCGTCGCCGGATATGTTAAACTCGCCAACGGACATTTTAGACTCTTAGCAGACTTGTTCTCATGATTCGAAGGGCTAACGGACATTTCGGGCGCTTAGGACGCTCAAACGACGCTGGTTCATTCCATTCCACTCTCTTAGCAGCCAAAATGTCCGTTACAATTCTGACTCATCCAAAAGCGGACCGTAAGGAGACATAATGTCCCTTAGACCAAGTACTTCCTTCCCTTAGATCAAAGGTACCGCATTGCTTATATTGGGAAACAGAGTTGATCCCGGCTATATCGAATGTACAAAGAAACCTAGTCAACAAATCACTTTATAAAGGTAATATTGCGTGCGTACTCATTCACATCGAGCGCCGGATGATTGATCGTGTCCACCTGCTCGTCTCCGATCCACAGATTATCGAAGATGAGACCCGTAGTAATCCTTTCGTTATCAAAACCATAAATTCGAGACGGATTCGCAGAGCCTCCCGCATAATAAATGTTGCGAAATACGACTTGTTCAATGCGTTGGCCGGGCATTGGATTATAGTCCTTATTATGGATGACGCGAACGTCAAACAATTGTCCCTGTTCGATTTCCTCAACTCGTATGCTTTCAAAGACAACGCTTCTCACCGTATTCCCATCGCCAGCGTTAATCGCCATGGCTCCCCAATAATTCGGCTGCGGCTCATGATGCTCCAAAATGTCGATATTCTCGAAGCGCAGTGCTTCGATGGTATCCCCGTTCTTTTGATGATTTCCGTGCGTGCCGACCATAATTGCATGCGCAACGTCCGCCCATAGAACCGAATTGCGCACCGTTACATCCCGGGCATCGCCATAAAAATCCCAGCGTGACCCATATACCGCGATGCAATCGTCCGAATTCCGCATAAACACATCGTCGATGTCAATTCCCTCGCTTGCCATCATATCGATGCCATCCGACCAGCCCCGGGTGCTGAACGATTTGAAGTTGCGGATAGAGATACCTTGCGACTTACCGATAAAGATACTGTAGTGCGGCGGGTCGACAATAGTGATGCCATCAACGGAAATATTTTTGGAGAATACGATCCGAATGCCCCGGAATGCCGAGAAACGGTGAAAATCAGCCAAATAGAGAAGCCCTCGCCCCCGGATCGCAACATCCTGCACATGATCACATACCAAAGACCCGACGAAGACCGCTCCGCCAGCAATATAGACGGTTTTGCCGGAAGGAATCGGCAGTAAGGTCTCCTCCAGATAATGCATGCCCGGCATGAAAAAAAGAATATCCGCCGAGGATACCTTCTTCAAAAGATCCGGCAGACGATGAATTCCTGGGCGAATAGCCGCAACGTTCGGGTCATCGAAATTCGGAGCGTCCGTCTCGATCGGATTCGCAAATAAATGAAGATTGCCGAAGCGATCGCCGTTACATTCAATAGAGAGCTTTCGCGGGCGGTCCAGCGTAAGCAGGATCGTATCTCTTTCTAGCCGGAATGGAACCGCATAAGACAAGGGCCGAATAACTGCTTCCTTCAGCTCTTGTCGCCTGCATGTTACAGATACCTCGACGGCGCCTTCCATATCGAAATATACCATGGATGCTTCTCGCACATTGTGCATATCGACCCGTACTTCGTAGACAGCAGCTTGCTGCCATTCACCGTTCGGCACCCGTACCTTCACTTCATAATCATCACGCAGGACAGCGCCTCTCGGCGCCTCGTATGTCACTAGCCGATTCATCTGTTATCCCCCTTGCCTTTAATAGATTGAAGAAATCCTGTCCGGTATTTCAAAGGCGTTGTTCCAACCTCTTGCTTAAATACTTGGACAAAATAAGAAGCGTTGGGAACTCCAACCTCATTTCCGATCCATTCGACCGGCTTGGTTGTAGTCTCGAGCAAACGGCACGCATGCCTCATTCGTTTTGCCGTAATATACTCCTTCAACGTGCTGCCCGTCTCCTCATGAAACAATTTGGATAAATAGAACTTAGAGATATGCAGCGCATCAGCCAGGTCATTCAGATGAAAGCTTTCCTGATAGTGCTCATCAATCCACTGCATCGCCTCCTGCGCATAGCCCACCGACTTACGCTCATTCGCCCAGGCCGGAGCCTTTAGTCCAGACGTCGAGCTGCGAATCATATAGTCCAGGAGACGAAGAATCATCATCGTAATTTCCTCGATATCCTCGCCTTTTCCTGCTTTTCTTGAGCGTTGGTAGTCTTCCAGATTATGCTCGATCACCGTTTTAAACTCCGCCAGGTCATAGGCCTGTATCTTGTTCTGACCCCGCCACAGAGCTGCAAATAGGGCGTGTCTTTTGGTAAATGAGCGCAACTGCACATCGATATACTGCGGATCGAAATGGAAAATCGTACGCGTGTAAGGCTGTTCAGGACTTACATTCGCATAAACATGGTGGAGCTGATACGGTCTAAAGAAGAATAACATGCCCGGCCGAATGGGAAAGGTCTCTCCTCCCAGAACAACCCTTCCCGCGCCCTCATAGACGTAAATGATCTCGCAGCATTGATGCCAATGATAATAACCCTTATAGTGATCCGTGTTATGCAGGCGGTAATCCCAAAACAACTTACCGCCCCCAAACACGACCGCCTCAAACATTCTCTTCATAACCTTCCCCCATGCATCCAGTTGGATTACCAGAGATAAAGATCATTGCCCTTCATTTTAAAAGCAGCCTCCATAAAGAAGAAATCCCCGTATATGATCGGATGATGGTGCCTGGCCACACTGTAAGCCGAAGAGCCCTTCTGAATAATAGCATCGGAATGCTCCGTCCAATCGCTCCTCCTTTCAAGCGCCTGCATGAGCTTTAGCGCCGCTCCGACATAAAGCGGTTTTTCGTATGCTCCGACGATCTTGGCAATCTCGATCAGCCCGCATGCGGCAATAGCCGCTGCCGTATCGTCCTCCCGCTTCGGCTCCGACGGTTGACGAAAATCAATGGGTATGACGCCGTCCTCCGGTATATTGGCTAAGAAGTAATGTGCGACCCGTTTAGCGGTCTCCAAATATTCTGTTTTGCCAGTATGGATATAGCTTAATATGAAGCCGTATAACGCCCACGCTTGGCCACGCGTCCAGGAGGAGCCTTCGCCGAAGCCCTGACCGCCGTATGTCCGAACGATACCGCCGCTGGACGGATCAAACTCAACGATGTGATTCACCGAACCGTCCGCTCGGACGAAGGAAGTCATCGCCATGTCCGCATGCGCCACCGCAATATGCTTGAAGCGCGGGTCACCCGTCTCCTCAGTCGCCCAATACAACAGCGGCAGATTGAACAAGCAGTCGATAATCGCCCATCCCCGGGTGTCTGCAGAAGGCAAATCGTTCCACGCCCGGATGAAACCGCCCGCAAGATTGAAGCGCCCGGCAAGCAGATTGGCGGCATGAAGAGCTCTTTTACGGGACTCCGGATTTCCGGTTATTTTGTAATTGGCTACGCTTGTCGGCAACCACATAAATCCGACGTCATGGTGCAGACCGTAAAACTGTTCGAAGCACTGATCCAGCTTGGCCTCGGATAGCACGGCAATTTCCTTATATTTTTCATGGCCCGTCTCGTGATACATCAGCCACATCATCCCGCCCCAGAAGCCGTTCGTCCACCAGTTAATCCCGTCATCTGTGCCTCCGGACGGATTGCAGGAGGAACGGTCATCATGGGTTCCATCAATTGTCGTGTACGGGATTTTATCCCTCGACTTCTCGCTGACCCAGTCCATCTTCGCCGTTATGCCTGCGATCAGGCTGTTCAGCCATTTTTGCTCTTCGATACCTAACATGTGCACGAACCTCTTTCCTTTTCAAGAGTTGTTCCTGATCCTGTCATTCAGTGTAACCCCCGTCCAAGGCAAAAAGTTTGCTATTTGAGGCACAAAATGTTGAGTTTTTGCTGATATGATAATGGTACGACTGGAGTCAACAGCTCAATTTTCCAGCTAAAAAGCCTCCCGGGGCGGGAGGCTTTTTAGCTGTTCATTATTAAACTAATACCAGCCTTTATACAGGATCGCATGGAGCAGGTCTGGTATTCATCGGATCAGAAAAACGGCGCCGGCGCACTTCAAATCAATAACCGGCTGAATCCTCAAACCGGATGGTTTCCCCGCTTTTCCCTTCCGTTTCAAATAAAACGACCTCATTCATGCCATGCTTTAGCAAGGGAGCTGGAATGTACAGTCTTTTTTGCGGACCAACTTCCCAGAACCGTCCTAAATTAAAGCCGTTTATGAAGGCCACGCCTTTGCCCCATCCCGTAAAGTCCAGGAATGTATCGCCCTTTTCCCCAATTTCCAGTTCAAACCGGTAAAATGCCGGAGTACCTTTAAGGTATCCCTGGGTAAAGTCCAATGTCTCCAAATGATCAAGTGAAAGCACATATTGCTTCCAATCGCTTTGGAAAGCGCCGTTGACGATAACCCCGCCCTTAATCCCTTTGTATTGGCTGTTCATCTTTACGGAATAGTTGACTCTGCCCATATTTTCAACCAGTACCATTAGTTCATTTTCCGGATCCGGTAAATCAAAAGATTCTTTCTCTTCCATATCAAGATCGTACTTGGTGAATATATGCTTCTTATTGATAAAAACTTGGGCCCGATCAGCGCATTGGATCAATCGAAAATCCTCGACACGTCTTTGCTTTCCTAAATCCGCCTGATACAACACATATCCGGAAGGCTGGTTCAACGCTTCCATCGTTAATGGATACGGAGATTTTACCGGTTCAGCCAGTTGACCCGCCACGGAAAATAGGGATACCTTCTGCTTCACGGGAATTTCACCGTAGGCCTTTTTTTGAATATCCGTTGAAAATTCCACCTTCGGCAATTCGGTAAAACGGGCAATCACTTGCTGAAAGGCTTGATATTTTGGCGTAATATCGCCCCACTCTGTCAACAGCGCATCATAATCGTATGAAGTTGTATCGGGTGACAGCTTGTCATAATAATTAGCTCCGCTTGTAAAGCCGAAGTTGGTTCCGCCATGGAACATGTAAATATTCACGCTGCCCTCACTCAAAATATCGCTCAGCTCCGCTGCGGCACTCTCGGCATCGCGAGTATGATGCTCTTTATCGCCCCACGCATCAAACCATCCGATCCAGAACTCCATGACCATAAGCGGCCGTTCTTCGCCGTGAAATTCTCTTAGCCGTGCAAAATACTCCTTGGTTCCCGAACCGCAGTTTATCGTAGGCAACGCTGCATCCTGGACCGAACCGTTGTCCAGCATATCGTGCCACGGGCCGTCGGAGGTAACTAGAGGCACCGTTGCGCCATGCTTTCTCAATAATTCGATCAAAGAATAGAGATAATTTTTATCATTGCCGTAGGAGCCGTACTCATTTTCAACCTGCATCAGAATAATAGGTCCGCCGTCGCTTATTTGCAGATCCTTGAATTCCTCGAACAAACGTCGATAGTAGCGATCGATTTTCTCTAAATAGGGAGGGTAACTGAAGCGCAGCTTCATCTCCCCGTCCCGCAGCAGCCAGAAGGGCAGACCGCCGAATTCCCATTCGGCGCAAATATAGGGAGAAGGTCTTAAGATCACATACAAACCGAGCTCTTCGGCCGTTTGAATAAACTTTCTGACATCGTACATGCCCGAAAAATGATACTCGCCTTCCCTTGGCTCGTGCATATTCCATGGAACATAGGTTTCCACCGTATTGCAGCCCAAGGCTTTAAGCTTTTCAAGGCGATCCTGCCAATATTCCGGAACAACACGAAAGTAATGAATGGCCCCGGAAATAATCTTGAACGGCTCTCCATTCAAATAGAATTGGTCTGTAACAGTAAACGAACGGTCAGGTTTCGACATGACATTGGCTCCTTCAATTATTGATGGTAATAGATAGATATATACACTATCTTTATCCTTTGCACAATAAATGCAAGCTGGCAGGAAACTGACCTTTCATGCTCAGTTTGTCTCAAGACTCTATCCGGACAGTGCCTAGCGGGCATCTCCGCAACCCGGATTTAATAGAAGATCGCAGAAATATAATCAATATCCTCTGAAATTGGCCGATCATCTCCTTGCCGAAGTGAATAAAGCCGCTTGTTTGCTTCTTCTAAAGGTTTAGTAACCTCCGGATACTCCCGGTTGCATACATCAACCAGGCCTATATTGTAATTTTCTCCATCAAAACGCCCCAGAAAGGGCTGGTCATTCAATTGAAAGTAATGAATGCCAAGGCAATACGGCACGACAGCGGCCGCTTCTATATATCGGCGTATGGCTTTGCCACGGTTCTCCTGGTCCCTTACCCCGCGGATCCCGGTAGCCGGCAATCCCCGATCAATGGCACCAAAGTGAAACTCTCCCACCATAATTGGCATGCGAGCATGAGCAAACACTTCTTCCACCGCAGCGTTGCATGTCCGTTCATAGCAGTTAATCGAAAAAATATCAAAATACTCGCTGCCGCTATATAAGTCCGGGCTGGAGACATACGCATAGCGAATTCCCAAATTCAAGTGATGAGGGTCTGCTTGCTTAAGCGCCTGTGCAGGAACCCGGATATATTCGCTGATGAGTATTCGAGAGAAAGCCGCTAAATCCGCCATTCCGACTTCGGTTATATCCGGAAATTCTCCGAGCATGAACAGATCTTCAAAGGTACCCGCTTCCGTTCCCCAGCTGCGATTGAGCTCAGCCAAATCAGAGTAACGCCCCATCAGAAATTCGATCAGTTTCTTCTTGGAGGCCAACTGTCTCTGACTGCGAAGCAGTTCGTATCCCAGATTCAAATCATTCACAAAAGCCCAATTAGGTTCGTTCGACATGAAGTAACCAATCAACCAGCTGTCATCCCGGTACTCGTGAAGTTGCCGGGCATAATTGACAGAACGCTCCCTATATTCTTCAGAAAAAACATCTGGAAAATCGCGATAAATCGGTGTGGTGGTTGCAGGAAATTGATTCAGCATAACGACGTAAGGAATTTTTGATTTGCGGGCAAAATCAAGATCGCTCCAAGCGGCAATCGTATTGATGCCCCAGCGAATCAGACGGTATTTGGTAATGTCGCTCCATGCATCATACCATTCCTGACCGAAGGCGGACCTGAGATTTTCAACCGGATAATCTCGCATGGCGCCCTCGTTGTTCACCGGCCCTGGCGATTGTGGAGTCACACAATCCAGCCCGCTGCTAAAGAAACCATATCCATCAGGAGTGACTAGCCAGTAACAGTCGCCCACCCGTTCCAGACGGAAATAACCTGTAGCCTCAAATCGGATGGTCTCAGTCCCATAATAACTATCCGTATACCTCTGTAAAAACTGACGAGCCTCCTCTCGCAGCGACTCCAAGTATTGCTGACTTGCCTCGGCATGCTTTGTTTTGCCTAGCCAGTCTTTCCCGGTGTACTGTCCCAGGTCATCAATTAGAAAAGCGTGTTCCGTATTTATCACCGGCTCTTCCCTGGAAAGGCGAACGTTTTTTATCGCAAGGGTCGTCTGGCGATGAGAGGGGGGCTGACTAATGGCAAAAGCCTTTAATCGGTCAAGACTAATCCGATTGCCCTTGACAACGGTCTTCAGAATGCCGGGTCGGCGCGGACCGAATAAGGTCTGTCCGTCCAAATACTGCAGGGGCATGCATATGGTCGTTTCCAAACGTGGCAGAATTCCCACGGCAATAAACAAATCGCTATTCTTGTCCGTGTGATCCTCCCAAAAACCGAAATTAAAACATACAGCGTAATCCTCCTTATTTTCTACATCCGCCAATAGATACGCATATCCCTCCAGCCTCTTTCCGTCGAGTTGATAGAGGAGGCCGCCTCCTTCCTCATCAAATCTGAATAAGGCTTCCTCTAGTTGGCTGCATCCCCGAAGATTAGGCTCTTTAAGCAGATCATCCATTCAACGCTTCCCCCTTTTTCTGTTACGTATAAAAGGGCAACCCTTCCTTCTGCCAGAATTCGGTTGCCCTGGAAAAACTGTTATTTAAGTCCCATCAAAGACATTACGTCCGTTTTTTTGGCGTTTTCGTACCATGCGTTGACTTCTTCCGTAATAGTATCGCCGCCCTTCTCAGCCCATTGCTTGACAAAGGTATCAAACACCTCAAGCGGTTCATTTCCGTAAATGATTTTGGTGAACGTTTCCTGCTCCATCGTAGTCAACTGTTCCCATACGTTCTGCATCGTGGGGGTAGGCGGGCCGTTAAATGGATTCGGCAGCAACGTGTCGCGGTTTTCATAGGAGATGGCAAAGCCGTCCTTCGTCGTTTGGCTGGCTGCAGCCGCAGCCAATAACGGACCGCTGTCAGGCGAAGCGCCGTTGGCCAGGTCATAGTAGTTTTTACCTGCCGGGCTGACACTCGGCGTGTTTTTGGTGAAGGCCATTTTACCGACAGATTGAATCGCTTCCATCGGCTTATTGAATTTGACAGGATCGAAGACAATCTCGCCATCGACAATATCAAAGTCATAGCCTTGGGCATAGCCGTATTGGAAGTCCCCAGTACCGAACGCTGCATCGTACAGCTTGTCGTAGTACAGGAAGAAGCCCTCCATATATTTGAAATCCTTATTGAACATGAACACCCCATCATTTAACTGGGCAGACTGATACGTTTTATCACCGCTTACGCCCAGAATCGTAGGATAAGCGCTGACCTTGGCGCCGGGCACGTTCTTCTCCACGTCCTTCACACTGTCATAAAGCCAGGGGCGGCCGATAATGATGCCTGCCTTCCCTTCCGTAAACCCGGACAACGCGTCCCAGGCACCCTGAGTAGCCAATTCTTTGTTCAAATATCCTTTAGCATACCAGTCGCGGAGCTTGGCAAGAGCATCCTTGTTTCCGGGATGTATCGAGCCGTAAGTAAGCTTGCCATTGTCGTCATACCACTGCCGCGGAAGATGCTTGCCTGTAAAAGCGCTGAAAATCATGACCGGATCGCTCACCCAGCCGGTATTATAAGAGTCCTTACCCGAAAACGTAAAGCCGTACGTATCCTTTTTGCCATTACCGTCAGGATCGTCATTGGTAAATGCGACGATCACCTGCTCAAATTCCTCGACCGTGGTAGGCGCCTTGAGTTGCAATTTGTCCAGCCAGTCCTGGCGAATCAGCATCACTTCGCCTTCCGTTAAATTCGGCGCAATCGCCATTCCGTAAACTTTACCGTCCTTGATCACCGGGTTAAAGGTGGTCGGATATTGTTTGTAAATTTCTTTAATACGTTCAGGCATATAGGTTTTGATGTCTTCCGTGATCTCTTTGACCCGCCCTGACTCGATTAGGTCGTTCATAATCATGGTGTCGTATACCGGCAACACATCCGGCAATACCTCGGAACCTGTCAGCGCCAGCCGCAGCTTGGTGTTATATTGAGAAGCGTCGCCGCCCAGCAGGGTGGTTTCAATTTTGATGCCCAAGTTTTGCTCGCCCCAACGGGTCAGCACATTATCGTTCAAGCTTTCGCCATTGATGTATTTGCCGGCATTTTCGTCCTGCTGCTTTGCAATCGTAATTGTAATCGAAGGATCGTATTTGCCGTCCTTGAGCTCCGCTTCCGGAGCGCTGCTTCCGGGGCTCTTTCCGGAGCCGCAGCCGGCCAGCAGGCCCGCCGCCAAAATGACCGCCATTCCCACAGCCAATATATTTCTATTCCTCATGGAATCATACCCCTTTGCTATTTTTTCCTTATCCCGCCGCTATTCCTTCACCGCTCCAAGAACAATCCCCTTGACAAAATATCTTTGTAAAAAGGGATAGACCGAAATAATCGGCAGTGTGCTGATAAAAATTTGCGCCGCTTTGATGCTTTGTTCCGCCATCGCTTCGGCTTCGGATTGACTCATTGCCATACTTTGAGCGTTGCTTTGCACCACCACAGTCTGCAGGAACGAAGCCAGCGGGTACCGGCTAGTATCCGACATATACAAGATTCCGTCGAACCAGGAATTCCAGTGCCCTACCATAATAAACAAGGCTACTGTAGCAAGTCCCGGTAAAGATAACGGCAAATAGATTTTTTTGAGGATGGCAAAAAAGGAAGCTCCATCAATAAATGCCGCCTCTTCCAGCGCTTTCGGAATCGTTTTGAAAAAATTGACCAGAAGGATCAGGTTGTAGGCTCCGAAAGCGCCCGGTAATACCAGCGCCCAAATGGTGTCCTTAAATCCAAGACTTGTTATCAAGATATAAGAAGGAATCAGTCCCCCGGAGAAAAGCATGGTAAAGATGAAAAACCACATCAGCGCGTTACGGCCGCGAAACTCCTTGGACAAGGCGTATCCGGCACAGGTTATGACAAACATGCTGATAGAAGTCCCCAAAACGGTCCGAATCACGGAAATCAGCATGGAACCGGTGAAATTGGAATTTCTAAATGTTTTCATGTAAGCGTCCACGTTAAAATTCACCGGCCAGAAAGACACCAGATTGCCGTTGACAGCCGCCTTGCTGCTGAACGATTGCGCCCATAAATGAATCAGCGGCAAAAAACAAGACAATCCCGCCAAAATCATAAAGGTGTAATTAAAAATAGAAAAGACCTTATAGCCCGTCGTCTTATGGTACATTCTCCTCCTCCTTCCTGACTAGAATATTTTGTAGTTGGCATACTTATAGGCCAGTCGGTAGGATACAACGATCAGGATCAGGCTGATGCCCGATTTAAACAGCCCCACCGCCGTCCCGAACCCGTACTGTCCATTCAGCAAGGAGGAACGATAGACGTAAGTGTCAATAATATCTCCTGTACTGTATACAAGCGGGTTGTACAAATTGAAAATTTGATCGAAGCCGGCATCCAGAATGTTGCCCAGGCTGAGCGTTGCAATGACGATGATCATCGGCATCATACAGGGCAAGGTCACGTGGAGAATTTGCTGCCGACGCGTGGCTCCGTCGATTTCTGCCGCCTCGTAATACGAGGGATCGATCCCCGTAATCGTCGCCAGATAGACAATCATGCCGAAGCCGAAATTTTTCCACAAATCACTGATGATGACCGTAGGCCGAAATAATCCGGGATCACCCAGAAAGAAAATCGGCTTCATCCCGAAAACCTGGGTCAGCACATGATTTACGCCGCCGTCCAGCCCGAGAATGTCGATCATCATCCCGGCGACGGTAACCCAAGACAAGAAGTGCGGCAGATATACGAGTGTCTGCACGCTTTTTTTCACCCCGATATTTCGGATTTCGCTGAGCAAGATCGCCATAACGATCGGCACGATAATGCCGACGATAATTTTGGAAACTGCGATAATCAGCGTATTGGAAATCGCCTGCATCGACTCCTTGTACTCGAAAATTCTTGCAAAGTTCTCTAGTCCAATCCACTCGGAACTTCCAATGCCAAGCCATGGCTTGTAATCCTGAAATGCCATGACAAGACCAGCCATGGGACCATACGAAAAAATACATACAAAAAGGAACGCAGGAACGCACAGCACATACAAGGGCCAGTTTTTCTTGATCTCCTTCTTCCACGGGGTCGGTTTAGGCATCCCCGGACTGGCCCTTTTTGCTGATTTTGCAGTCACGATCTGGCTAATTGCACTTACCCCCTTTATGCAAACTCTGAGAAAGTCTTCCTCGAACTCAAGCTTAACAAAAGCGCTTTCATACAAAAATGCCAAAGTCTTAACATCATAACCTCATCCTGAAGCAATTTAATAGCGCTTTCATTTTTATGCTCGAAAGCGCCTTCCGCTTTCCGGCGGTTTGACTTATGATAAAGCTAATTCCTGGGTGAAAGGAAATCAACATGATAAGAAGAATGAACATGAAGCGCTTCATTTATTTCTTTGTTTTTTTCCTGTTGCTGACATTGAGCTTATTTTTCATTATGAACCAGTTGAGTTCAAAGACGCTGGAAGAAAGTCTGATCGGCGCTTCCAAAAAACAGCTTGAGTATACCAAAAGCATTCTCGACGGAATCATGTACGAAGCGAATATGTACGGAGTACAGTTTGCAGCCGACAACGATGTGCGCTTCTATCAGAACCAGGTTCTCGAGCTTAGCAATTACGAATCCCAAATGAAGAAGAACGAAATTGTCGAGCGACTGGAGAAGCCGCTTCTTTCCAGCCGATCAATCGACACAATAGGGATCTACTGGAAATCCGAAGGGACCTTTTTCTCTACTAACCGTGATCCTCAAGCCAAACTCCCATTCATCCAAGTCGAGAGCAAGGGGTGGCAGACCATCGACAACAGCCTCTATTATTTTGCCGTCTACCCCTACATACAAAAACCAGGACATCCCGAGCCGGTCCAATATGTCGTTGGCGTGAAGCTGAATACCGACTACTTAAAAAACCTGTTGAAGAAGGCTGTAAACGACGATAGCTCGAACGCCTTTTTTCTGATTAATGGCAGCCAACTGCTCTGGAGCGAGCAAGAAGTGGATCATGACCTGCTGAAAGCCGTGAGCGATATGCTGCTGCCCGATCCAACAGAAACTTTAAAGTATGACTATCATAACTATAAGGACGATTATTATATTCTATCCCGATACATTAAGCCGCTAGACACTTACCTTATCGCCTATACGCGAACAAATACTTTTTTGCAGCCGCTCGAACGCAGCCGGAAGGTTTTCCTTGCCAGCATTTTGGCGGTGTTGGGGCTTGGTCTGTTCGTCATCTTTACGTTTTACCGGAATTATTACCGTAATATCCGTCTGCTGGACAAAAAGTTTTTGCAGGTCGAACAAGGCAATTACAGTACCCGAATTACCGAAAACCCCGACAATGAATTTTACAATCTGTTCAGAAGCTTTAACCATATGGTTTCCGAAATCCAGGGGCTGTTTGCCTCTCTAAGGACGGAAACGGAGCTAAGGCGAAGCGCGGAGTTGAAACAACTGCAGGCCCAGATCAACCCGCATTTTTTATACAACAGTTTATTCTTTATTATGTCGATGGCTCGGTCTTCTCCGGACGCCGTTATGAAGATGAGCAAGCATTTGGCAGAATATTACCGTTATATAACCAAATTGGATCACTTCGTTGTCACCCTGGGCAGCGAGCTTAAGCTGGCCGAACATTTCCTGGCTATTATGGCGCTCAGCAAAAGGGTCGAATACGAGATTGGTCTTCCGCCCGAACTTGCTTCTCTGCCGATGATGCCTCTGATCATCCAGCCAGTGGTGGAGAACGCAATTCAACACGGGATTGAGGGACTGCAAGGAGCCCATAGGGTATCTATTGACATAACACAGACCGAAGCCTCGATCGTGATCAGGGTCTCGGATGACGGCAGAGGACTGGCGCCGGATGAAATCCGCAGGCTGAAGTCCCGGATCGCATGCAGCGCCCCGCCTGAGGGAACAGGAGGAGTTGGACTCTGGAATGTCAATCGGCGGTTAAAAAATACGTACGGCGAATCTAGCGGACTGCAATTTTCCGCCAATCATTGGGGGGGACTATCCGTCCTGCTGCTCATCCGTTACCCCCTTGAGAAAGGAGAGGCTCATGCAGCTTTTAATCGTTGACGATGGGCATTATGTAGTGGAATACCTGAAGCACTTGCTTGACTGGAAGGCTTACGGCATCGATCATATCGAAACCACGACCAATTCGATCAAAGCCAAGGAAGTGCTGACTCGAAGCCCTGTAGATATTCTGATCACGGATATCCGGATGCCCGAGATTTCGGGAATTGACCTGCTTCAGCATATCCACGAAACCGGTTTGCCGACCAAAGTCATCTTTCTCTCAGGCTATTCCCAGTTTGACTATGCGCAAAAAGGGCTCCGCCTGGGTGCGCTTGACTATTTACTCAAGCCTGTGGACAAAGACGATATGGAAAAAGCCATAGCCAAAGTCGTCGAAAAAATTCAGGAGAAGCGCAAGGTCCAGACCTTGGGGAATTCCGATGACAGTATGCCGAATCCGATCGACGACATCGACCGGATTCGGCATAACAAATATTTATGCAATAAAAGTATTGTAGACAAGGTGCAAACCTTTATCGAGAACCATCTTGATCATAGTCTTAGTCTGGATGAACTGGGCAAGATCGCACACCTTCATCCGGTCTACCTCTCCAAGCTTTTTAAACAGGAAACGGGAGAGAACGTGTCAAGCTATATTTCCAGAAAACGATTGGAAAAGGCCTCCCGCCTGCTGCTGGATTCTGATCTCCGCATAGCAGATATCTCGCGAATGGTCGGCTACAAAAAAGACCAGTATTTTATCCATTTGTTCAAGGAAGAATACGGAGTCACACCGCGCCAATATCGGAGATCCCGGTTGACGTAGTTCTGAAAGTGACTCTTCCGGCGTTGTGCATTACTATTCTCGGTTGCCGAGATTGCAAAGTTGTGCGGATACGAAAACGATTCCATGCGCCTCCATGCTGCAGATTTTATCGGCGAGCACATAGATTATGTATATTTTTTAGAAGAAAACAAGGTATAGCCGCAGTGCAATTGCAGCGAAGTAGAGAAGGAGGGAGCACTAACGCTGGCGAGAGCGTCCCTCCTGCATAATTGTCCGGCGCACAGCCGGAGTAAAGCCGATGCAAGGCCATGTCTCCAGCGACTATTTTTATCGGTCTAAGCCTGCTTCTGCTTGATTTCCGATACGATTCGCGCGATCAGTTCTCTGGTCTCTATAAGCCCTAAATCGCCCTCCCCGCGCTTTCTTACAGATACGGTTCCCGCCTCGGCTTCCTTATCGCCAATGACGAGCATGTACGGCACCTTCTCCAGTTGAGCTTCACGGAGCTTATAGCCCAGCTTCTCCTGGCGGATATCCAGCTCGGTCCGTATGCCGGCTTCTGCCAGCGACCGTTTGACCTCCAGCGCATATCCCAGCACCTGATCGGATACCGGGAGCAGCTTCACTTGCACGGGCGCTAGCCATAGCGGGAATGCTCCTGCATAATGCTCGGTCAGCATGCCGATGAAGCGATCAATGGAGCCGTAGACAGCACGGTGAATGACGACCGGCCGATGCTTCAGTCCATCCTCCCCGATATAGCTCAGCTCAAATTTCTCGGGCATCTGGAAGTCCAGTTGAATCGTGCCGCATTGCCAGCTCCGTTTCAAGGCGTCGAGAATATGAAAATCAATCTTGGGTCCATAGAATGCCCCGTCCCCCTCATTAAGCACATAATCAATTCCCCGCCGCTCCAGCACGCTGCGCAGTGAGGCTTCCGCCCGCTCCCAGAGCTCCTCCGAGCCCATGGAATCCTCTGGCCGGGTAGACAGCTCGATCTTGTACTCGAAGCCGAAAACCCGGTACATATAGTCGATCAGATCCATGATCTGTCCAATCTCCTCTTCAATCTGCTCAGGCAGTACAAATAGATGGGCATCATCCTGACAGAAGGTACGAACCCGCATCATGCCTCCCAAAGCACCGGACATCTCGTGCCGATGAACCTGGCCGAATTCCGAAATCCGAATCGGCAGCTCGCGATAGGAGCGCAGACTGTTCTTATAAATCAGCATATGCCCCGGACAATTCATCGGCTTCAGAGCATACTTGGTCTCATCCACCCAAGTAAAGTACATGTTGTCTTTATAGTGATCCCAGTGACCCGACTGCTCCCAAATCCGGTTGTTCATCATCAGCGGGGTACGAACCTCTTCATAATCGCGCTGCCGCTGAATTTCACGGGCAAAGTCCTCAAGAATCGTCCGGATCGTCATTCCCTTTGGAAGATAGAACGGCATGCCGGGAGCTTCCTCCGAGAACATGAACAGCTCCAGCTCTTTGCCAAGCTTGCGATGATCCCGGCGCTTGGCTTCCTCGAGAAATTGCAGATGCTCCTTCAACTGAGCCGCACTTGCAAAGGCAGTGCCATAGATACGCTGAAGCATCTCATTGTCGGAGTTCCCCCGCCAATAGGCTCCCGCAACACTCATTAGCTTGAACGCCTTGATCCGTCCAGTTGTCGGCACATGCGGACCCCGGCACAAATCAACAAATTCACCCTGCTCGTAAAGCGTGATCACTTCCTCTTCCGGCAGATCATGAATAAGCTCTACCTTGAATCTTTCGCCCTGCTGCTCAAATAATGCGAGGGCCTCCCCGCGTGAAACCTCTCTGCGGGTAATCGGGAGGTTCTCCTGAATAATTCCATTCATTTCCCGCTCGATCGAAGCAAGATCCTCCGTCGATAGCGGCCGCGGCAACGCCATATCATAATAGAACCCGTCCTCAATAACGGGACCGATACCCAAGCGGACCGCTTCTTCTCCGAAGATCCGTTTGACTGCCTGCGCCATGACGTGGGTACAGCTATGTCTCATGATGTCCAGTCCATCCCGGCTGTCCAAAGTCAAGATCTCCAAATGGCTGTTCTCCACAAGAGGACGATCAAGGTCGGCTATTCTGCCATCAAGCTTGCCAGCCACGGCCTGCCTAGCTAATCCGGTTCCGATCAGACCTGCCATTTCCCGGATCGTCGTCCCTTGCTGCACCTCCTTTACAGTCTCATCCGGCAATGTGATTTGAATTACCATGATCATCCTTCCTCCATTCTTCGATAATTGAATTTGAACGCCTGGCTATTTGGGACAAATGCACGCAAAAAAGCACTCGTCCACTTAGGGACGAGTGCATTCGACTCGTGGTTCCACCCTGCTTCGGTCTTGACCTGCAATTCATCTCTTCCCTTCAGCCAATCATAGCTAAGCAGGAGGATTCAGAAGTCAAAGACCCTCATCAGTATCTGTTAACGGGGATCAACCGGTGACGCTTACTCACCGTCTGGTGCTAGGAAGGTTTACCGTCTTCACACCAAACAGGTTCAACGCCACAGCTCCAAAGGGGTAATCGCCGATCGTTGCCGGAGAAGCTTGCAGCCAGTGCTCCTCTCTCTGTGCAGCCCGTATGTCGGAAATCATGTCTTCGGTCATCGCCTGAACTATTGATATTGTGTACTACAATAATCCAACAATGCGTCCGAAGTCAAGCGACATTTAACTTAACCGTTCCCCTCGCGATGCCATTCCGCTACAACAAGCTCTACGATACGCTGGGCAGTATCCTTCCGGTACGGCAGGACATGACCGTGATAAGGATAATACATCAGATAGCTGTATAACGTTTCATAGCCTCCCTTTTCCCACTCCTCGCGATGAGGCAGATAGCCCGCGCAGCCATTCGTGTAGCCATTAAGGAACAGCAACTGCGACTCGACTCTGAGAGAGGCTTCAAGCGAGATTTCACAAAAAATCTCATCCGGCAAGCCGCAAAAGCAACCTTCATTCAGGAAGAAGAACTGGACACTCGTCTCCTGGATTTGACTCACAATGCCAGCCTGTCTAAGCCGTTCGCACTCGTCCAGCCAGGACGCCCCCTCTATTCCAAACCGAGCGCGCGCCTCATCGGCGATTTGCAGCGCCTGCTCCTTTGAGGGCACGTCAGAATGAAATTCAATCTTCCTGCTATACAGGGAGAGGCGCTCCACTTGGCTCGGTTCAAATTGAAGCCGCTTAGCATCTTGCAGGATCAGGTCGGAAATTCGCTCCACATCCTGCAGCGTACCTCCGTTAATCGTGTTTACTCCTCTAGGCTTGAGATTTCCAGACGCTCCTTGAAGCAGCATGACCGGACATCCGAATTCATCCGACAGCTTGTCTCGGGTCATCCCGAAATAATCGCTGGATATATCCGTATGCTCCATCAGGATATTGGGATGTGCACCGACCCTTAGAACCAAAGCCAACGGGCGGGCGTTAGCTGCATTAACGATTTGGAGCGCTCCGAGGCGCTTATCTGCAAGCGAGCATCCATCCCTCCGATTTTCGGCTAATTCCGAATACGTGACCGACCAACCGATCAAGCAGGGCTGCAACTGGAGCAGCGCTTCCCGGGTCGCCTCAGCTACCTTGCTGCACAGCAGGGTGAAATATCTCTGTCCATTTAACGGTGATAACGGAGCGGGAGCAGAATGGGTATGTGAGAAATTAAGCATTATCCTGGCTACAGGAATGCCTAGTGCTTTCGCTGTTAACGAACGCAATTCATCCGATAGCTTCGCAGTCAGTCCAAGACTGTCTATCGCGATCAAACAGCTGCGCTCCTGTCCAAGCTCGAACAGAACGATCTGTACGCTTAGGCGATGCAGAATGCCTCTCGCTTGGCCGTCTCCCCTATAGCCGCCAATCAACTCAACCGGAAAATCGGGGGTAATGTCTTTTTGCGAAAATGCGGCTTTGCAATGATGGGTTAGATTCATTGAGCTCTCTCCTTAGTTATTCTTTGGATGGATCAAGCCTGAATCAGGGCCCCTTTTCTATCCTCTTCATGCATTCCCGGCCCTGTCAGGCTATGCATGAAGATTTAACAATAGCTAGGTTCATACCTCTCACTCCCGGATAATTTCTGATTTTCATTCCTCATATTACCATAGGGACATCATCTTTCCGGGGATAAAAGATCACATGCGAGTCATTCACTCCGTACTCAGCACCTCTAAAAGCCCCATCTCAAGACAGACGCGGAGCGACAAGGTTCGAAGCTCCTGTGCAAACCGGATATCGACCAGATCTCCATTCACCCCGGTCACCTCGCCCGTTCCGAAGCTGCGGTGCTTTATACTGTCTCCAGGCCGGATGGCGGGCGAATTGACGCTGCCTTCTGCCGATGACGCTGCCTGCTCCGGCTGCAACAGCGAGCGGACATGAGAGACGAAGCGGGACTCACCCGTCTTCTCTCCGCCCCGCTCCCGGCAGGAGATCAGTTCAAGTTGTTGCTTTGCCCGGGTCATACCGACATAAAATAAGCGAACCGCCTCCTCCATCCGACTCTCATCTCCGGATGAATAGGCTTTAATATCCTCGGAGGATGGAATCATGCCGTCCATCAGATCAATCATGTATACTCTCTCGAATTCAAGACCTTTCGCACTATGAAAAGTAGAAAGGGTTAACAGTTGTTGATCCTGCCGGTGTCTCTTAGAGGTCTTTAAAGCTGCCTCCAGCTCCTTCAACCTGGCCGCAAAGGCCTCCATCGACTCCTGCGTTCCGGCTATTTCCTCCAAGGTGCCCAGAATCTCATTCAAGTTATCCTTCCGGTGGCCTTGCCACTCGCACAGCTTGTCCAGCCCCTTATCGTACCCGAGTCTCTCACGGATCACCCGAATAGCCGGCAGCGGCGGCATCCCTTTCATCTCCCGCAAGGTATCGCGGACAGCTTCCAGCGGCTTGATTTGATAGTCCTTTAAGGGAACATGCCGGAGTAAATTATCGAACACGGATTCCTGATTGTCGATGCTCAGCAATTCTGCCATCTGTTGCTTGCTGATGTACCCGTTCATTTTCAAGTGTATTTTGTGGAGCAGGTCTGCACGTTTGTCCGTAAAGGTCATCCGCATGAAATTCAGAATATCCTCGACAACCCAATGGGAGAAGAAGCGATTATCCATATCCTTGATGTAAAACGGAATCGCTGCCTGATCCAGCGCATGAACCATGGCAATGGAGGAAGCATTGTTCCGATACAGAATCGCCGAACTCGCGAGCTGATCGCTATCCAAGGAGCGAAGCTCCTCCACCAGATAGGCTGCCTGTGCCCTTGAATCCGCGGCCGTATGGATATGGATGGTGCCCTCGTCTTCATTTTCCGTGTACATCTTCTTGTCATAGCGCTGCTTATTGCGCCGGATAAACCGGTCGGCTGTATTGACGATAACAGGGACTGACCGGTAATTTTGTTCCATGAAAAGCACTTCGGCGGAAGGATAGTAATCTCGGAAATGAAGCAGATATTCCGGTTCTGCGCCGCGCCAGCTGTAGATCGACTGGTCATCATCGGCCACGACGAACAAATTGCCGTGACGCTTCACCAGCTTGGAAATGAGCTCGTGCTGCACTAACGAGGTATCCTGACTTTCGTCTGTCAGCAGATAATCATATCTTTCCTGATAAGCTGAAAGCAGCGCAGGATGACGATCCAGCAAATCGTTAGCGAGCGTGAGCATATCATCGTAATCAACAAGCAGACAGGAATGGCTCGTACGCTTAAAGCGCTCATATTCTCTTAAGACCCGTTCCGCCTGAGCAACACTAACCTTGACCGCTCCCCATTGATCCTCGGATAGCATTTTATTCTTTACATAGCTGATATAAGTCGTCAGTTCCTCCATTTGGTCGTCTGTCAGCGGTTCTCCATTTATGGATTTATAAATATGCCGCAAGATGGCCTGCTTATATAAAGGCGGCTGATCCGGGGATGCGGAGCGGACTCCAGCCTGATCCATGCTCCCCTCGATAATCTGGAAGGAATCCGGCTCCCCCCGGTAATGCTCCCGAACAATCTCAAAGCAGAGGCTGTGGATCGTAGAGAACTGAACCTGTGCATGCTGACCCGGGAAATACCGGCTAAACCGCTCTTTCATTTCATTTGCAGAAGCACGGCTGAAAGTTACCGCCTTAATCCGGGACGGGTGGACCCCAAGTTCACGTACAAGATATCCGATTCGCATCAGCAATGTGGTTGTCTTACCCGAGCCTGGAGATGCAAGAAGCAGGACGGCTCCCTCTGTTTGGGTGACCGCCTGCTTCTGGATTTTGTTCAAAGATACGCCCAGTTCATTCTGGATATATGCAAAATAGTTCAACGGTAAATCAATGATCGTATCTGTGGCTGCTTCTGTAGTCATCATTGTCTATCCTTTCTACCCACAGGTATTCAAGATAGGATTATATCAGATTTCAGCCTTGGGGGCGTTGCCGGTCCAAATAAAAAAAACCAAGAATTCGTCTCCGAATCTTGGCTAGATCAAATTTTCGTTAATTTCAGCTATAGGAGTGGTTCTTGGTGTTACATAATTTCTGCATTTTTCAAGGCATGCTCCCAACTGGGAAAGTAGAATAAAGCGCTCCGCATTAACTGGGGATCCTTCTGCTTTACCTGCTTCTTGTTCACAGAGTTCCCCTCTGAATGAAGCTGTCTGATCCGGGCAAGAACCTGATCTGCATCAAGTGTAATATCCATCCCATCACCCCCCTTGGCTCCATCATTGCCATGAGCAGGGGAATCTATGCAGCAGGATTGGATTTTCCTTCCAATTCTTATTTAATTCCAATCCGCATCCGATATCCAAATCGCATGGTTCTACTACCTTCGCCGAATTCCTTTTCTACACGGATTCTAAAAGCTTCAATTGCCGGGGCAAGCGCCTCCGGCTGCAGCTTTAACACGGTCTGCAACCCGCCTTGGCTGAGTGCCAAGCCGATAAAACGCTCTGTAGTGCAGTCCTCCTGATGATGAAATACAATTTCCCGTGTATAACGAAATACTCCGCTCTCCCGAAGGGTCGCAAGATGCTTTTCTTTATCGCGCTTAACCGCACCGCTGTCTGGCGCCTCAAGCCGCTCCAGAAGCTCATCCCCGGCTGCGATCAGCCGCATATATTCCTGCTCCAGCTGCCACCCGATCACAGGAGGCCAATCGCAATCAAAGGCAGCGAATACACCCCCTGGCTTCAGCACCCGATTTACTTCCTGCAACGTGCTGATCGGCTCCATCCAGTGGAACGACTGGGAGCAGGTGATCAGGTCAACCGACTCGTCCGCAGTATCCAGCCGATTAGAAAATCCCTTGACGAAGGTAATTGCATCTGCACCGCTGCTGCGTAGCTTGGCCTCCGCCTGTTCTCTCATCCCGTCATTAGGTTCTACTCCGATGACACGCTCCGCATGTCCAGTCCAGATCATGGTCGAGAGACCCGTTCCACACCCGATATCCATAACGAGCTGCGGCTTCCGTCCCAAATAGCCTTCAAGAATCTCAAGAACTGCCTTCGGCGCCTCTGGACGATGCTGATCATACAGGGCTGCAAAGCCGGTGAATCTCTCCACATTTTCTTGTCTGTTTCCCGCAGGTATATTCATCTTCCGCTTCTCCTCTCCCGAATTGTTATCATTATACCATTTCAGGAAGGAGGTTGAAGCTGGTCGCCAGGCTCGGCATTGGTTTCTATTCGGATTTCATCCGGCATACGCTTCGGCTTGGAGACACCCGGAACCTCCCGAGGATAGAATTCGATCATCTCCGAAGAATACACCGTGATTTGGACCCTGCCCTGACCCGAGAATGTCCGCAGCAACACAGGCTGATTATACGGATTGCGAAAAGCAAAATCAGGACCTCCCCAGCTGACCGTTGCATCCCGTCCGGAAGGGACATAAGGAACGTGCCTGCTGTGCGAATAACGATGGACGACCTGTAATCCGGCACGGTCAATCGCATTAAACAGAGTGGAGGAGACTTGGCAGATACCGCCCCCAATGCCTTCGGATAATTCTCCCCGTACGATTACCGGCGCCTGCTTATAACCTTTCTCCTGGGTTCGGATTCCTACCGTTTCGTTGAAGGAAAACGTCTCTCCGGGGAATACAACAGTATTGTCGATGGCCTTTGCCGCCAGATGGATATTATGGGAGCGGCTCTGATTGCGGGAATTATAATAAGTCACATAATAACCGATCGCCTTTTCTCGCAGCGGAGCCAATATTTCACTGTCTACCCGCGGATAAAGCGCCCTTCGAGGAACCTCAACCGCTGGCGAGCCTTCTCCATACATAAAATCATAAAACAGCTCAGCAAAACGCTCTTCATCCAGCGTATAGCCAATAACCTCCGGAATAATCGCACCGGAATTTCCGAATCGGGCGTTCTCCGGCTGCTTGTGCACCACGGGAACAAGACTTTTCATCAGCGAATCCAGTTTGGCTTGATCCACAAGGGGCCAGACCGGCTGCTCATATTCCTGTCTCTCCACATTAGCTATCGTCTGTTCTTTGAAGTTAATTGATAAATGATCCGGCACTGCAGGCTGTAGCGCCAGTATTGTTGATACCGCTGTGGCTGCAATCCATTTCAAAGCGTATACACCTTCGATCCAAGTCCAATTTTTGATTAGCTTGACCTGAATCCCTATATCTCATACCACCCTGAAGACATACAACCTATGAAGCAGCAAAAGACACAGGCTGGAGCTTTGTCCCACCGTAACGGGTGGGTTGCAACATGATTAGCACAGCCAACCACAAGCGGTTCCCCATTTGGCCGGAAGACAACAGCATGTGGGGGGACGAGGGAGGCCCGCTATTCGCTCATGCGACAAAACAAGTGACATATGGCATTAAAATTGCTGGGTCACATGAATAGCCGCTCGGGAACGTAAAATTGTCCCAGAGCGGCTGCGGCTGCGGCTGTTCCATTTCATTCTACTATTCAGAGGAAGTATAAATAAGATATTCCCAAGGCTCCAAGGTGACATGCTGCTCAGCTGCTAAGGCTACAGAGGCTCCATCCTTGAAAGATCTGTATTCTCCGGCAAAGGAACCTATCTGAACCTTGTCCTCGACTGCTTCAGACGATAGGTTGGCCACAACGATCACCTTGCTGTCTCCCTTTTCCCTGGCAAAAGCCAGTACTGGGTCTCCCCCGGTGTCAAGACGTTCAAAGCTGCCTCCTGCATCCCCGTTCCACAGCGCTGGATGGGTATGCTTCAGCTCCGTTAATTTCTTGTAAAAATCCTGCATGCCGAGATCATCCCAGACAATCTCATCCTTCTCAAAAAATTGCAGTCGCTTGTTCAGTCCCGCCTCTTGCCCGGAATAGATCAGAGGCATCCCCGGTATAGTGAACGTGAGAACCGCCATCGGCTCAACGGCCTCGCCCAGCCGTTCGAATTCTGTCCCGGTCCATGAATTCTCATCATGGTTCGAAGTGAAGTGCAGCGGATAGGTGCCGCTCGGATAGCCGGTGCTTATCCGTTCGCCATAGCGAAGCACTTGCTCCACGCGGCTCTGTCCCTGTTCCTTTGCAATGCTGTTCATCAGATTGTAGAACTGCCAGCCGTAATTGGCATTGAAGGCATAGCTAAGCAGCTTGATCTGCTGATCGTCTTCAGCGAGCATAAAGACCGGTTTGATCTGCTCCAATTGCTTGCGGGCCTCTTCCCAGAAATCCGCCGGCACCCCGCCTGCATAATCACAGCGGAATCCATCGATATCAAATTCCTCGACCCAGTATGTCATGGCATCCAGCATGGCGGCCCTCATCTCGGAGTTATCGAAGTTCAGGTCCGCCACATCCGACCAGTTCGTTCCCGGCGGTTGTACGACATTGCCCGCTTCATCGGTCGTGTACCAGCCGGGATTGCCCAGCCATTCATGATCCCATCCGGTGTGATTGGCGACCCAATCCAGCACGACCTTGAAGCCCATGTCATGGGCCTGCTCCACCAACGCCCTGAAATCCTCTTCACCCCCGAACTCCGGGTTAATTCCCTTGTAATCTTGCACGGCGTAATACGATCCCAGCGAGCCGTTGCGCTTCGCTTCCGAGATCGGATGAATCGGCATCAGCCAAAGAATATCGACGCCAAGCTCCTTGAGCCGGGGCAGATGCTCGGCGAAGGCGCGGAACGTCCCCTCCTTTGTATATTGCCGTACATTGACCTCATACATCACGGCTTGATCCGCCCACTCCGGAACCGGAGCAGACCGGGATATCGGCTCCTTCTCTCCTTGCGGCTTCTTGTCACCTTCCCCTGTGTCTCCGCCGGAAGTCCCTCCACAGGCACTGAGCCCCAGGATTGAAATCATGAGCGGAACGGCAACGAGCCATTTCTTCGGTTTATTCAAAGCATTAACCTCCCGGTTATTTCTGGTGAATCCGAATTTCCATGTCTGACGACGGGCGGGAGATCCATAACGTCAATTCCTGCTCGGCTTCGTCGTAATAAGTTTCAGGGCTGTTTGACCCTTCAAAGGCTCCGTCCGCTGAAATTGCGCCTACGGCGATTTCTCCCGGCAAGAAGGACAAATGCTTGAACCGCAGCCGCCAGGTATCCTGTGAGGTCCCATAGCCGGAATGCAGCGTATCGATGCGCAGCTTGATCACGCTCGCCTCTTCCCGAAGCCGGAAGCGGTGCAGACTGTAGGCGCCAGCTCCGTAATCCAGGGTCAGCCCGTCGTCCTCATACAGCTCAAAATGACCTGCCGACTCGTCCCCCGAATACACATCGATCGTCAACTCCCTCTGTGCTTCAAGGGCCGTCGACTCTACAACCGGTTGATGCGGCACGATCGCTCCTGCCTTTACGTAGAGCGGCAGACGTTCGAGCGGAGCCTCCGCCAGAATATGCCGCCCGCCTTCGTATCGCTGACCGGACCAGTAATCGATCCAGGTCCCCGCCGGCAAGTAAACGGCCCGGCAGGTCGTCCCCGGACGATATACCGGTGCGGCAAGCAATTGCTCGCCCAACAGGAACTGGTCACACAGATTCGTGACATTCGGATCCTCCGGATACTCCAGCACCAGCGGGCGAAGGACCGGAAGCCCGGTTTCGGCCGCTTCCCGGAACACCGAATAGATCAGGGGCAGCAAGCGATATCTCAATCCGATATACTCCCGGCAGATCTCCTCCACCTCCGGGCCAAAGCACCACGGCTCCTGGCGGATCGAACGAAGCTCGCTGTGATTGCGGCAATACGGGAACAAGGCTCCCATCTGCGTCCAGCGGACAAGCAATTCCCCGCTCGTATGGTGAGCGAAGCCGCCGATGTCGGGCCCGGCAAATGCCACGCCCGACAGCCCCAGGTTCAGCACCATCGGTATGGACATCGCCATATGCTCCCAGAAGCTGCGGTTATCTCCTGTCCATACCGCGGCGTATCGCTGAATCCCGGCGTAACCGGCTCGCGTCAGCACAAAGGGACGGTGTCCGTTCAGGTTGCGCTTCATGCCTTCGGCGGTCGCCTCGGACATTAACAGTCCGTACAGATTATGAATCTCTCCGTGGCTGACAGGCTCCCCGTTATTGCCGTGCATCGTATCCAGATCCATCGTCATCGACGGGTTGAATACCGCCGGCTCGTTCATATCGTTCCAGATTCCTTCGATACCCATCTCCGTGTAGAAGCGGTGCAAATCCCCCCACCATTCCGAGGCGCGATCCTCCGTAAAATCCGGAAAGACGCTCATCCCCGGCCAGACCGGCCCGACGAAGGGCTGACCATCCGGCTTCAGGCAGAAATAGCCGTTCATTGTCCCTTCCTTGAACACCGGGTAGTTCATGTCCAGCTTCACGCCGGGGTCGACAATCGGCACGATCCGGATGCCCAGCTTCTTAAGCTCCGCAATCATTCCCTTGGGGTCGGGGAACCGTTCCGGATCAAAGGTAAAGACCCGGTATCCTTCCATATAGTGAATGTCGAGATAGATGGCATCACAGGGAATCTGCTTCGCCCGGAACGTGCGGGCCAGCTCCAGCACCTCCTCCTGCGACATATAGCTATAGCGCGATTGATGATACCCCAGCGCCCAGTGGGGCGGCAGCTCCATCCGTCCCGTCAGGGATGTATAGCGCGAGACGACGCCCTTCATATCCGGTCCCGGAATGAAATAGTAATCCATGCTCCCTGTTTCGGTCTGCATCAGAAAGCTGTCCGTGTTGCTTCGCATATCAAAAAACGTTCTTCCCGGATTATCCAGGAACAAACCGTACGTGTAGTCTTCCTCATGAACGACGAGCAGCGGAATAGATTGATATAATGCCTCGATCTCCGGAACATGCGGAGCATAAACATCGCTGTTCCACATTTCATAACGCTCGCCCTTCTTATCGAGAGCCCCTGTCTTTTCACCAAGACCGTAGAAATGCGCCGATTTCCCAGCCGTAAACAGTCCGGTGACAGCCTGGCTCTCATCCCATGCCAGCGGAGCCTGATCCGCAATGAATTGGCGGCTGCCGCTCATAAACGAAATCCCGCCATCCTGCTTGCTGATAGACAGAATCGCCTCGCTGGTCGCAAGTGTATACTTATCTCCCTCTTCCGTAAGCCGCGCCTCCGGCAATGTCCCCCCTGAATTCTCCTGCGGTACAACCGCAACGGTAGATTTCATCGAGAGAACTGCATCCTCGCCGGCAGCCCCCGGGAAGAGCTTGAACCGAATCATCCCGCGCGGAAGGATCCGGATCACCAGACTCCCGTTTTCTGCGCTGATGATCAGGTCCTGTTCCTGCCTTCGAACAGACTGAACCGGGCCGAGGGTCATAGACCCGATCGTTCGGCCAACGGCCTGCACCTTATCAGGACTGATTGCTTCACTTGTCAGCATGTCTCTGCTTCCTCCTGCCAATTACGCTATAAATTTGATGATAGGCAAGTACGTAAAATGCTCCCTTGCTTTTATCTAAATCTCAATCATTTATCAATATTAGAAAATGAAGCCGCACACTCAACCCTTGACCGATCCGAGCGTGATGCCTTTGACGAAATATTTTTGCAGGAACGGATAGATGACCAGCAGCGGCAGCATGGAAATAAAGATTTTCGCCGCATTCAAGGTCTGGTTCGATAGATTGGACATCCGTTTCACCGATTCCTCGTCCATCTTGGTCGGGTCGATGACGACGGCTACCTGCCGGATATAGGATTGCAGCGGGTAATGATCCGCCTTGTTCATCAGCACGAGCCCTTGGAAAAATTCATTCCAGTGGTACACGATGGTGAATACCAGCACCGTAGCCAGCACCGGCATCGCCAGCGGCAGCAAAATGCTGAACAGGATCCGCCAAGGCCCTGCGCCGTCGATCAAGGCCGATTCCTCCAGCTCCTTGGGCATATTACGGATATAGTTCATGACCAGAATGACGTTAAAGACCGGCAATCCTCCGCCTAATACAAGCCCCCAGATGCTGTTGATCATACCCAGCGATTTCATCGTCAAATACCATGGAACAAGTCCGCCGTTAAACAGCATGACGAAGATCAGCAGCCACATGATGACGTTTCGCGGGCGGAATTCCTTCGACGTCTTCGAAAGCGGATACGACATTAACAGAATCGCAAAGAACGAGATGGCCGAGCCATACGCGACCCGCTGCACCGAGATGAAGAAGGACCTCAGAAACTGGCTGTCATTCACAATGGTTCTGTACGAATCAAAGGTAAAGCCCTTGGGCCATAAAAATACACTCCCTGCCGCAGCCGCAGCTTTGTCGCTGAGTGAGATGGACAGGGTATACCACACCGGTAAGAGGCACAGCAGCATGGTCAGAATCAATACAACGACATTCAAGCCGTTAAATAATCGGGATAACGCCGAACGTTCGGTAACCATATGACTTCATCCTTTGTCTTAAAAAATCCGGTAGTTGGCGAACCGGTACGCCAGACTGTAAGAGAGCGTAATCAGAACAAATCCGACCACCGATTTCAGCAAGCCTACTGCGGTGGCAAGCCCGTATTGCATGTCGATCAGGCCTGCGCGGTACACCCAGGTGTCGATAATGTCTCCTGTCGAATAGACGGACGGGTTGTAGAGGTTGAAAATCTGGTCGAACCCGGCATTCAGAATGTTGCCGAGACTCAGCGTAGCGAGCAGAACGGCAACCGGCAAAATGCTCGGGATCGTAATCTTCGTCAGCCGCTTCCATTGAGAAGCCCCGTCGATGGCGGCCGCCTCGTACATTTCCGGATTGATCGAGGTCAGCGCCGAGAAGAAAATGATCGCATTGAACCCGAATTCCTTCCACACATCGCTTCCTACCAGAAGGGCCGGAAACAGTCTTTCATTTGTGAAGAACATCATCGGCTGTACGCCTAACACTTCCAACAACGAGTTAACCGGGCCGTTATAAGAGAAAATATCCAGCATCATTCCGGCCACGATGACCCAGGAGAGAAAGTGGGGCAAATACACTGCAGTCTGTACCGTCCGGGTAAAAAGCTTGTGCTTCACTTCATTCAGCATCAGCGCAAAGGCGAGCGGAACGAGCAGGTTGCCTACCATTTTCGAAAAGGCGATCAGGATCGTATTTCTGAAAATCAGCTTGCTATCGTCAAGCTCGAACATATATTGAAAATTCTCCAGCCCGACCCACGGCGACTTCAGAATACCAAGGCCCGGATTAAATTCCTTGAACGCCGTCAGAATGCCGTACATGGGCAGCAGATTGTAAAAGAAAAGCCAGATCAGACCCGGCAGCAGCATCAGATAATAATGTCTGTTAAAGCCTTTGTTCAGCATGCTTCATATCTCCTTATTAGGATGTCAAGACGAGTACCAGGTACCCGTCTTGACGAAGAATCAACCTATTTAAGTTCGTTCACTTCTTCAGTGATTTTGTCGCCGCCTTGCTCCTTCCATTTCTCCACAAAGGTATCAAACGAATCCAGATCGGCGCTGCCCATAATAATCTTCAGGAATGTCTCATCCTCGAGCTTCTTCAGATTGGTCCATCTGGACTCCATCGTCTTGGTCTGAGCCGTGGCGATACTGCGTACCCAGTTGATATCGGCATCCACGAAGGCGGAACCGCCATTCAAGTGGGCGTACAGGTGAGTGAAGAATCCGGCATCGGTCTCTTGATCCCAGTATTCGATATCATAGTTATCCATCGGATCTTTCTTGACATTCAGTGCATGGTTCGCCATTTCATAAGCCCAGCCATAGTTGTTATTGTCGAAGTCTTCCAAGGTCATTTTGCCTGCAAGGTAGTCGCGAAGCGAGTTCACAGCATACTCAAGCTGGTCGCCGGCACCCAGAATCAGGAACAACGGCACCTCTTGCGAGGTCATTTGCTTGCCTGCGGTCAGGGTCTGATATTCTTCATCCTTGCCCCATTGATGGAGTGTCGTCATCTTGATGACGGTCTCCGGATGCTTGTAATTCTTGCTGACTACGAGATAGCTGCTGCCTGTGGCCGAGTTGGAATTAAACTTGCCGGAAGCATCGAGAGGAGCGGCATAGGCTCTCCAGTTGGCCTTCGGATCGTTCTTGATATTGTCAGGAATGTTGTTATAGGCGGACCACCAAGGCCCGAAGAAAATACCGGTCTGGCCGCTTGCTACAACCTCGCCTGTGCTCTTGCGTACGCCCAGCTCTTTATCAAGAATGCCCTTGGCATACCAATCTCTCATCAGGGCAAGCGTCTCCTTCGTCTCTGGTGTTATGGAGCCGTACACGGCATTGCCGTCTGCATCCTTCACCCAAATCCCCGGATAGGCGCCGTTGGCAAAGAAGATCGAGGAGAAGTTATACCAATGATCCGTCGAGTTCAGGAAGGTAGAATAGAGTGTTCCGCCTTGCTGCGTGCCGACGATGCCGATCGTATTTTCGCCGCCCATTTTATTGTCGATGAACGCTTGGGCGATTTTCTCAATGTCCTCGAGCGTCTTCGGCGGCTCCAGGCCCAGCTGGTCGAGCCAGTCCTTACGAATCCAGGTCAGCGGAGCGGAAGGAAGCGTCGTCTCCGGAAGGGCATACAGCTTGCCGTCGAAGGTTACGCTGTCCAGCAGCCCAGGGTTGGAATCGTAAACCGCTTTCAAAGCCGGGCTTGCGTATTTCTCATATACTTCCTTCAGGTCGGCCAGTTGTCCGGCTTTCACCATTTGTCTCAGCTGAGTTTCGTTGACGATCATTGCATCCGGCAGATCATTACTGGAGATCGCCAGACTGACCTTTTGCTGGTAATCGGTGCCGTTAGCCGCTTCCCAGGCATGCTTGACGACGATATTGTATTTGTCTTTGAGCCAGCGGGTGTAGACGTTATCCTCTGACGTATCTGTGCCGTCAAACTTGTAGTTCGGGTCGATGCCCCGGCCGACGGAAATCTCGGTAGGCTCATCGAACTTCGCGAACGGGTCCGCCACTTCTTCCACCACCGGCGTGTTCGTTCCGCTATTGCCGCCCGATGCATCGGGACTGTTCGAGGCGTTGCCCCCGGCATTCTTATTACCGCCGCCGCAAGCGGACAGGCTCATCGCTACGAGAATGACCGAAAGCAATAACAACAAATGCTTTTTCATTTTGCTCCCCCTTTAGGATGGTTACTTCTTGTGACGACTTCACTATAGCACGGGCTTCCCGCTGCGCGGGATAGAGAGCTTTCGCTGATCAGGGTAGAGAATTTGATGCTTTCTGGATTCAACCCTGCGGATACTGGCGATAGATTTCATACCTCGTCCTGTGTGACAAAATACCTTCAACCCGTTGATAGAACACCAAGTCCAGGTTGACAGGAGATGAGTTCCGCTTACGCTGGAATTTGCTGATTTTGTGCGGAATTTCGTATAAAAGCCTTCGTCTAAAGGGCCTTATCGGTGCCTTTGTACGAAAAACCATACAAATTCCTTTATGCATGGCTGGTACGCGCAAATTTTGTGCGAAAAACCGTACAAATTCCCTCAGGTAAGAGCTAATCACGCTAGATTTGTACGAAAAATCCTACAAAGCCTTATTGCCTTGTTGCGCCTGCCCGCATCCATCCCTGTTCAAGCGCTCTATCAGCGCTCTATCGCTGCAAAAAAGCTCCGCGCGCGTTATTCGTCTCTCAATTCAGGAGAAAAAAAGCGCACGAAATGTCTACCTACATTTCGTGCGCCCTTCACCCCCTTGGCCTATTGCCCGGAAGAAGAAGCTTGCTGCCTGTATTCGCTCGGCAGCAGGCCGACCTGCTCGCGGAATAGCCGGCTGAAATATTTCTCATCGTTATAACCGCATTGCTCGGCAATCCATTGAATTGTTCGGGACGTATTACGCAGCAAGCTCTTCGCCTGCTCCATGCGAGTGACACGGACGTAATCCGCAAAGGACTGGCCCGTGTACTGCTTGAAGCATTGGCTGAAATAGCTGCTGCTCATATTCACCAACTGAGCGATCTCACCAGTGGAGATCGATTGGCTCAGATTCTGACGCGCAAGATTCATCGCTTTATCCAGGCTGCTGCGGATCTCAAGCGAAATTTGCTGTTTCGCTCCTGCCAGCCGAATCTGATCCCGTGCCCCTGCCAGCCACAATTCAAAGCTATACCAGCTAGGATAGTAATCCTCCATCGTGATGGGTTCCTCCAAGGTTGGCCTGTACAGCCGGTTCCATTCATCCGAGAGTGAAATGAAAATCCGGATCAATCGCACCGACGGGAGTCTCATTCCCTTCAATTCCAGCAACAGCTTATAAAATAGCTGGTCCTCATAAATCCATTCCGTTCCGCTCCAACGGTCTCTGATGGAATCCATGGAAGGACTCTGCTCCGCGGAGTCCCGATTCACCAGTTCCCTTGCATCCACATAACGAACCGGGGAGGAAGGTTCATAGTCATAGAACAAGTCGTGCTTCTTATAGGAACGAATGACCTGAAGAATCGTCTTGCGATCGAGCCCCTCCAGCCCGGTCAGCGTGACCCGGGCCACACCAGGTCCAGGCTGATATTCGGCATCGGCATCGGCATCCGTATCCCCAGCTTTCTCGTCATGCCAATACCAGACCCCGGGCTCCGCTTCAACAGCGGAGGGCGGCACCTGGCCTGACTCCGCCACATCCCCGGATGAATTTAGAGTGTAGCAGAGCTGCAGGGCAGCTATGCCCTCCCTCTCCCAGCCGCTATCCGGATCCGGCCTGGTTGAGCCTGACTCCTTCTGCTTCATCAACCGGCTGACCCGGCCAAGCACCTCCTCGAACTGCTCCTTCTCCAGCTGAATTTTTGCAATGTAATCAATCGCCCCGAGCCTCAGCGCTTCTTGAATGTATTCGAAGTCTTGATGGAGCGTCAGGACGACAATCCTGACTTGACGATAGCGCTCCCGGACGATCCTCATCAGTTCAATCCCTGACATCACCGGCATGGAAAGATCGGTCATCAAAAGATCCACCGGATTGGATTCCATGAATTTCAAAGCGTTCTCGCCATTGTTCGCTTCTCCGACAACCTCCATCTCAAATTGCTGCCAGGGCATCGCGGAGATAAGTCCCTTCCGAACCAGCTTGTCATCATCTACAATCAGGACCCTGATCATCCTGTCAGTCACCCCCGTTCTGTTCCCTGCCGTTGATTGGAAGCCGAAGTGTAACTACCGTTCCTTTGCCCAGGTCACTCTTGATGAACAACCCTGCCGAATCGCCGTAATTGGCTCTCAAAATTCTCTTCACATATTTCATGCCGATCCCCATCCCGACCTTATGACTTTCCTTGCTGTCGTCATGCAACAGACTGGCTATCTTCTCGGGAGTCATGCCTTCCCCGTTATCCTGAATGACAATGACAAGGACATCCCCTTGCAGCCTTGCGCTGACATTGATATATCCATCATCGCTAACCCCGTGATATAAGGCGTTCTCGACCAAAGGCTGCAATAAAAAGCGCGGGCTAGGCAAAGCCAGACACTGCTCATCAATATCCAGGTCCACATCGAACTGGAAGTCGTACCGGATCTGCTGCAGCTGCAAATACTCCCTAAGCGCCTCTATCTCGTCTCCGATCGTCGAGACCTCTCCCATTTTGCCCAGATTATAATAGAGCAGCTTGTTCAGACTGAGCACCAGCTTGTCGATCTCGGTCTGGCCGTTCATAAGTGCGAGCCAGTGCACCGTATCCAGCGTGTTCATCAGGAAATGAGGATTGATCTGGTAAAGCAGCTTCTCTACCTCAAGATCAGCCCGTCGCTTTTCCTTCTGCTCGATTTCATTATAAAGAGCCCATATTTTCCCCTTCATGCTGCGGGTCTGATAGAGCAAATAGTCGAATTCCGGGATAAACGTCTGCTCCGTCTGTACCGTTGCATCGGAATGTATTAATGACTTAATCTCCCGGTGGAATTTATCCAGCGGCCGGTAGACCATCTTCCATAACACCCAGGCCATAAGTACCGTCACCAGAAGAAAAATGAGAAAGATGCCGGTAATCTGAATCAGCCAGCGGTTCCGCTCCTGCTTCAGCTCATGCTCGGGCAAGACGGATACGATACTCCAGCCCTGATTGCTGGTCTCCCGGTTCCAGAAGTACTTACCGGAGTAACCGGAGGTCATCTCGGGATTCTCCCCGGGAAACATCGTGCTCACCGGGAATTTATCCGGCACCTCACTGAAAGCGATTTCACCATCATCATTAAGAAGCAGCAGTCTTCGGGAGCTGTCCTTCTGATTCTGCGGCGCGAACAACGACTTAAGCGCATTACGCCCGGATTCAATATAAAGGTAAACATTCTGATCCGGAAGATTCACCTTGCGCATGATGCTGAAGACATATTGGTTAATCGAGCCATTATAACTGGTGTGCGGGCCGAAGTAGGTGATCTCCGGATACGTGGACAGCACCGGCAGACTGTCAGGCTCAAAGCTCCCTCGAACCCGGAAGTTCTCATATTGATAGGTTTGTTTGTCGGGATAATAATACAGCACCAAGCCCACGTTGGGATTAGAAAAGGTAATGATATTCAGCTCGCTGCGCAGCTCGTTAGTAAGCCTCAACCGTTCGTAGGGCTCCTGCCCGGCCGCAAGCTGCTCGAACAGCCGGTTCGTTCCGACCCCGTATGCAAGCTGCTGGGAGACATGGCTCATATTGCTCAGCGCATTCTCAAGCGTCATCAAATCCTGCTTCAGATTACTCTGCAAGGCACTCTCCACTTTATTGCCGATAATCGAGTCAATCGTATAAAAGGAGATGAAGCCCAGGCAGATGAACGGCGCCAAACTGCTGATAAGAAAGATGAAGATGATCCGGTTTTTGAATGTTATATTTTTCAGCCGCCTAAGGATTCTGTCCGTAAGTTTCACCCTTTCTTGATTGCTTCACCTGTAAATGCGAGTTCAAAAAGTCAGGTTTTCAGCACCGAGAAGGTTGCGAGAACCCGACGAAGGAGGAACGAAGTGTAGGCAGAACCTACATGACTCCTTGCAATACTTCGTGATCAAAAGGTGACTTTTTGAACTACCTCTGTAAGATTCAGGAGCCTGGAGAGCCCCCATTTATACATCATAGCGCGAAATACGATCCAGCAGGGGGGGAAAGTTCACCGGGATCAGGGTAGAAGATTTAACAGGAAAGAACCGTTTGACATTCCTTCCAGATCGAGGTATATATCAGACAAAAACAAGGAGTGATCTGAGAACATGGAGGAAAGGGTCCCGGCACGCGAGAAAGTATTCTATTCCGGCGGTTTGCTCGGGCAAAACATGCTTTACAGCTTCATGTCCGCCTATATCCTCTTCTTCTACACCGACCTGCTCGGCATAAAGGCTACCACCGCCAGTCTCATTCTCGTCGTTGCCAGCATCGTCGATGCCTGTCTGGACCCGGTGATGGGCATGATTGCCGACAAAACGCGAAGCCGATGGGGAAAATTCCGCCCTTACCTGCTGTTCGCCCCCTGGCTGATTGCTGCGGCAACCGTCCTTTGTTTCTGGGACTTCGGTGCTTCACCTGGCGCTACACTCGCAATTTCCGCAGCGGCTTATTTGCTCTGGGGCATGCTCTACACCGTCTGCGACACCCCATTATGGGCTTTATCCTCCGTGATCTCCACGGCGCCTAAAGAGCGGAATCTGTTGGTGACTCTAGGCAAAATCGGCGGGATGCTCGGGGTTGTCGTGATCACGATTGGCGGGATCCAGCTCCTGCTTTCTTTTGGCGGGGAACGGAACTCGCGCGCTTATTTACTCTCTGCCATCCTTATCGGCGTTTTCGCGGCAGTCCTGATCTTTCTTACCGGCTATACTTCCAGAGAGCGGATTGCCCCTCCGGTGGAACGCATCTCTTTTCGCCGTAATATTCAGACCGTCTATAAGAACAAACCTCTGCTCGTCCTGCTCTTCTCCCTGCTCGTCATGAATCTGGTCATTAATTTAATGCAAGGGATTCAGCTGTATTACGTTATTTATGTGTGGCAGGATGCCGGCTTTGTAATGAAAATCGGTATTAGTCTGGTGGTTGGAATGATTCTGGGGATGGGAGCTACACCGAAGCTGCTTCATCGTTTTCCTAAAAAAAGGCTATATATTTTCTCCTGTCTTTTCGGTTGTCTTTCATGTACGATCACATTTTTGTTAGGTCAGCAGAATCCCGTTCTTATTCTGATTATGCTTGGCTTCAATTTTTTCTTCTGCGGAATGGCGACCGTGGTCAGCACCTCCATGCTGCTTGATACGATTGATTATTCCGAATGGAGACTCGGCTTTCGCGGGGAGGGCATCGTCTTCTCGACCAATACCTTCATCTCTAAATTTAGCGGGGCTGTGTCACGGATGATGATCGGCGCAGGCCTGGGTCTGCTGCATTATGTGGAAAATCAGCCCGTTACCGCACAGCTGCAAAACGGACTTAGCTTCATGATGCTGATGCTCCCCGCCCTGTGCTTTGCCGCCGCCATCATTCCTGTACTGTTCTATGGAATTACCGAGCAACAAAGGATCCATGTCCAGCACGAGTTGGAGAAAAGGAGAACTACCCTTTCAGGGTGATCCATGAGCAGGTCATGAGAATTGTACGTCCCATCCACCCATTTCTATACAAAGGAGCGATCTTACGATGAACTTATCGCTGAACGAAATCAACAAGCTATTGGCCCCGCCTGACATTACCGACTGCCGGAAAATTCTGTGCATTCAGCCTCACCCCGACGACAATGAGATTGGAATGGGGGGAATTATCGCCAGCTACGCTGCAAGAGGCTGCGAGATCCACTATTTGACGATCACAAACGGGGATCTCAGTTCACTCGATCCCGGTCAGTCTCATGAACAGATTGCCGAAGCAAGAGTACAAGAGACGGAATTGGCGGGCAGACATCTGGGGGCATCCTTCTTTTATACACTTGGCTATGAGGACGGGACTCTGCAGGATGTTCCTTCTCTCTCTCAAAAAATAGCCGAGGTTATCCGTCAGGTTCAGCCGGAAGCCGTATTCTGTCCTGATCCCTGGTTGAATTACGAAGCGCATTATGACCATATCGTTACCGGAAGAGCAGCGGCACACGCAGTCATTAGCAGCTCTCTGCCATCCTACCCAAAGGGCACAGAGACAACGCCATGGCAGCCCGCCGCCATCGGCTTCTATTTCACTTCCAAACCGAATACCGTCATTGACATTACCCCGTATTACGAGCAGAAATTTCATGCTATGCGTCTGCATAAAAGTCAATTGTCGGAAGAAATGCTCGGCCTTTACTATATTTATTTCAAGGAACTAGGGCAACAACTGGCGGCTGAACTGGATTTTGAAATCGGCGAAGGGTTAAAGGTGCTGTCCCCGCTTCACCTGCACTGCTTCGTCAATGCAGAGCACATCTAAATGCAAGCGACGCCGTATCCTGTCTTGACTGCAGACAGAATACGGCTTCTTGCTTTTCATAGATATGAACCTTATTTCTTCCCGGTATTTATCCCGGCAGACCATCATTGCTTCAGGCTTTACCATCGATGCGAAGCAAGACAGCCTCTCGTGCCGCTTTTGTGAGTGAGTTGAGCACCAGTTCATAGGAATGATCGATCATGTCCTGCAGATCACTCATGGGCAGACTTCCGTCCGCCACTACGGTATTCCAGTGCGTCTTGTTTAAATGGTATCCCGGCTGAACGCAAGGATGCTGCTCCCGCAAATTCGCGGCAATTACAGGATCGCATTTTAAGGATATATGGGTCTCGCCAGCATCAGTCTGGCTCAGCAGCGCAAACATCTTGCCGCCAACCTTCAATACTAGCGTTTCAGGACCAAACGGATAATCCTCGACAGCTCCTTTTTTCGAAAGACCATAACCTGTCAGCTGCTCTAGCAATAGAACCACTCCTTAAAGGATGTTGTCGACACTGTTGCCTAACGGACTGCGGCAAATCCCCATAGAAATGCCCTTGGACTGGATGGCTGCCTTCAAATGAAGGAGTGGAGCTCCTGAAAAGACCTCATCAATCCGCTTGCTCATTTGCTCTCTCTCAGCCTGGGTAACGGGCTCGCCAGAAAGCAGCTTTCCGAACCAATTTGCTATTTCAACAGGATATACATTACCCGCCATAGAGGACAGCCGATTAAATCCGAGCTTAACCTTATCCTCCAAGCCCGTATCCCCGCCGGCATAATAGTAAAACTCTTTATCGATCTTGCTTCGTAAAAACTCGACCGTCGACGGATCGCCTGCTTCTTTTATTCCAATTACCTGTTCCAAGCGGCTTAATTGCAAAATAGCATCCACGGACAGATCAAATCCGGTTCTTCTGGGATTGTTATAGAGGATCACCGGCTTATTGCTTGCTTCCACGATCTTCTCTGAATATCGCACCGCTTCCGCTTGAGAAGGAAGAATATAGGGCGGGTAGCCTAATAGAATTCCAGCCACTCCCGTGCCCCTGATCGCTGCCGCCAGCTTCACAGCTTCGATCTCCCGGATGGAGGCGACCCCAAAGATGATCTCCATATGACCACACAGCTTCTGGTCCTCCGTTACGGCTTGAAGCAGCATCAGCTTCTCTTCAAGATTCATACTATGCTGCTCTCCTGTTGAACCGCTAACAAGCACAGACTGAGCACCTTGACGATGCAAATCATGGATATGCGCGAGCGTCGCCTCCACATTTAACGATTCATCCTGATTAAAAGCCGTTGGAACTGCGATATGCACCGTTGCTTTAAGCATGGCCCGCCTCCTTCATCTCTAACATGTTCCTCTTCAACATATCAGAATTTGGCGGAGACGGAAAGAGTGTCAGGAGCGCAACCCGTCAGCCCAAGCCGCCAATTCCTCCCGGAGTCTATTGCCCAACAGATCGACTTTGGAGAAATCCATGGCAGACACATAAATTCCCTCCAACTCGTCGCGGTACCGCTTCGCTTCCGCCAGATGGCTTATAGCGTCCTTCATGCTCTCCTTATACCGGGAGCTCACTTCCGCAAGCTGCTCAGCATAACGTTCATCCGTTCCCGGCTTCACGCTGGCAGCATAAGTGTCAATGACCTCATCTCCTTCCCGCTCCGGGAAGTATTCATGCGGACTGGTGCTGTCAAAAATCGCGAAATTCAGCTCGCGGACAATAACCATATCCAGGCTGTTCGGATCAAATCCGCAATGATAGATTTCAACGTCAAAGCCGCGGTTCTCCGCCTCAGCTGCAATCTTCTTCAGCATGGTCGATTTGCCGGTGCCTGCCCGGCCCTTTATAAAGTAACGGCGCGTCAGGCCCTCCGTCAGATTCGGCACAAAGTCAACCGCTCCGGCAGGCGTAGCCGCCCCCAGAAACCGATGCTTGACGATAGAGCGCTTTTCAAGCCGATGATCCCCGAACAATTGCTCCACCATGCGATGGGTCAATTGATCCGCCTGCTCAAAATCCATCTGGGCATAATAAATCCGCTCCCATTGGTCATGAATTCGGAGCGCCTCGGCAAACTTGCTGTAAGCTGCAGCATAGGCATCGGCAACCTTTTGATTGATCAGAAAAATCTGTTCCTTTTGTCCGATCAGAGCACGGGAATCCCATGCTTCTCCAAGATTCACATACTCTTCAACGGCTCCCGGAGCCTTTGGCTCGATTACATGAGGTGCCGTACCGTCCACTACGCCGGCTCCCAATGCCGGAATGATCACCGCGTCAAGAGATTCAGCGTCGGAGGAGCAATGGACCAGTTCAACATCATAGCCCCGCTCATGCCACTCCTTGCCGATGCTCTTCATCAGCGTGGACTTCCCGGTGCCGGGACCTCCCTTCAAAATGAATAAACGCTGGAGATCCTTCAGATTGGATTCAAACAAAGAGTAAAAGCCCCTAGCCGTATTCCCGCCGGCAAAATATCTCAATTCTCTTGCAGTCACACATCCACTTCCTTTCCGATTCTTCCCTGAATACTGTCACCTTACAATATGCGTCAGGTATTGGGTAGGTGCCTAAGGGGAGATGCCCACGGCCGATACCAGCAGGTACAGCGCCGTCCCCCAGATAAAGACGGCAGAGCACTTGTTGAACAGTACAAATACGCTGTCAGGGAGATTCATCTTCTTAAACGCAGCCCCCGTCATAATGAGTCCAAGAAACCAGAGCCAGGAGACGGCTATGCATGCCAGCATAAAGGACACTTGGGCCTGACCGCTGTATTGGACTGCGCTTGTTCCGATGACGCCAACCGTATCCAGCAGTGCATGCGGATTCAAGATCGAGACGGAGCAGGCAAATAAAATCTGCTTCTTTAGCGGCAGCGCCTCTTTATCATCTAGACCTGTCACCGCATTCGAGCTCCAAATCATTGTCCCCATATAGAGCAGAAATATAATTCCGCCGATAAGCAGCATAAGCCTGAGCCACTCAAACTGCATCACTACAAGAGACAGTCCCATAACAGACAGGACAATTAATACCGTATCACAGACCGCTGCGGCGATCATCGCCGGGAATGCCTTGATCAGCTTGGGTTGCATGATGCCTTGCGAGAATACAAATACATTTTGCACGCCTAAAGGTAAGATCAGCCCCAGCGCTAAAATAATGCCATGGAATACCGATTCCATTCCTTCAACTCCTTCCTTCTCTATCATAGTCATGATATAAATAGAGAACAGGTCCAATTGGATGGGTAGTTATCCAGCCAATTTTGCAAGGAGGGATCGCTATGAGCTGGCAGCCTGACCGCTCGCTGCATCTAAGCTTAGCTGCTCAAATCAAGGATTGGATGATCGGACAAATTCAAAGCGGGGAATGGCCGGCGGGAACCAAGCTGCCTCCGCAGCGCAAGCTGGCGCTATCGTTAGGCGTCAATCGCAGCACGCTTCAAGAAGCGGTCGATGAGTTGAAGGCGGACGGATTGCTGAGTTCCCGGACAGGATCGGCTACCTTCGTCGCGAACGATTCCTGGCATCTTCTCGTCAAGCAAAGGCTGCCCAATTGGCAGCAATATATCGAAGCAAGCATTCATAAATCCAATTACCAGACCATCCAGCTGATCAATGAATTCGAGCAGGACGCTTCCGTAATTCGATTAGGAACAGGCGAGCTGAGTCCTTCCCTGCTCCCGGTTAACGAGATTCAAGCCTCGCTCGGCTCGCTGCCTCTGGACGGAAAGACGCTCGGATATTCTTCTCCTCAAGGCAGTGAGACTTTGAGACAAGCCATCTGCGACTATGTGAAAAAGAGAGGGATCACTACCACGCCCGAAAATATTTGCGTTGTCTCGGGAGGGCTTCAAGCCTTGCAGCTGATTGCGCTTGGCCTGCTGGAGCCCGGATCGCTAGTCCTTCAACACGAATATTCTTATTTGAATTCCGTGAGGCCCTTTCAATCCTTCGGCATGAATTTGCACGGACTTTCAGCTGATCAATACACAGCCGAGCATATCCGGAAGGTTCGCGGACGCAGACAAGCCATCCTTTATACGATTCCGACCCTCCATAATCCCACAGGGGAATGTATGACCTGGGAGGATAAGAACGCCCTGTTCCAGTTATGTGCAGCAGAAAAGCTCCCCGTCATCGAGGATGACGTCTATTTCGAGCTGAGCTTCGAGCCTGCGGCTCCCGCTATGAAGTCCCTCGACCGCTCCGGGCAGGTGATCTATATCGGCAGCGTGTCCAAGACGCTCAGTCCCGGACTGCGAATCGGCTGGGTCATCGCCTCGGCGCCGGTCATTCAGCGAATCTCGGACATTAAAATGCAGATGGACTACGGCTCAAGCGCCCTTTCCCAGCTCGTTGTCGAGCACTGGCTGCGCACGGGCTTATATGAAAATCACGTGCGGCGATTAAGAGCTGAGCTGCAGTCGCGTGCAGAGCTTATGGAGATTTTGCTAAAGCAATATTTTGAGAGCAAAGCTTCCTGGGAAAGTCCGCAGGGAGGGTTCTACATCTGGTTGAGATTTCATGAACCTGTCATTACGAAGGAACTGTTCATGCGGCTTCTGAAGAAGAAGGTGCTTATTCATCCCGGCTATATTTACGGAGCACAGGATGCACATCATCTTCGGCTATCCTTTGCCTACGGCTCGGAGGAGGAGTTAAGAAAGGGGATGGAGATGCTGTATCGCGAGATTTGATTCTAGTGAAAAGGGTGTCCCTCACCATCGACGATGGATCCAGGACACCCTTAGGCTATCTGCAGCATTGCGGCTTCTGCTATATTCGATTCACACGTTGCCCCGGCACATACAATCATCAATTTAACTTGGATGAAGCTATTAATTCGAGTACTTCTCAAGCGTGCGCCGCACGGCCCCAGGACCGGCGAGCATCTCATGGAACATCGCTTCAATCTTCTCGCCAAGGCCAATTTCATATAATTGCACACCGAACAGTCGGGCATCTTCTAGAATATGGCGAACTCCCGGGGCATGCGAATCTCCCAGACGAACGCCGTGCAGATGATCTTGCAGAGATTCAAGCAGCGGATCCGGACTAAGCGCAAACGGCTGCCCCTCATCATCCACTCCGAGCAAATAACGGCACCAGGCAGCAATCGCCAGCGGAATAGCTGTTAATCCGGCAGGGTTCAGGTCCGCTCTTCGCACATAAGCCTTGATGGTCTCCCCGAAGCGGATACCTACCTTTTGCGAGGTGTCCGTGGCAATCCGCTGGGGCGTATCCGGAATGTACGGATTCGCGAACCGCTCCTGCAATACCTCATCAAGAAATGTCCTTGGATTAATAATGCCGGGGTCTACCACGACCGGCAGCCCTTCCTCATAGCCGATGATTTCAACGAACCGCCGCAGCACGGGGTCCTTCATCTCATCCGCAATCAACCTATAGCCGAGCAGGCAGCCCGTAACGGCAAGCGCGGTATGCAGAGGATTGAGGCATGTGGTCACTTTCATCGTCTCGATCTTGTTAACGGTGTCCCGGTCCGTAAAAATCACTCCGGCTTCCTCCAGAGGCGGACGTCCATTCGTAAATTTATCTTCAATAACCAAGTACTCGCTCACTTCGGCATTTACGAATGGCGCTGTATACGTATGCTTGGACGTCACCGTAAGCTCCATATCAGCCAGGCCGGATTCGCTCAGTATCGCCTGAACCTTCTCCGAAGGACGCGGCGTAATCTTGTCGATCATGGACAGCGGAAACGTAATTTTAGCTTCATCCTGAAGATAGTCGACAAACCCGGCTTCCACCAGTCCCCTTGCGGCCCAGGCTTGAGCCATAGCCACCACGCTGTTCTTCAGCTTGTCCCCGTTATGGGAGCAGTTGTCCATGCTGACGAAGGTTAATGGATACTGTCCCTTCAAGTAACGGCGATAAGCAAGCGAAGCGGCAATGCCCATGGCATGGACAGGCTGCTCGGGGCCATTCTTGAAGTCCTCCTTGACCCTATCGAGGTAATCGCCGTCAGGTCCGGTCAAGGCATAACCCTTCTCTGTAATCGTAAAGCTGACCATCTGCAGGCTCGGGTTCTCGAAGATCTCAATCAGCCGGCGATCATCCTCCGGCCGTGCTTTATTCGCTACAAGCGCTTCCGCGACGCTTCCAACCACACTTTTCCGGAACTCGCCCTTCGCATTCATCAGAACCAGCAGCGTCAGATTGTCATACAGCTTGTTAAGCTTATCGGCCTTTTCAAAGTCGTAAGTCTTTACCGTAATAATCCCGGTATCCGTCCGTCCGGTATTCAGCAGCTTCTGATGGGCATTGGCTACAAAGGCACGAAAAATATTGCCCGCACCGAAATGCACCCATTGCGGCTTAGCCCGCGTCCGATCCGCGACGGCCTCAAGATCAAATTGCGGCAATTCGATGCCGGCTGCCTCCCAAGCTGCCCTGTCCGCAAGCCCTGTCCGGTTGAGTTGCAGCATTTACTCCACCCCTTTGGAGGTCGCATTGTCCAGGCTATCCCAAACGCCAAGCAAATACATAATCCCTAAAGCCCGGTCATACAACCCGTAGCCAGGACGGCAATTCTTCTCCTCGCCCCACAGATGACGACCGTGATCCGGACGGACATATCCTTTAAATCCATTCTCGTGGTAGGCTCTGACAACTTCGGCTATATCCACACTGCCGTCCTTTCCCCGATGCGAAACCTCGATGAAATCTCCGTTATCGAATACCTTCACATTGCGGATGTGGGCAAAATGAATTCGATCATGGAATTCGCGAATCATGGCCGGGAGATCATTCTCCGGATTCGTGCCGAGCGAGCCTGTGCAAAAGGTCAGACCATTATAGGGACTGTCCACCATATCCAGCATGCGGCGGATGGTATCCCGGCTGCGGATAATCCGCGGCAAACCGAAAATCGGCCAAGCCGGATCATCCGGATGAATCGCCATCTTAATATCTACTTCCTCGCAAACAGGAATGATCTGTTCCAGGAAATATTTCAGATTATCGAAGAGCTTCTCTTCCGTCACATCCGCATAAGCAGCAAACAGTTCATCCAGCTTCGCCAACCGCTCCGGCTCCCACCCCGGCATGGTGAAGCTGCCCGCACCTTGAAGAATTCTGTCGACCATCTGGCGAGGATTCTCTGAAATAGCAGCCTTTTCGTAGAACAGAGCGTTGGATCCGTCCGGCAGTTCCTTATAAAGCTCTGTTCTCGTCCAGTCAAATACAGGCATAAAGTTATAGCAGATCACCTTGACGCCTACCGTCGCCAGCTTGCGGATGGTGTCGATATAAATATCGATATATTTATCGCGGGAAGGCAGCCCGATTTTAATATCATCATGAACGTTGACGCTCTCCACGACCGCGGTGCTGAAGCCTTTGCCGGTAATCTGATCAGCGACTTCCCGGATTCGCTCCATCTCCCATACTTCACCGGCGACTTTTTCGTGCAAGGACCATACAATCCCGGTCACCCCTGGAATTTGCCGAATGTGATCCAGCATAATGTTGTCATTATCTTGTCCATACCATCTCCAAGTCATGTTCATACCGGAGCCCTCCCAAAGTAAATTTGATTATCTTGTATACAAGTTTTTCTTGATCATATGGCAGTTCCATTCATTTGTCAATCGCATAAATTAACACTTATTTTCAGCATTTTAAGCTAGCATCGGTTTAGAGGCTTTGCTCAAACTGAAAGTAGTTGTATACTAGTATTCAATTCAATCCATGCAAAGGTAGGAGCGGAATGTATACAAAGGAAGAAATCCTGAAGCAGCTAAAGAACGATATTCTGTCGCTAAAAATAAAGCCCGGTGTAATCCTGAGTGAAACCGTCCTGGCGGAGCAGTTCCAGCTATCAAGAACACCGCTGCGCGATGTGCTGAAGCAATTGTCGCTGGAATCCTATATTGATGTCTATGCCAAGAGGGGAAACTTCGTCTCCTATATTGATCTGGAATCCGTCGAGCAGATGATTTACTTGCGAAGCGCGCTGGAAAAGGAAATCATGAAGGACTTATGCTCCCAGCTCTCGCTTAAGGACATCCAGGAATTGAAGAAAATTCTGGACAAGCAGAAGGCGTGCGCCAGGGATGAAGAGAAGATTGATCTCTTTCTGGCTCTGGACGATCAATTTCACAGCTCTATGTTCCGATTGGCGGGCCGAGAGTTTCTATGGGATTTAATCCAGCAGTCCAACGTGCATTATATCCGGTATCGCAAGCTGCACATGCTGGAAAGAGGGAAGCTGCTGCAGATTTGGGGCGAGCATCAATTCATGCTGGAGCATATTGCGAACAAAAATACAGAGGAGATCGACGCCCTGGTTCGGCATCACCTTAGAGATGATATGAATTCCCTGGAGTTTCTCGACAGGTACTCGGATTACATCAAGAAATAACACCACAATGCTAACTCTATATGCCAAACCCGACTAAAAAACCGGGCAATTCAGCACTTTCTCCTGAATTGTCCGGTTCCGTATTTAAGCAAGCTTCGTTACAAACGCTTCATAAGGCTGCAACTGCAGCTGTTGAAAATCTGCGGCATCTCGCGCATAGTTTCCGATCATGAATTCACTGACCAAGCCGATCTCCGGCATTTCCAGCGTGACTGGTGCGGGACTAAAGTTAGCGGTAACCAGCCAGGTCTCGCCTTTATAGCGGCGGAAGTACATGAACACTTCCTCGGGAACGTCCTCCACCAGTTCAAATTCACCCCATACCACGATCGGGTTATTTTTCCGCAGCTCAATCAATTTACGGTAACAATGAAAGACTGAATCCGGGTCCGCAAGATTCGCTTCCACATTGATCTCCGCATAATTGGGATTCACGTGCAGCCAAGGCTGTCCGCTCGTAAATCCGGCGTTCGGTGTCGCATCCCACTGCATCGGGGTTCGCGCATTGTCTCTCCCCTTGGCATTAATCGAAGCGATAATGTCCTCCTTAGCATAGCCTTGGGCAAGACGCTCATGATACATATTGACCGTCTCAATGTCTTGCGCCTCGCTGATATCTTTAATCGGATAATTCGTCATGCCGATCTCTTCGCCCTGATAAATATAAGGCGTGCCCTTCATCAAATGCAGCAGAATCGCAAACATCTTAGCGCTCTCCACCCGGTATTTGCCGTCATCGCCCCACCGGGATACGATTCTCGGCAAATCATGATTGTTCCAGAACAGGCTGTTCCAGCCCTCATTTCCCAGCTCGATCTGCCACTTGGCCAGCACCTGCTTCAATTCGTTGACGGACAGAGGCTTCAAATCCCACTTGTCCTTTCCTTCCTGCTGATCCAGGCCGATGTGCTCGAACTGGAACACCATCGACAGCTCCTTCCGGTCCGGATTGGAGTAGAGCTTCGCCACCTCCGGCGTTGCTCCCCAGGTCTCCCCGACCGTCAGGACATCATGCTTGCCGAAGGTCTCCCGATGCATCTCCTGCAGGTATTCATGAAGCTTCGGCCCATTTCCCGTAATCTCCTGATCGGGAATCTTGCCGACCAGATCAATGACATCCATGCGGAAGCCGCCGACGCCTTTATCCAGCCAGAAATTCATCATATCCCAGACCTCTTGCCGAACCTTGGGGTTCTCCCAGTTCAGGTCGGGCTGTCTTCGGCTGAACAGATGCAGGTAATATTGGCCGCTCGCTTCATCAAACTCCCAGGCCGAGCCGCTGAACGAAGAGCGCAGCGAATTGGGAACCCCGCCGTTTACCGGATCGCGCCAAATATAGTAGTCTCGGTACGGATTGTCCTTTCCTTGACGGGCCTCGATGAACCAGGGATGCTCATCCGAGGTATGGTTCACGACCAGGTCCATGATGATCCGGATGTTCCGAAGCTTGGCCTTTTCAATGAGCTCGTCCATGTCGGCCATCGTTCCGAATTCGGTCATAATATCCCGGTAATCGCTAATATCGTAGCCGTTATCGTCGTTGGGCGACTTGTATACCGGACTGAGCCATATCGCCGTAATGCCAAGCTGCTCCAAATAGTCCAATCGGTTAATCATTCCCCGAAGATCGCCGATGCCGTCACCATCGCTATCTTGAAAGCTCCGGGGATAAACCTGATAGATGACGGCGGTCTGCCACCATTTCGTATTGTTCATAGCTATCCCTCCTGTTCGCTATATTTTACTACGATCATGGGCCAGATTTCCAGGCAAGGCAAAAGGGACCACCGCAAGGCAGCCCCTTAAAAAGGTTTATTCATTGTACCGCAGCAATTCCATGACTTGGATCATTCAGATGTATAAAATACACCTATCCCTCATGATCTCAATAAAACTCGCGAATTAGCTGCATAAAGGACAACTAAACTCCCAAAAATTCGCCATTTTAATGAAAATGAGTACTTTGGGATGTACTTTCTACACTTAAATCTTCTCATTCACTAAATAGCCAGAAGAATAAACGCAGTTAATGCAATTATGTTAAATCCATGGCTACAGCCAGAAACGGCACTAACAACAATCGTGTGCAATCGCGCTACTCCTTAACGCCCCCAAGCGCAACGCCTGCGATAATATACCGGGACAGCAGGAAGTAAACCACGAACAGCGGCAAGGCCGTCAGGGCCAGCCCCATGTAGATCGAGCCGAACTCCGTCTTGTAGATATCGCCGCGCAGCAAGCTTACCATGATCGGCATGGTGTATTTTTCCTTCTGGGTGAGGAGAATCAATGGCATGAACAGGTTGTTCCAGTTCGCTACAAAAGCAAAGATCGCCTGCGTTGCAACCGCCGGCGTCATCAATGGCAGGATGATCCGGTTAAACGTCTTGAACTCGCTGGAGCCGTCCACCCGGGATGCCTCCACGATCTCCAATGACAGTGTAGCCAGCAGGTATTGCCGCATGAAGAACACAACCGCCGGAGCCGCAATGGCGGGCAGGATCAGCGGAAGGAAGCTGTTCGTCCAGCCCAGTTTGTACATGAATTGATAGAAGCCGATCGCGCTTGCCTGAGAAGGAATCATCATGACGCACATGATGAACGTAAAGAACGGCTTGCGCAGCTTCCAGTCATAGGTCACCAATCCGTAAGCCGCCAGTGACGAGAAATATACCGTCAGAATGGTTGCCGAACCCGAGATAATGAAGGAATTCATAAAGCCTTGAATCGGATCGAAGCTCTTATCAAGCAATACTTGAAGGTTATTCATAAAATGGGTCGAAGGCAGCAGGGAGAGTCCGCTTTGGATTTCCGCCGTGGAACGCGTAGCGTTGACGAACATAATCCAGAAAGGAAGAATACTGAGGAGCGACAACAGGATACAGATGATATAGATGATCGTCCGGCTGAATTTCAGACCGAAGGCTCCTTCGCTTTTCAGTTGTTTATCCATGTGTTACACCTCTCTCTCTACTGCTGTTGCTTTGAGTGATTTTTTGTACAGTTTCTCCGCCTTCTTCACTTGCGCCGCATCGCGGTCCCGCATCACGTAGAACAGAACAGCGGACAGCGCTGCAGCAATCAGGAACAGGATCATACTTGCCGCTGCTGCGCGATTGTACAGGTAACTTCCCTTGAAGGCCTGCCCAAAGATGAACATCGACGTTGTCAATGTAGCGTCATCCGGTCCGCCCAGAAGGAACAGCTGCGGAATATCGAACATGGTCAGACCGCCGATCATCGACGTAATCAGGGTGAACAGCAGAATCGTGCGGAGACTCGGCAAGGTGATTCGGAAGAAGGTCTGCCACCCGTTGGCTCCGTCAATCGCTGCGGATTCGAAAAGTGCCGGGTTAATTCCCATCACACCTGCAACGAGAATGATCATGGTATTGCCGTACCACATCCAGAACTGGATGAACGCCACAATTCCCCGTGCGGTCGTCTTATCCTGGAGGAAGAAGATCGGTGCGTCAGACAAGCCCAGCATTTGAACTAAGCTGTTGATCGGCCCCATCGGATAAGCGAACATCGTGCTGAACAGAATGGCGATTGTACTGGCCGTAATAATGTTCGGCATATATAGCAATACCTTAAACGCGCCTTGCCCCTTGATATTGAGCCGCTTATTCGTGAACCATGCCGTAAGCAGCAGCGCGAGTGTAATCTGAGGAACGAAGTTGACAATCCAGAGAAGCCCCGTGTTTAACAGAGATTTTTTAAAGGACGCATTTTCAAAGATAAGATCCTTGAAATTTTGAAACGGGTTATCCAGAATATGAATCGGCTTTGGAATGAGTCCCTTCATATCGGTAAACCCGATGACTGCGGTATATAGGATTGGGTATAACGAAAAAATCAAAAATGCCAAGACGAACGGAAAGGTAAAAATATAGCCGTACTTCGAGTAGTTCACACCTTTGCGGCGCATGCTCTCACCCCAATTGTTGATATGAAGAGGCGGGGTAGCTCCCCCGCCCCTTCTATTCCTAATTATTCGCTGTCGATATCAAGCTGGTCCTTAACCTGCTGCTTGAAGGTGGCGATCGCATCGTCGCGGCTCTTGTTGCCTGCAGTGTACTCGCGTACTTGATCCCGCCACAATCTGTTGATCGTCTCATCATATTGCGTCAGGTTCTTACCGGAAGCGTTCGCATTGGCCGGTACGAAAACGTCGAACATGTTTTGTCCGCCGAGCAGCGGAACCTCACCATTGGAATTGCTCATCACTACGGAGGAGGCAACGCTGTCCTTCGTGCCTTGCTCGCCATCCTTCATCGTACCGTTTGCCCAGAAATACTGAAGGCCGGTCTCGGAGGAATCAAGCGTTACCCAGTTGATGAAATCGGCAACCGCCTGCTTCTTGGCTTCGTCCTTCGTCACGTCTTTGTGAGCGAGGAGCCAGGTACCGCCCCAGAAGAAGCCTGTCGGCGGCTCGGTAACAGCCCAGTCACCGTCCGTGTCTTTCACTTGACCGTTCATAACATAGTTAATCAGCCATGCCGGACCGAAGAATCCGAAGATCGGCTGGGCGCCGGAGCCGGACATATCCGCATACCAGGCCTCCGTCCAGTCTTGCGTATCATTGTGGTATCCGTTATCCTTCAGCTTCTTGGAGAGATCAAGGAACTCTTCGCGCTTCGGATCAATATGAAGCTTGCCGTCAACGATCCAGCCCTTTTCCGAACTGTTCTCGATAGCATGCCAGATATCGCCGTCACCGGATACAATGCCGTAGCCTTTGGCTTTGAGCTTGGCGGCTGCTTCGTAGAATTTATCCCAGCCTGGGCCAACTTCGCTCTTCACCGTTGCCGGATCGTCCGTACCGAACACATCCTTGGCAATCGAGCGGCGATAGATAAAGGCTCCGCCAGTGGCCTGGTAGCCAAGAGCCTTTAATTGACCTTCTTTGCTGCCGATATCCACGGAATACTGTGCGATGCCTGCATCCTTCACTTTTTGGTCATCCAGACCAAGGTCCGCATAGTTCGCAGCATAGTCGGATGCATCGCCCTGGGTATATTTCAGGACGAACGCGGCTTCAGCTGCGTAAATGTCCGGAGCATCCTTGCCGCCGGCAGCAAGCGCCTGGTCAAGCGCCGGTTGATAAGCACCGTCCGTTGTTGCAATGATCGTAGTCTTGAACTCTACATTCACTTCCGGATGGACCTCCAAATATTTTGTCGTCATGTTCGGAATTTCGTCCGTAAAGCTCCAGAGATTAATGGTAACCTTCTCGCCGCTCGTGTTGGACGGTGTCTCGGCCGCGTTGTTCGTCGATGGGGCTGGAGTGGAATTCGGGCTGGACGCATTGTTGGAGTTCCCTCCGCACGCCGCAAGCAGCGATGTCATCATGAGGATTGCTGAAATTCCGGCTAATACACGTTTCATACCTTTCATACGTTTCATACTTTGCCTCCCCCTATTTATTGAATCCTCGGTATTTTGTAACCGCATACATATTATAAATCCGGTAATATGCAGGCATAAGGAGACAGGTATTGGATATAATTCTACTTTTATTAGATTGTGAGCGAGGCGAAAATTTTAATGCAGAATGTCACTATAATTGCTGATGGGGGGCTCGCGCGGCGATTATAATGCAGAATGTCACTATAATTGCCGATGCGGGGGCTCGTGCGGCGATTTTAATGCAGAATGTCACTATAATTGCCGATGGGAGGGCTCGTGCGCCGATTTTAATGCAGAATGTCACTAAAATTACTGGTGGCGGGGCTCGTGCGCCGATTTTAATGCAGAATGTCACTATAATTGCTAATGCGGGGCTCGTGCGCCGATTTTAATGCAGAATGTCACTATAATTGCTGATGTGGGGGCTCGTGCGGCGATTTTAATGCAGAATGTCACTATAATTGCCGATGCGGGGCTCGTGCGGCGATTTTAATGCAGAATGTCACTATAATTGCTGATGTGGGGGCTCGTGCGATGATTATAATGCAGAATGTCACTATAATTGCTGATGGGAGAGCTCGCGCGGCGATTATAATGCAGAATGTCACTATAATTGCCGATGCGGGAGCTCGTGCGCCGATTTTAATGCAGAATGTCACTATAATTGCTGATGGGGGGGCTCGTGCGGAGATTATAATGCAGAATGTCACTATAATTGCTGATGCGGGGCTCGTGCGCCGATTTTAATGCAGAATGTCACTATAATTGCTGATGTGGGGGCTCGTGCGGCGATTTTAATGCAGAATGTCACTATAATTGCTGATGCGGGGCTCGTGCGGCGATTATAATGCAGAATGTCACTATAATTGCTGATGTGGGTGACTAAAAAGCTTCGAGGCTTGCCAAAAGTAAGTTTGGAGGTCGGTTGGCTTTCACTCGCTCATAATTAATCAAAAAAGCCGCGGTGGACGCAAGAAACCAAGGGGACTAAGCATGAGAAATCCCCTTGGTTTCAATATGTTTATATGAATATCACTCTATTTTGTTATTAAGGATGACTGAATTTTACTTTTGAGACCCCCTCTTCTCGATGAAAGAAAGCTGCTCAACACATGAGTAGTAGCCTTGCTACAAAATCTCCAGCGTCATGCTGTACGTATAGATGCCTCTCTTAATTTTGTATTCGTCATGAATTGTCTTCGTCCAACCGTTATCCCCGCCCAGACCGGCATGCTTGTGATCGAGATTCAAGTACACCCTATCGGAGAGGCCCAACTCCTCAGCATAAGACGCACTGTCAATCTGATCTACGCTGTGCCGGTGAATATCGAAATGGAAATGACCTGCCGCGGCCAGTTTAACCTTCCGGCCATCCAACGCGGATACATACAAATAACGCACATCTTCCTTGCCGCCGCATTCCACCGGAAGAATATAAGGAACATGCTGCTGCTCGACCGTGCTCTCATAAAGCCCGATCAGTGCTGACGTCTTGCGGTCCGCATAGTTCTCCCACGGGCCGCGCCCATACCATTGAATCTGATTCCAGTCCTCTGAAAATGCGAAGCTCAGACCGATCCGCGGAATTGAATCGACCTTGGCATTATTCACCACGGTATTGGTAATCTCAATCCCTTTCCCGCCCACCGCATAGCTTGTTATTGCTTCAATGCAGCCATGGTAAAGACTGCGCACTTCGATAATTACGCAAGCGGATGCTGCATACACCCGGATATGCTGGATTTCTTTTTGCCGATGATGAAGCCCGATTGCTCTCCATTCATCTGCATAGTTGGGAGACTCCAGATGGATTCCGGCATCGATCCCTGTAGGTGGACGATAAAACTGATTGGCACCGCCCGTGAAGTAACTCCGCTTCTTATAACGCACTGCGGTGAATTCTGCCGAGTATTTCGAGAAGGCGACCTCCAGATGTTCATTGTGAATCAGCACTTGCTGCTCCGTCTCCTCGCAGGTCAAGCTGCCCTGCTCAATCTCTCCGGTATGAAGACGACGGACCGAATCCTTGATCTCGAACTGGCAGGCATAAATACGAGAGCCCCTATCCGCATAAAACGTGTCTTCGTCCAGTAACGCATAAAAGTTAAGAAATGCTTCCCCGTTCACTTTGGAGTCATCATAAGGCGGTTCAATCCATTCTGTTGTCCCGGGCGGCGTGTTGAATTTAGGGAAGAGCCCGCTGTCAACAACCGTCCCGTCGCATACCAATTCCCAACAGATATTCAGATGCCTGAGGTCCCGATGCGTGTAATGGTTGAATAGCCGATACTTTTTTGTGCCTTGAGGATGATATGGCGACTCGAAATCATCGATCAGGAGCGGCGAATGCACATTCCTGATTTCATAAGCTGCAGGCTTCGGCGTCAAGTTCGGAAAAACAATGCCGTTCAGGCACATATCCAGCGCCGGGTCCACAATTTCTTCGCCAAAAGCTCCGCCATAGACATACTTCATGCTGCCGTCTTGAGCCGTTTTAACAAGTGCTTTGTCCTGAAAATCCCAAATGAATCCTCCCTGGAAGCGAGGAAACTTATGAATAAGATCCCAGAATTCCTTGAAGTTCCCGTTGCTGTTGCTCTTTGCGTACGCATATTCGCACATGATAAAGGGTCTCAAGTCCTCGCTGTTAGCCATGATATCCAGAATCCAATCCTTGGGAGGATACATCGGCGCGATGATATCCGAGACATTGGCCGGCGGATTTCCAGATTCATACTGGACGTATCGGGTCTTGTCATATTCCTTGATCCAGCCGTACATGGCCGCATGATTCGCCCCGTATCCTGATTCATTGCCGAGGGACCACAAAATAATCGACGGATGATTCTTGTCCCGAAGCACCATCCGGGTCGCCCGCTCCATGTATGCATGAGTCCACACCGGCGATTCGCTCAATTGACCGCCGATGCCATGGGTTTCGAGATTCGTCTCGTCCACCAAATAGATACCCAGCTCGTCGCAGAGGTCGTACCATTCGATTGCATGAGGATAATGACTCGTTCGGACAGCATTGATATTCAGCGATTTCATCAGCTTGATCTGCTCGCGCATATAGTCGGTTGACACCGTACGTCCGGTTTCCGGGCAAAAAGCATGCAGGTTTACGCCCCGGATCAGGAGGCGCTTGCCATTGATCTTAAGGATTCCGTTACCGTCGATTTGGACCTCGCGGAAGCCAACATTTGCGCTCTCGATATCGACGATGTTGCCATCTGGGCCGATCATTTCCAGCACCAATTTATAAAGATAGGGCGTCTCGTCGCTCCATAAATGGGGCTTAGAAATAGCTTGCTGGACCTTCGCCACGTATTTCTCTTGCAGATAGAATCCACAATCTCCGAATGTCGGCGTTTCAAACTGCGTAATCAGCATGAAATCGGCATCGTAAAGCGAAAGGCGCACATATGCTTCCCCGTAGCGGTCCGCCTGGTTGTTAGGATAGACCTTTACAACTAATTCCGCATGCTCATAATTTCCCGAAAAAAGCGTCTCGATCTTGTAATCCTGGATGCGCATGCGCGGCTTGGCATAAATCGACACATCCCTGAAGATCCCGGACAGATGCCAGTAGTCCTGATCCTCCAGATACGTACCGGCTCCGAAGCGCATCACCTGGACGGCTACCCGGTTGTGTCCCTGTTGGAGGTAATCCGTAATTTCGAAGGCGGCATTCAGCTTGCTGTCCTGCGAAAAGCCCGCCCATTTCCCGTTAATCCACAGATAGAAGCAAGATTCCACGCCGCCGAAGTCTATAAAGACGTCACGGCCAATAAAGTCCTCGGGTAGGTCAAAGCTCCGGACATAGCATCCGGTAAGATTATCATCCTCCGGAACAAAGGGCGGATTCAGGACGAACTCATCCTTCTTGAGCCGAATTTCATGGCGGGAGTTCTCCCCCTTCTTGCCGAAGGGATACAAAATATTCGTATAGACAGGTGTGCCATAGCCTGACAGCTCCCAATTTGACGGAACGGAAATCGAATCCCAACCGGACACGTCATACTCTGGACTAAAGAATTCATCGGTTACCCGATCCGGAGAAGGGTACAGCTTAAACTTCCATGATCCGTTTAGGCATTTTACGTATTTGGACTCTCTGCGATCCCCGCGCAAGGCCTGCTCGACGGACTCGTATACCCCATAAGGCTCGTGCATAGGCATCCGGTTCACTTGCGTAATTTGCGGGTTCTCCCACTCTCGATTCAGCTTCATTTCCTGGAATCACACTCCTTGTTCTAATTGGTGTTGATTCAATGTCCCACACCCTAATAATATAAGGGTATACCGTGTCTTGAAATGTCAGTAATGGTATTTCATTTATCCACTTTGGCAGGAGTGATCCTCTGTGAATTACGAAGAGATCAAGGAGAACGATGTCGTCTATCGGTGCATCGGCGACAATTTTGATCAAGGCATTTTATCCTGCGGCTTTATGCGGAAAAGAACGGCGGAACGTTCCCAGTATGATTTCAAAATCGGGTACTACAGCTGCATTTTGATCCTGCAAGGAAGCGGACGTTACCTATCCGAGGACGGCATCGTGACGCCCATGCAAGCAGGCGATCTCGTTCAACGGTTTCCCGAACGCATGCACTCTACCGAAATCGAACCGGATGGAGCCTGGATTGAGTTCTACATCAGCGTCGGGTATCCGGTGTATGACTACTTGACATCGTTGGGACTTCTCAGGACCGACAAAGAGGTGCAAGTGACGACACTGCATCCTAGCGAATTTACTCATGAATTCGCGGGGTTGCTTGACTCCCTTAAGGAGGCGACCGATGCAAGCCTGCCCTATCTTTTGATGAGTGCCCAGGAGCTACTGATCCGCCTGCATAACAGCGTCCAAAGCCCGCCAAGCGATCCTCAAGAAGCGATAATAGCTAAGGCCTGCCAGCTCATCAGCGGGTCTACCGATATCCATTTTGAGATAAAGGAAGCAGCAGCTGCAGTAAATATGGGTTACGAAAATTTCAGGAAGCTGTTCAAGCGGATCACCGGGATCTCCCCCCAGCGCTACCACACCAGACAACTGATGAAGCAGGCCAAAATGATGCTGCTCTCCGGGCTCACCATTAAGCACGTTGCCTTAAGTCTGGGCTATGGCGATATTTATTCCTTTACGAAGCAATTCACGAAGTCGGAGGGGATGCCGCCAGGACGGTATGTGCGCAGCCGCCAGCGGGACAATACAAAACGGCCTTAGTCCAACATGAAGGACCAAGGCCGCTGTTCAAATAAATGATGCTGCTGTGCGAGCAATTGAAGCACCTATCCCATAGGCTGGCAATCAGCCTTTTACGGCGCCTTCAATCATGCCTGCGATTAATTGCTTCTGGAAGATCAGGACGATAATCAGCAGCGGTACGACACTGATCACCGAACCGGCCATAATCAGATGATATGGCGTATTGTTGCTGTCCTCCAGCGCTTTAAGCGCCACGGACAAGGTCATGTTCTCCTGGGAACGGAGAATGACCGATGGCCACAGGAAGTTATTCCATTGCTTGACGAACAGGATAATCCCCAATCCGGCAAAGCCGGACTTCAGGTTGGGCAATACGATCCGCCGGAACAGCTTAAATTCGGTGCAGCCGTCCATGCGGGCCGCCTCCAGCATCTCTTCCGGAAGTGCCGAACAGTACTGGCGCATAAAGAAGATGCCAAATGCGTTCGCTAAATCCGGCAGGATGACACCCCAAATATTATCAATAAGGCCCATTCCTTTATATATGGAGAACAAAGGAACCATGGTCGCTTCATGCGGGATCATGAGGGAAGCCAGGACCATAATGAACAGGAAGTTCTTCCCCTTGAAATGATATTTGGCAAATGCGAAACCGGCCAAGCTGCAGAAAACGAGGGCAATCACCGTAGAAGTGGTTGCGAGCAGGAAGCTGTTCCAGGTTATGATGCCGAACTTGCGGTTTACAAATAGCTCTGTGAAGTTCTCCCAATGAAATACCTTGGGTATCCACATCGGCGGATTGACGAAAATCTCGCTGATATCCTTGAGCGAAGAGCTGAATAGCCAGAACAAGGGAAACATGGTCGCAAGAGAGACCAGGGTCATGATGATAAAGGTGGTTACGGACAGGATTCCGCGCTTCCCCTCGTGATGCTTCACACGCTGCAATTTCATCGCTTTTTCCATCTCACTCCCACCTCCTATTCCTTATCATCGAATACGCGCATCTGGATTAACGAGACTGTCATCATCAGAATAAAGAAGCAGACGGCAATCGACGACGCGTAACCGAAGTTAAAGTTTTGGAAGCTTTCCGTATACAGCATCAGAACGGGAGTTAAAGTAGAATTGAGCGGTCCGCCCTGCGTTAAAATGAACGGCTCCGTGAACAAGGAAAAGGTTCCAATGGTGGACAGTACCGTGCAGAACAACAGCATTTTTTTCACCAGCGGAATCGTTATGAAGAAGAAACTTTTAATCTTTGTCGCTCCATCCACGTAAGCCGCCTCGTAAAGATCCTTTGAAATATTTTGCAATCCCGTCATTAATAGCAGCATATTGTAGCCAAGCCAACGGTAGAGCACCATGATCGACACCGAGATTCTGGCCCACCACGGCGATTCAAGCCATGGAATCGGATTATCGATGAGTCCGATATTTCGAAGCACGCTGTTGAAAAGCCCATTTTGCGTATTCAATAACAGAACGAACACGAAGGATACCGCTACGACGGATACAAAGTTCGGAACAAACAAGGCCATCCGGAAAAAGCCTTTGCCTACCATCCAGTTGGAATTCAGCATCGATGCAAATATAAGTCCGAGGAACAGCATCAAGGGCACATACATTAAAAAGATGATCGAGCTGTTCCACAAGGATAACCAGAAATTTTTGTCCCCGAACAATTGGACATAATTCTCAAAGCCTATGAACGTCTTCTCGCCTGACCCATTCCAGTCCGTAAAGCTGATGTAGATGGAATAAAGAATGGGATAAAGGGAGAAGACGAAGAACAGGATGAAATAAGGCGAGATGTAAATATAGGGAGCTATTTTCAACTGCTTATTTAATCTGGATGTCATATCGTCCCCTCCAATCCTATCAGAAATATGCGCTATTCTCTTTTTGTTTTGCTGCGAAGCTCATCCGCCATTTCCTTTAATGCCTGCTCAAGGCTTGAATTGTTAAGGAATACCTTGGCCCATACATCAGTCATCAGCTTGTTAGCCATTGGGAAATCGGAAGTATAGGCGAGCGGATAGGTATTTGCCAGGGACTCGGCATAAACCTTGCGGATCGCTTGGTTGTTAAAGTAGGTTGAAGGCTCATCAATAGCCGGGTTATTATCGATCATCATCGCCGGGAACAGGCCTGCATCGGACATCATTTTCACCTGGTTCTCTTCACTGCCCAGCATAAATTCGATGAACTGCCACGCTTCTTCCGGATGCTTGGAATTTTTGTTAATAGCCAGGTTTGATCCGCCTTGGTTGGCGCCCGAATACTTGTCGTCCTTGGACCACTTCGGCATCATGGCTACGGACCATTTTCCGCTGTCGGACGGAGAATATTGATTCTCGATAATGGCGTCATGCCACGATCCGCCTACCACAGTTGCAACCTGTCCGTCACGGATTCCGTTGCCCCATTGGTCCGTATTGGCACGGGCATCGTACACGAGATTTTCCTGTTGCATCTTAATCAAGTAATCCGCGATTTCTTGAATTTCCGGGGAATCCACGGCTACCTTTCCTTGGTCGTCAAAATACCACAGCCCCCGCTGCCACATCATGGATTCAAATACCCGGTTGCTGGAGTTCGTTTTGGAGTCTCCGTACATGAATGCACCGGTCTTTTCCTTCACCAGCTTGGCAGCCTCGTAATAATCTTCCCAGGTCTGGATTGTCTGGGATACCTCAACCGGATCGGTTGGAAGTCCTGCCTGAGCAAACAAGTCATTCCGGTAAAACATGACGACCGGGCCGCTATCCCATGGCATAGCGTAGGTTTTGCCGTCCTTCGTCGCATCCTCCCACTTGTATGGGCTCATCTTGTCTTTGTAAGGCGCTACTTTATCCGTAATATCCAGCAAGGAATCAATCTGTACAATTTGCGCCAGGTTGGTGGATTCTACGGTAATGATATCTGGCACGGCATCTCCCGTGTTCGAGGTGATCAAGTATTTGGAATACAAATCCGTGGATTTCATATTCTGAAATTCAACCTCAATGTTCGGATATTTCGCCTGAAACGCTTCCATATTCAGGTCAAGTCCATCCTTGGCCGTTTCCCAGGTCCACACTACCAGCTTGACCTTCTCGTCGCCATTGCCTTGTCCCGCCGCCGAGGAATTGTTGTTCTTATTGCCTGAGCAAGCCGTAGCCAGCAAAGAAATCATTAAGCAAGCAATAAGCAAATAGGCTATACTTTTCTTTCTCATTATTTGTAACCCTCCTTAGATGTGTACCGCTTCTTTCATTAGTATCTTAGAATGTCTGAAAGGGCTTTCATACTGACATATGTTTTATATTAGTGTCCTCTTTTCCGATAAATAAAAAAATGCCCGAAAAGGCAGGGCATTGGAGTATTTTTGTTGGAATCCGGCGTCATTTTGTTTGAATTCTGTACTGGCCAGGCGTAAGCTCGGCTCTTTTCTTGAACCATTTGGAGAAATATTTGACGTCCTGAATGCCGACCTTCTCAGCCACTTCCTCTGTACGGATCGTAGTTGCGCTTAGCAGCTCCTTGGCCTTTTCCAGCCTGCGCTCAGAAATAAAGGAAATGATGCTGCTTCCTGTAGCCTCCTTAAAAATCGTGCTGAAATAGCTGCGGCTCACGCCGATTTGCGAGGCCACATCCGCCGCACGCAGGTCGTCCTGCAGATGTTGATCAATGTAATCGATCGCTCTGATAATGTCCTCCTTATGGGTATCCTGCAGCAGCTCCAGGCTGGCTTCAATTCCCCATAACCGGAACAAGGCTTCGGCCTGACGGAGCCATTCGTCCTCACCGTTGATTACCGTGCTTTGTCTCCACGCCAGTCCGCTATGCTTCAGTTGCATCTCTACCAATGAGGATTGAACGAGCGATAAACAGGACTGATGCGCGACCACTATAGCAGTGCGGTCACCGGTCTGCAAAAAATCGATTTGGCCAGCGCCGGCAGCCATAATATGTTTCCATGAATTTCGAAGGGATTGCATGCCTCCCCCTTCTTCTTCAGGAAAATATAAAAACAGGATATAGCACTTCTTGAGCATCCAATGCCATTCGGCTCTGAGCTTCTGGAGTAATTGCTGCTTGGCCGTGTAGTCGTTTTGATGCAGCCAGGTGCCCAGTGCTTCCTCTCCATCGCTTTTCATTTCTGAAGAAGGGGAATCTCCTGCCCTCGCGGCAGTCTGGCGAGCGAGTACCTGTTGATCAAATTGCTGACGAATCCGCTCAAGAGCAAGCTCCATATGCTCATCATCCATGTCTGTCTTTACGATATAATCATGGACACCGATCTGAATTCCACTCTTCGCATACACGAAATCCCGATGGCAGCTTAATAAGAGAATTGCCGTATCCGGCGCCTCTTCTTTAATTTTTTTGGCCAACTCAATCCCATCCATCTCTGGCATAACGATATCTGTAATTACCAGCTGCGGCCGATACTGCACAAACTTTTGCCAGCCTACGCTACCATTAGGCGCATCGTCTACAACCACCATGCCATACTTCTCCCAATCCGTTGTCATACGAAGACCCTTACGCACCAACTGCTCATCATCGACGATTAGCACTTGAATTAGGGATGCATGTCCACCGTTGTCTTTAACCATGATAAAGTCACCTTCGTTCCCTTATTTCTGTCAGATTCTATCGAGAGACCGTAGCTATCGCCATAGTGCTGTTTAATTCGTTCATCCACATTCCTAAGTCCAAGTCCGCCTTGCTTGCCGGGAATCTTGCGGCCCGACGCTATATATGCCAAATGCTCCGGCTTCACGCCGATCCCGTCGTCCTCCAGCACCATAAACAGCTTATTTCTCTCCGAATACACCTTCATCGTAATCCTTCCTTGTCCATCACGGAATCCATGGAAAAAGATATTCTCAAGCAAAGGCTGAAACACCATACGTGGAATAAGACATTCCTCCAGCCCCGGCTCCACTTCCAACTCGAAGGTAAATGCATCGTCATAGCGATATCGCTGAATTTCAATAAAATGATAGGCGATATCAAGCTCTTTTTCTAATGGAACCAGCGTCTGCTTAAAATTGAAGCTCCCCTCAAGCACCACAATCAAATGCTGCAGCATTTTATGGATTTCCGGCTGATGCGCCAGCTTGGCCTTCCATTGGATCGAATTCAGCGTATTGAACAATAGATGCGGATTAATCTGGTAATGAAGAATTTGTAATTCAGCCTCACTCTTAAGCTTTTCGGTACGAGTGATTTCATGCATCGAAGCAATAAGCCGTTCCGTCATTTTATTAAAGCTCTCGCTTAAAAAACCCAGCTCATCCTTCGACATGACCGGAGTTCGGATCAATAGATCGCCTTCCCCGAATCTGCGCATGGAATGAGCTAATTTCTTGATTGGCATTGTAAAGCGGAATGAAAAAAAGCTCGCCATAGCGATACCAAGCAAAATAGCCAGGGCTGAAATAAGAATGGAATATTGTAAAATCACTGTGGAGGATTCATAAAAATCCGCATATTTGATTCTGGCTTCCACAATCCAATCTTCCATTTCCAAGGAACGGGACCAGACGATGTCATCATCGTGGTGATCATAGTCTGTTGAGGTCTGAAGCAGCGTTTGCCCTGACAGGTCCATGATCTGCAAATGGGAGCGGGTATCTTTTTCGAACGACTTAATGACCTCGATCACTGTATCCGCTTTCATATCGATTAATATTTTGCTGCCATGGGGTAAGCCGAATGCATTCTTTAAGGGCATCATCAGACTGATCACATATTCATCGTTCTGTACTGAATAATAATCTGGAATGTGGATGGACACGTGTCTTCGCTCATAGGCAGAGATGGTGGTCCAAAATGGCGAATTCGCCAGCTTCTCGCTGACGATCAGGTCGTTGCCTATGATTCTTCCGGAAGGAGTTACCACGGCCACTTTATACAGGTTATTGCCTAATGAGTTCAAGTAATTTTGAAAGTCCCGCTCTTCAACGAATCGGGTATAAGTTGCAGGCGGCTTATCCTCAATATAAATGGAGGAAGCTATTAAATACGTTAATATATTGCCGGTAATTTGATCCATCTGCCTAATATCGTTATCGATATGAATTTTCAACTGCTCCACCGCGTACATTCCGTAACTGCCGAACTGCGTATTCACGACCTCGGAGGACTTATGAAACGAGAAGTAGCTTAGTGCTCCCACAGGCAATACGGCTGCGATGAAAAAGGCAAGCAGCAGCTTGGTACGCACGCTCCCGTTATTTCTAAGCAGCTGTAATCTTCTCCAAAAGTTCTTCATTCTTGTACCTTCTTGCTGCGAATAGAGCCGCCAATTTTTTTAACCAGTATATCAAAAGTACTCGCTAATTTGAACAAATGGTGTCCCCATGAAATCATGGAGACACCTGGTCCGTTCGTTTATTCATCTTCCTTGAACACTGGAGTTATTGCGATTTCAAAGGAGAATTCCTTCTCGTCCAGACGGTAAATATCCAGAAGCTCCGGTCCGCAGGAATTGGAACCTACGCCGCTCATTTTATAATCGACATGAACAATGGTTTCCTTCCGCGGCTTCAATTCGTACGTATGCTGCGCCTCGGTCAGATCCTCCGGCGTGAAATGGGAGGCGTTGAACGAGAACGGCTGCGGCCCCGTAAATTTCAAGCCCATACCTTGCTCATTGGTTACGCTCACCCATTCCGTCCCGTCATGGGAGCCGTTCTCCTGAGGCATGACATACGGTACGAACAAGCTATCGACCGTAGCCAAATACCTTCCTTTTCTGGTGCTATGATTCTTGTCGATATAGCTCTCATGAGGGCCATTACCGAAATACTCCACTTCCTCGGTCCCGGACGGCATCGTGACCTGCAGCCCGAAGCGCGGCAGGAAGATCAGATCTTCACGTACGCGCACATCCACCTTTAAGTCCACCCGGCCATCTCCGGCCACGCGCCAGTAAGCAGTCCCATGCAATAATGGGGGCTTAATGTAGGCGCCAAGAGAGAACTCTACGCTGATCGCTATCTTAGTCGCGGCCTGCTCGGTGACTTCTACCTTATACACATGCATAGTTGCCCGGTCATACCCCTCTTCGTACCATTGCCGTTTGACCTTCCGGTCATTATCGATCGGGGCACGCCAAATATTAAAACCGAGCGGTTTGTTCAGCATCTCTACTCCATGCTTGGTCAAGGAGACAAACGTGCCTTTGTACGTATCAAAGACATGCCTGAAATCAAAGCCTTCAATGATAAGCTGATCCTTCTGCTTCATCATCTCGATGTCGTTGTTTCTGAGGACCGCAGCTTCCTTCGCAAGCCGTGCCACCGGGAGCTCAAACTGCTCGAAGGTCACTTCATGTCCAGCCGGTACAAACCGCTGATCCTCCTTCAATCTGCAGGACAAGGTCAATATATACGGTGCCGCCGCAGCCTGCGGGAGGTGGTACGGTATTTCCACGTTCTCTGAGGTGTGGGCCTTAATATCGCCCAATTCAAGATACCCCTGCTCCACAGGCACGCCTTCCTCTTCAACCTTCCAAAAGAGTCTTAGATGTGATAGGTCTATAAAATCATATAGGTTGTTGATCTTAATCATGCCTTTGGCCAAATCTACCGCTTCAAAGGAAACAGGCGCGATAATTTTTTTCAGCTCCAGCAGACCGGTATGCGGAATTCGATCCGGGGACACCAATCCATCGATACAGAAGTTTCCGTCATTAGGCTCATCTCCAAAATCACCGCCATAAGCGTAGTATGGAATACCGTCTTCCGTGGCCGTCAAAATACCGTGGTCAGACCATTCCCATACGCAGCCGCCCATCAGCTTCGGATATTTATAAATGACGTCCCAATATTCTTTCAGATCGCCGGGACCATTGCCCATCGCATGACTGTATTCACACATGAACATCGGCTTCGTGCTGTTCTCGTTCTTGGCATACTCTTCAATGTAGGCTGGAGAGGAGTACATCCGGCTCTCCATGTCCAGCACCTCGACATCCGGGCTTCCGAAATGCCGCGGATCCGAGCCTTCATAGTGCACTGGTCGGGAAGCGTCGCGCGATTTCGTCCACCTGGCCATGGCCATATGGTTCTCGTCATAGCCGGATTCATTGCCCATGGACCAGATAATGACGGACGGATGGTTCTTGTCCCGTTCAACCATACGGATCGCACGCTCCACAAAAGCGGGCTTCCACTCGGGAAGACGGGTCAGCATGTTAAAATCTCCGACAGCATGGAACACGCCGTGACACTCCAGGTCCGCCTCATCGATGACATAGAAGCCGTATTCGTTGCACAGCTGCAAAAATCTCGGATCATTGGGATAATGGGAAGCTCTGATCGTGTTGATGTTATGCTGCTTCATCAGCTTTAAATCGGCAATCATATGATTGATCGGAACCGTCTGCCCTAATACCGGATGAGAATCATGCCGGTTAACCCCTTTGAGCTTCACCGGAACCTGGTTGATATAAAATACGCCGTCCGTAATCTCTATTTTTCTGAATCCGACCGAGAAGCAGAAGACCTCTTCCCCCGCCGAAATAGTCAAGTGATACAGATTAGGCGCTTCAGCGGACCACAGCTGGGGCCGTTCGACCTCAAGCACGAGGCTGCCCGTACCGTCTACCTGGCATGCTCCGCTTGCTATGACTTGTCCTCCGGCATCCGTCAGCTTGACTTGAGCTTCAATGTGCCCGATCGACTCCAGCTCACAGGTCACCGTTGCATGATCCAGTCCGGTGTTTAATTCCGTACGATTAAATACGTCCCGAACATGCTGCGGACTTCTGGCGAGTAAATAGACATCCCGGAAAATCCCCGAGAATCTCCAAATATCCTGGTCCTCGATATAGGAGCCATCACACCACTTCAGCACCATCACAGCGATTTTGTTCCTGCCGGCCTGAACATAAGGCGAAATATCGAATTCGGCCGGGACACGGCTGCCCTGACTATAACCAACCCATGTGCCGTTGATCCACAGATAGAAGCAGGAGTTCACGCCTTCGAAGACGATGTACTTTTGTTTTCCTTCCCAATCCTTGGACAAGTTAAACTCTCGGACATACAGCCCCGCCGGGTTCGCATTGGGTACATATGGCGGATCACAAGGAAAAGGGTAATTCACATTCGTATAATGCAGTTGATCATACCCATTAACCTGCCAGCAGGATGGAACCAGCAGATCATCCCACCCGCTCACATCCGCATCTGCATCATAAAACCCGTCCTCAACCTGTTGAACCGACTCGTGATATTTAAACTTCCAATTCCCGTTCAGGGTTCTATAAAAAGGAGAGCGCCCTCTTTGCTGCTGCAGTGCCGATTTTTCGTCCGCAAAAGGAATGTAGTAAGCTCTCGCAGCCTCTCTGTTCTTATGCAGCACGTTCAAGTCTTCCCAGTACTTAGGCAGATCGATCATCATCATGCTCCTCACTCATCATTCAGCTTAGTCTGTTACACATTCATTCTACTGGATGTGAAAAGGCTTTCAACCTGATTCTTGTTTGAATTAAGGGTTATTTTGTTTGAAATCGATGATAAGTGGAAATTACCACTCGGCCACAGAACCGTCACGATGACGCCAGATCGGATTTCTCCAACGATGCGGAGCTTCAAGCGCCATTTGGATCACATACTCTTCATTCACGGTGATGCCAAGCCCAGGTCCTTGGGGAATTTGGACATAGCCATCATTGTATGCAAATACATTCGGATCGACGATATAATCCAGCAGATCATTGCCCTGATTGTAATGAATGCCGAGACTTTGCTCCTGAATGACAGCATTGTGCGCCGTGGCATCCACCTGAAGGCAAGCCGCCAGCGCAATCGGTCCGAGCGGACAGTGAGGGGCAACCCCTACATCGAAGGCTTCGGCCATGGCAAAAATCTTCTTACATTCTGTGATTCCGCCCGCATGAGACAAATCAGGCTGAATGATATCTACATAACCGTCCTGCAGAAGCGATTTAAAGTTCCAGCGCGAGAACATTCTTTCTCCTGTAGCGATCGGTGTGCTGGTATGCTTCGCGATTTCCCGAAGGGCTTCATTATTCTCAGGGAGCACGGGCTCTTCAATGAACATCAGACGGAACGGATCAAGCTCCTTGGCCAGTATCTTTGCCATCGGCTTATGGATGCGGCCATGAAAATCAACGCCGATTCCGAAATCCGGTCCCACCGCGCTTCGGATTGCAGCTACTCTCTCAACAACCTTGTCCACCTTGTCATGGGTGTCAATATATTGCATCTCTTCGCTAGCATTCATCTTGATGGCTGTGAAGCCGGCGTTCTTCTTCTCCAGTGCAGCCAGCCCTACTTCTGTAGGTCGGTCTCCCCCGATCCAGGAATAGACGCGCATCGAATCTCTGCAGGCCCCTCCAAGCAACTGATACACCGGTGCGTTGAAGTATTTGCCCTTGATATCCCATAGCGCCTGATCGATTCCTGCAATCGCACTCATCAAAATCGGGCCTCCGCGATAAAAGCCTCCGCGGTACATGACCTGCCAATGATCCTCAATGCGAAGCGGGTCCTTGCCGATGAGGAAGTCCATCAATTCGTCTACGGCCGCTTGAACCGTATGGGCCTTGCCTTCAATAACCGGCTCACCCCAGCCTACAATTCCCTCATCCGTCTCAATTTTGAGAAACAACCAGCGCGGCGGAACGATAAATGTCTTGTAATTCGTAATTTTCATATGATTCTCTCCTTATCCTCTAGCCCTTGTAATTGCTGCTTTAAATCTGCGAGCCAATTCCGTTATATCATCGTATCTTTCTTCTGCAATCGCCGCCTTGTTCAGCAGAGAGCTGCCCAGGCCTACAGCCACTGCCCCTGCGTGAATAAATTCGGCTACATTGTCCAGTGTCACGCCGCCCGTCGGCATCATCGGAATTCCCGCCAGCGGTGCCGAGACCTCCTTGATATAGCTGGCACCTAGTGTTGCTCCCGGGAAAATCTTCAGTACGTCCGCCCCCCATTCATAGCCCTTGGCAATTTCGGTAGGGGTCATCACGCCTGGAATGGAGATACGTCCATACCGATTCGTTATTTTAATCGTCGCTTCATCCAGGATCGGCGAGAAGATAAAATCCGCTCCTGCTTGAAGCGCCTTCTCTGCTACACTCGCATTCATTACGGTACCGGCACCGACCAGCACCTGCCCGCCGTATTTCTCTTTCAGCAAAGGAATAAGCTCGAAGACTCCCTCGGAATCCACCGTAATCTCCAAGGCTTCCACTCCGCCGGCTACCAGCGCATCGGTAATAAGCTGCACCTTATCGCTTGGCGGTCTTCGCACAACAGCTACGATGCCTGAATTCATCAATTTGTCCAATTGCTCTTGCTTCGTCACTTCCCCCACACTCCTATCGTTTTACATTTTGATAGTCTTGATCACCCTTCATCATATCCAGCAGCTCCGCTTCATTGGGGAGTCCTTCCACATCACCATTAACACTTACTGCGATCGCTCCCATGGCACTGGCTCTGCGAACGGCCTGTTCAAGTGTTTCTCCATGCAGAAGCCCGCTGATGAAGCCCGCAGCAAACGCATCTCCTGCTCCTACGGGGTCCACCTCCTCTGCCGGAAAAGGGGCCATATAACCGCTATCCTGCTCCGACTTGAAGTACGCCCCTTTGCTGCCAAGCTTCACGACAACGCCCGCTGCCCCTGGCTTTAACAAAGCTGAGGCAATATCCTCAGGCTGCGTGCAGCCTGTCAACAGCTCACCCTCGTCCAATCCGGGCAGGATGTAGTCTGCCGAGCCAGCCAGCTCCAGCAATACTTCTTTGGCCGCTTCCTCACTGTCCCAGAGCTTCCAGCGTACATTGGGATCAAAAACGATTTTCAAGCCAAGCTTCCTGGCTGATGCAACGGCCTTGCGCGTGAGTGCCAGGCAATCCGGGCTCAGCGCAGGAGTAATTCCTGTAATATGCAAAATTTTAAACCCCGCCAGATACGCTTCATCCAGCTCATCCGGGTGCATCATACTTGCCGCAGAATGACGCCGGTAATAATAGACCTGTGTCTTCCCCTTGGTGCGTTGCTCCTTAAAGTAAACGCCCGTAGGAGCATCGCCGGTATGCCGGCATCTTGATATATCGATGCCATATCCCCTAATTTGGTGAAGCACATAACGGCCGAAAGGATCATCCCCCAGCTTGCTGAACCATCCCACGCGATGTCCCAATTTGGCCAACCCGATCGCAACGTTGGATTCGGCCCCGGCCATTTGCTTGTTAAATTGGTGAACATACTCCAGCGGCAGGTTCTTATCCGAGCTGAACAGCACCATGGATTCGCCAAAGGTTACTACCTCCACCTTTATCCCTCCTTCTAGTTATAGATCATATCTTTGCTTATTTTTCATGTATAATCGTATATAGATATGATCAATACTTAATAAAAATGAGAAATTGAACATATTTTACGAGTTTCAGCTATAATAGATATGATCTTTTTGAGGTAATGATATTATCTTTGGTTTTGTGTGTCAATCTTTATTTCTATGAGGAGAAACAGAATAGGTTATGCTAAAATGAACATGACAGAGTAGACCAAACAGGGGAAATGGATGAGATGAAGAAGACAGCCTTTACAGCTACAATAGATCAGATCAAAGAGAAGATCATTGGCGGGGAATGGCCCCCCGGCTCCCGCATTCCGACCCTTCAACAGCTTTCGAAAGAGCTGGGGGTAGGTGTCTCTACAGTCAGAGAGGCCTTGCGAACCCTGGAAAGTCAGGGAAACATCAGTATTGAGCATGGCCGGGGAATGTACGTGAGGAACGATCCCTTGTTACTGGAGGATCCGACTGCAAACCTGAAGGAGCTTGGAGATATTTCGCTAGTTAAGCTGCTCGAAGCAAGGATCCTTATTGAACCTGCTCTAGCGGCATTAAGTGCGGAAAGGGCAACACTCCCCGAGGTTAAACAATTAAGAGAGCTTGCTGATAATATGGTGCTGCAAATGGAGGAGGGAGGTCCTTTTCTGGATACCGACCTTGCCTTTCACCGCCTAATTGCAGAGTCTGCCCAACAGCCTGTCTTATTCCGGATGATGGAGTCCATATTCCCGCTGCTCTCTGAAGGCCGCAAGTATACAAACACCCTGCCTCATATGAGAACAAAGGCTTCCAACTACCATGTCCTGATTGCTATTGCAATAGAAGAACGGCACAGTGAACAGGCAAGACAGCTTATGTATCACCATATCAACGATATGCTGGAAGCGCTAAAAAAATAAGCAGGAAGCAGAAGCGTTCGCCTTTATGAGCGGAAGTGAAGAGAAGGAGATTACACCATGTACGATTATTTGATTGTCGGTGCGGGCCTGTTTGGCGCTGTATTCGCTTATGAAGCACGCCAGCGGGGCAAACGCTGCCTGGTGATCGACAAGAGAGAGCATACCGGAGGCAATGTCCACACCGAGCACATCGAAGGAATCCATGTTCATAAATATGGCGCCCATATTTTCCATACCAATAGCAAACTGATCTGGGACTATGTCCATCAGTTCGCTGAATTCAACCGCTACACCAATGCCCCCTTGGCCAATTACCGGGGGGAGCTCTACAATCTCCCCTTCAATATGAACACCTTCCACCAGCTCTGGGGAGTGGTTCGTCCGGAGGAGGCAAAGCAACGGATTGAGGAGCAAAGACAGGCCGCCGGCATTACGGACCCTCAAAATCTGGAGGAACAGGCGATCTCGCTGGTCGGTACGGATATTTATGAGAAGCTGATTAAAGGATATACCGAGAAGCAGTGGGGACGCTCTGCCAGGGATCTGCCAGCCTTCATCATCAAGCGGCTGCCGGTTCGCTTCACCTATGATAACAACTATTTTAATGATCAGTATCAGGGCATACCAAAGGGCGGCTATAACGTCATCGTAGACAAAATGCTTGAAGGGACTGAAGTCCGTCTGCAGGTTGATTTCTTCGAGCAGCGCGAGGAGCTTGTGAAGTCGGCGAAGAAGATTGTCTTCACGGGGATGATCGATCAGTATTACGATTATAGATACGGCGTACTTGAATACCGAAGCCTGCAATTTGAGACCAAGGTGTTAAGCCAGACCGACAACTATCAGGGCAATGCCGTGGTGAATTATACCGATCGGGAGACACCTTACACCCGGGTTATTGAGCATAAGCATTTTGAATTCGGCACCCAGGCCGGCACGGTGATCACAGAGGAGTATCCGACCGAATGGAAGCCTGGTCTGGAGCCCTATTATCCGATTAACGACGAGAAGAACAATGAGATATACAAGCAGTACAAGGCGTTGGCTGATCAGGAATCGGACGTTATTTTCGGCGGCAGATTGGGAGGCTACAAGTATTACGACATGCATCAGGTCATCGCGGAAGCCTTGACGGCTGTTGAAAGAGAATTAGGGAAATAAACACAGTCCCGGTGATCTCATCAAAGGATCATCGGGACTGTTTCATATAAGTATCTGAACAAAAGCTCACTCATTAATGGCGTTCTATCAGGGGAAGAATGTCGCTCGGATGCTCAAATTTATACTTCGCAGGAATAGCGTCGGGCTGCCTGCATCCCCACAATGCCAACCCAAAATCTACACCGGCATCTCTCGCACATTCATAATCGTAAATCGTATCTCCGATATAGATGGACGCTTCCGCCCTCGCACCCGACATCTCGAGAAACTTAAGCAATGGCTCAGGATGCGGCTTATGCAGATTCGTATCATCCGCACAGATAGCATAGGTCAAATCGTGTACGAGACCAAAGGGGACGAAATCGTCCAAAAATTCCTGGTAGGTCTTCGACGTTACTACTCCGGTAAGAGCCGATTGCTCTCTAAGATCAGTGAGCAGCTGCCGGACACCTTCGTAGACATGAACCGTATGTCGATACTCTTCCATCAGATCATTCCATCTTTTATTGGCAAGATCAATGTACTCAATCCCAAGCCGGCGCAGGGAGACGGCCCCTGGAATCCCGAGAACAAAGGTAAGATCTTGCTGGCTCATTTCCAGATCATAATTTTGCTTCAGAAGCTTCTGCAGAGATCGTAACACAGCTTGCTCCGTATGGATCAGCGTGCCGTCAATGTCAAAGATGCAGGCAGTGTACATGAATGTTCCTCCTTTAGCATGATTGGTGATTAGAGAATATCTCCATGCTAAAGTATGAAATGCATTTCAAGTCAATAGCTAGATCGATTGCCGCGTAATAATGCGATATGGAATCTCCACCTTATCCTTGGATTTCCCGATCAATAGATCAAAGGCTTGTTCACCGACCTGTATCAGTTGATGATCAACCGTAGACAGGTGCAATCCGATCCCGACAGGCTGATTCTCTTGGCCAATGATCGCCAAATCTTCCGGCACCCGCAAGCCAAGACTCGATGCATATCGATAGATCCCTGCCGCAACCTCATCGCCATTTGCATATACAGCAGTCGGCTTAAGATCAGAATCGAGCAATAGCCGGGCTGCTCTCTCCCCGTCATCCATGCTGTAACAATCCGTAACATGATACGCCGGCGGCAGAGCCCCAAATACATGGTGATAAGCCCTGATGATCAGCTGCGTACTATTGCTCTCTGTTCCTCTGGCCGTCGTAAATGCGACTCGTTCGTGTCCTCTGCTCCTTAGCAGTTGAAAAGCGTCCACGAAGGAGGCATATCGATCCATATAAGCGCAGCCGAGATCAGGGTGATCGGTATATTCACATACGACGATTTCGCCATATTTCGTGTAGGGGATAATCGCATCCCAGTCGTTCGAACGCGAGGTGATAATAATTCCGTCCAGCTGTTTATTTTTGAGCATGGCCAAGCAGCTGAGCTCTTGAGCCGGATCGTACCTTGTAGGCAGAACCATCACGGAGTAACCCTGCTCAACCGACCGATTAAGTACCCCGTGAAGCAGTTGATCAAAGGCCTGATTGTTGTTGTATGGCATGATAACGCCGATCGTTCTCGTTTCCTGGCGGATTAGATCGACTGCCAAGCGGTTTGGCGTATAGTCCAGTTCGTCGATCACGCGCTGCACGGCTATCCGCTTCGCTTCGGATACGTAAGGATTGTGATTTAGAACCCTTGATACGGTAGACACGGATACCCCCGCAAGCTTTGCAATATCACTTATATTGGCCATTGCAACCTTCCCCTGAACCTCAAGCTTGTATTTTTTCTGCTTCCTATTCGCAGATTCTTATAACTAAGATACCATAAAATGGTCTACCTCATGCTGCCGGTCATTCATACTAAATCTAACCGATAAATTCAAATGTTTTCAGTGGATCACTCCTTCATGAACTCCTTGGTGCTTCTTACCGTATCAATTGGACGAACCAATTTCTCGATTTGCGCGCGCTTGGGCTCCAGGAAGGGTGGCAGCGATAATTTTTCGCCTAAGGTTTCATAGGGCTCATCCCCCATAAATCCGGGCCCGTCCGTGGCGAATTCAAACAGAATTTGCGGTGCGACTCTGGCATATAAAGACTCAAAGAAGTGGCGGTTGACATACCCGGAGGTCGGGAAGCCAAAGCTGCTCATTCGCTCAATCCATTCATTCAATACGGAGCGATCCTCCACCCGGAATGCCGCATGGTGCACCGTGCCATAGCCTTGACGCGCCGGAGGCAGGAACGTGTTGTGCTCTACGATCACCGAAGCCCCATTGCCGCCGTCCCCGACCTCGAATAAATGATAGGACCCTTCCTTAGCGGCTTCTCGGAACAACAAGACCTTCTCCAGGACTTCTTTAAAGTCATCAAAGCTTGCAATCCGGACAAAGACCGGTCCCAAGCCGGTAATCGCATATTCCAAAGGAACAGGGCCTTTCTGCCATGGTGTTCCGGATTCCACGCCGGTATTGTGCTCATCAGAAATCAACTGATAATGCTGGTCATCGAAATCGGTGAACGCGAGCACTTTTTTGCCAAACTGCTCCTTTATCCCGTTGTGATTGACCTTGAGCCGATCGAAGCGCTGCACCCAGTATGTTAGCGCTGCATCGCTTGGTACGCGGAAGGAGGTCTTCGAAATCTCGTTGGTTCCATGCGTGCCCTTTGGAATGCCAGGGAAATCAAAGAATGTCATGTCCGTTCCCGCACTGCCTTTATCATCGGCAAAGAATAAATGGTACGTCTGAATATCATCCTGATTCACGGTCTTCTTGATTAGCCGCATGCCTAATACATAGGTGAAAAATTCATAATTTTTTTCTGCGCTGCTGGTAATAGCCGTTACGTGGTGTACTCCTTTAAGATGGTTCATTATATTCTCCTCCTATTAATCCTCAAGCGGGATCAGGTTATTTTCAATTTCTGCTCTGCGCTCTTCCAAAAAAGGCGGCAAATCCAGCTTTTCACCAAGTGTGTCTACATCCCCATCCACGGTAAAGCCGGGTTCATCGGTTGCAATTTCAAATAGAATGCCGTTCGATTCCCGGAAATACAGGCTCTTAAAATAGAAGCGGTCCACAATGCCAGATGAACGGAAGCCGCGTGCCCGCACTTGCTCTTCCCAGTAGATCAGTTCCTCGTCGTTCTTCACGCGAATGGCCAGATGATGAATGCTGCCACGACCGGGCTTTTCCGAAGGGCCGTCCAGATATTTCACGACGATTTCTCCAAAGGCCTCACCTTTAATGGATTGAAAGATGGCTTCATCATCCGTCCGGCTGACCTCTGTATAACCAAACATGTCCGTAAGTGTGCTCGCCAGCTTATCCAGTCTTCGAACCGTGATTTCCACCGGACCCATCCCTTGAATCTGATGCTCGGCAGGGACCTCTGACTTCTCCCAGGTCTGCCAGTGCGCAACCTTCGCACCATGGGAGACGAGAAGCGCCATCCGCAGCCCTTCTGAATCTTCAAAGAGTATAGCGGGGTGATTGGCATAAGTCGTGATCTCTCCGTGCTCCACACCCAACTCTTCAAAGCGCGCTTTCCAATACAACAGACTGGCTTCGGAGGGTACGAGCAGCCCGATCTTTGTGATCGCATTGGTGCCACGATAAGTATTCCCTACCGGCGGAATTTCAAAGAAGGATAGCTCAGTACCCGGGCTTCCCGTTTTATCTCCATAAAATAAGTGATACATCGAGGGCTCATCCTGGTTTACGGTTACTTTCACACGCCGCAGGCCAAGCACATCCCGGTAGAAGCGGCTATTTTGATTGGCGTTTTTGGTAATCATAGAAATGTGATGATGTCCTGGAATTTTAAACATGGATTACTCCTCCTCGGTTTCAGTTTTCGGTTTACTAGTCAAGTGATAGGGTTGAAAAAAATGCACAGCTTAGCTTGCCTCCGGCAATGCAATGCTAAGTGTCCATTTTACTTTCCGTATGCTTCTGCAGCTTGGACATCAGCTTATATAGTGATTTCTGCTCTTCCTCAGTCAAGCATTCATTGAATAACGACGTTTGAAAGGCAAGCTGGTGCTCAAAGACTTCCTTCATCTTATCTTCTCCTTTACCCGTGAGATAAATCCATTTCGTCTTCCATTCTTGCTTACGCTGGATATATCCCTCTTGCTCAAGCCGCTGGAGCATACGGGACATTCCGCCCTCCGTCACCGTTGCCTTCATCGCTAATTGACTCTGCATGATGGGCTGATAACTGGCGATCTGATTCAATACATCAAATTGAGCGGCAGTGATATGAAATGGCTTCAGGAATTCATTGGACAACAAATTGCTTTGATGGGTAAAGCGGGCAATGCGCAACCAATTCAGTGAACTAAGCGTATTCTTTTTCAATCGAGCTCACTTCCCTTCGTTACTATCACTTTACACCTCAAGTGACAAAAAAGCAAGGCTTCCATTAGCGTAATGATAAATTTTGATTTATTTCCCGTATCATGTAGTCAGCAAATGCTAACAGAGACTGTAGATCAACAATACTATGTTCTGTCTCTCCGCAGCCTGTCCCGGTATATTCATGCAGGCATTGTCTAATCAGCGGGTGAAATGCCTGGGGCAAAGCGTTTAATCCCCAATCTCCTCCCTCTTGCTTGGATGATACCTTCCCTTCTTTTATGAAATACAAAACTCTGCAAAGATTTAAGGTGAGGTACATAGGAGTTAGATATGCAGGAGGATTGTCAGCAATCTCCTCAGCACATCCCTCCACATCCTGTAAAATGGAGGCAAGGTAGTATTTACTGTCGATCGGCTCATAAAGCTCGCTTAATGGTTTTCCATATAGAGCTATCCCTCTCTCATATGCAACAACAATCTGAGAAGCCAGGTCTTCATCTTCAAATCCCCCGCAAAGATAATTCTCATCTGCACGATATTTCTCCCTGTGATAATCAGAGTAATGAAACTCAAAAGGTGTCGGATAAACAAAAGACGTTAAGTAATTTTCCAAAATGATGGTAAATTCTATTCCGCGCTCATTAGACCCTTTAGACATTTCGTCATGCAAAGACAACGCTATTTGTGCAATCCTGGAGTTATTTGCTGGCATCAGCTTTTCTTTAACCACAATTAAAAAATCGATATCACTTTTAATGGGATTAAAACACCCCATGGCTAGTGATCCATGCAAATAAATCCCTAACAAGTTCTCCCTAAGTTCATCTTTGAAAAGAGTAACCATTTTATCTAAAAAAGCCTGGGTATCCACATCAATCACCTTCCAGATTATCTCGTAACAGCACTCTAAGTATAATTTAACTGCTATTTATATCAAGGTAACACTCATTTATAACTGAGATGTGCGTTGGTTTAATTAAGCTACTCAATCTGATAGGGATATAAAAAATGAATCCTGCGAGAGGAGGATGCTCTCCCGCAGGACTTGCTGCTTTCTATGGTTCCGCCAGCCAGCCTAAGACATGTTTCCCTATTTATTGGCCAACTTGATCTCGAACATATCTCCCGCCTGACCACCGAACACGATAACGCCATTCTCCGGCAGAAGCGCGGCCCGATTGCCGCTGGCTACCGAGAACTCCACAAGTGCTCCATCTGCCGTATAGACGGCGAATCCCCCGCCAGCCGGAAGCTGTACACTCATCATTTTCCCAGCAGCCTCACTACCCACCTTAAACCAGCGCACATAACCCGATTCAGGAATCGTGACTCGGGAGGCCGTCCCGCCATAAATGGCGCCCACTGCCGCTTCACTTACGTAAGTGCGGGCATCTGCCAGCAGGTACTCTACTCCGTCTTGCTGCCGGAAGCTAAGATCAAAAGCATCGCGGCCGTTCATCACCGGGATTTCAGCGATATTAACAGCATGATTGGCATCCTTGATCTGTGTTCCATTGGCATAGCTGCCTCCCTCATCCAGCACGATTGGCTTCCACAGGATGGATGGAGGAGCGAGATAAAAGAGGGAATTGATTTTCTCGTCCAATGCATAATACGTTTTTCCGTCTCTTTGCTGCCACACCTTGGATACCTCTGGGCTCAGGACGTTCTCGCCCAGCTTTTGATATTCATAGTAAGCCATAAGCGTCTGGCCAAGCCCCGGAAATTCCAGGTTGGCCCGGGTACGAATATACGTATGTCCGTTAGTTTGTTCATCAAAGCTGATCAAGGTGTGGCCATCTTCACTGGTGAATTCTCCATCACCTGTATATACATAGTTCTGTTCGGGAATCATGCCGCTTAATAATCCAGGCATAGCAATTTCACCGTCTTTTATGCTCACCTTAAGGGTTGAACCTACCGTTCCGTATAGACCAGAGAACTCAAGCAGTTCGCTTGGCATATCTACTTTCACAGGCGCTTCGAAGGTTGGCGGAGGCAGCACTTCAGCAATTCGCCCCGTCTCCTGCAAGTACGCCAGCATAATATTGGATGCCGCCAACGTGTTGAAGATCGAAGAACCTCCCGAGGTCAGCAACGCGATAGACATGCCTTCTTCCGGCAAGGAAACCAATGCCGAATGATAGATAATCGTGTCTCCCCCCTTGGTCACGGCCTTAATGCCGTATTGGTCAAATGGACTAAGATCCACGGAATCCCATCCCAGGCCGTAGCCATACGTATTGGTCTCGTCTTCAACCCAGACGCCCTTGCGATACTCCTTGGCTTGCATGGCCAGCGCAGAAGCAGCAGACATTAGCTCGGGACGCTTGCCTGTCAATACCTCCGAGAACAAGGTCACTTCTTCAGCAGTAGAATAGAGACCACCCGTCCCCAGTATATTGGCATTCTCATCCGGCAGATCTCCGGTAATTCCCGGGAAGCGCGCTGAGCTCAGCGAAGCCCGATTAAATGTATCCAGCGGTGTCTTGGTGAAGGTTAACCCAAGGGGGGCGCTGATATAGCGGTCCAGATATTCGCTATAACCTAACCCGCTTACCCGTTCCACCAGAAGCTGCAGCAATTGAAATCCATCATTCGCATAGACGGAATACTCTCCCGGATCGGATTTCAGCCGCTCGTTCCGCAGATTTTCCAACAATGTATCATAGGTTTGCGAGTCATTATCCGCCATCAGCATACTGTTCTTATAATGGCTCCCGTACAATCCGGCCGAATGATTCATGAGCATCCGGGTTGTGATTTGCTTGTAGCGTTCATCCGCCATTTGAAAATCAGGAATGTAGTCCGTGAGCGGACGGTCAATATCCACTTTCCCTGCCTCAGCCAACATGAGTACGGCTGCGGTGGAGTATACCTTACTTACGGAACCAATTCCGAACATGGTGTCCTTGGAGACGGCCTCCCGCTTCCCATCGGCGGTGACTCCAAGTCCCCCCGACAACACAACCTTTCCTTGATCCCGAATCGCATATTGCACGCTATTCACGCCATAATCCCGAACGAGCACTTCGGCGGCTTCCCGCGCTTTGCGATCAGCCAGTCCGGCATCCTTAGGATCTGCTGCACCAACTCCAGCTACCGGCAGAACGAGCATCAGGGCTGCAATCGCAGCTGCCCCTAGCCTTTTTAATGTATTCATACGGTGATCTCCTCTCTTCTACAACCAAATTCCTTAACTGAATCTGATTATACGGATGGATTCCTAAGAGAAGTACGGAAAGACCCCGAAACGAAAAAAAAGACCCCTGAACAGCACTTTTAAGCTGAGGAGTCTTGGGTTGAAAAAGGGATCATCACCATGTTGTCAAACGTGTGATTAGCAGATTCAATCGTCATATGCCCGCCGTATTTCTCACAAATTCGCTCAATATTGACCAAGCCAAAGCCGTGATAACCGGAGCTTGCCTTCTGGGTACTCAGATCGCCCACCTCACGGTCTACATAATTGCGGACGCAAATCAAAAGTGCAGATTTATTGGATCGAATCTGAATCCGGATATGCCGATCCTGCGCGACCCGTACCTTCTTGGAAGCCTCTACGGCATTATCAAGCAGATTCCCCAGTACGACGCAGAGATCATAACGTTCAAGGCCAAGCTCCCGATCATGCAAGCGAAGCTCCGTGTCCACGCGAATACCGTTCTCCTGACCAATATTCAGCGCATTCGTCACCAACGCATCGACGACCAGATTCCCGGTGTTCACTCGGTGATAGGCATGCTCCACCTTATTCAAGATGACCCGGATATGCCGGTTCGCCTCATCCACCTGTCCCTGTTCAATGCATTCCGCGACATAGAGCAACTGCTTGTTGGTATCATGAATGATGCTTTTGATCTTCTTGAAGCTATGCACCGTCTTCTCGTAGTTGGCGTCCTGGTAGTCCATCTGCTGCTGGAGCCCTGCATTCTCATGCAACAATTGGAATCTGGCAATGACGGTGTCCAGTATATAAACCACCAGCACATTCAGCACGATGGAACCGATAATGGAGATGATATAATGAATGTTCTTCTCGCTGTAGACAGACAGCACGTTCACTTGATAGATGCTGATGATCGGCACGCTTAGAAACATCAGGTAATAGCGCGAATGAAGGGGGAAGTTGCGGCGTTTGGCAACGAACCGGATAATCTGGACGACGGCAAACATGATCATACAGCTTAGCAAAAAACTCATCTTGACATATAACATCTCTTCCCGTTCCGGCACGATCTCCCAATTGTCCAGAGCCACAGAGGTCGAAGGATTGAGCAAATACATACAGAGTAAGTTAATGAGGGAGATCAGAACAGCGTACAGCACCGAGAAGATCACCCTCATGCGCATCTCCACTTCATACCCCATCGCCAGACAGAAGATGACGAATAGGGCGATCAAGGAGGACAAAAGTGGTGTAAAGTAGGCGCTCATATACCAAAAATTCAGCAGAAGAAAGAGAAGAACAAACCATTTCTTCGTCGGTTTACTCTTTTCCTTGCCAAACACGGAGTTAAAGTAGAAGTTCACCTGCACGGCCATAACCAGCACCACACTCAAATTAAGAAAAAGCAGCATACCGTCCATCTTCACTCCGCCTTCAAGACCATAAATTTTGTACAGGCATCCTTGACTTCCTTCATCTTGGACCTGCCGATCGGTAACTGCATGCCGTTCGACATCACCACCTGTCCCCCTGAAAACTTATGCACATGCAATAAATTAATCAAAATGGAGCGGTGGATTTGCAGGAAACGTTCCGCCTTGAGCGCCGAGGCATAGCCAGAAATGAGTCCCTTGCCTTCGTATACGGCATGTGTGGTCGTGAATTTGAGTTTATTCTTGACCGTTAAGCTCTTCACGACCTCAATGGCAATAATGTCATCTTGTCTAAGCACAATTTCTTCATGCGCAGATTTGATAATCAGAATATCCGATTCACTTTCCTGGAAGAAACGGCATACCTTCAACATTTTCTCTTCAAATACCTCAGGCTCCACCGGCTTGATCAGATACTGAAACGTGATGACATCGAAGCTCTCCAGCATGTACTCCGGGTAGCTGGTCAGGAAGATGATCTGCTCACTCTGCCGCTTCATCTCCCGCAGTCTCCGGGCCGTCTCTATTCCATTCCGTCCATTCATTTCAATATCCAGAATAAAAATATGGAACGGTTCACCACCACGCTCATAATACTCGATCAATTGCTCGCCAGCCTCAAATGCCGTGACTTCAAAATCAATTCCGCTCTTGACCGATAGGGCCAGCAGCAATTGCCGGACCTGCTCCCGCTGCCGCTCTTCATCATCGCAAATCGCAATACGATACAAGAAGCCGCCTCCTATCCCGCTTGATTAAATCAGTTCCCCGCGTCTTTTGAGATAACGATATAAAATAAAGCTGCAAAGCGTACAAAGAAGGGCGCACAGTCCAATAAAAGCATAACCCGCCTGTAGCCCGCGCAAGAGACCGATCTGTGTCGCTTCTCCATATATTTTCTTCACCGTCTCAATCACAAAACCAATCAGATAATTACCAATCACACTACCAAGCCCCATCAAAGTAACGGTAAAGGTGATTGCCGTGTCGCTCCCTCGCGGATAACGCTTGGCAATAAAGGCCATGACCGTTGGATAAATCATAGCGATACCCAGCCCCGAGGCGGCAAACAGGAAGGACCACCGTTCCCCTCCGGCAATTGCGATAAATGTGCATACCGCCGAGAAACCGGAGAATATAATCAGAGACAGGGTAAAGCCAATTTTGTCCGTCACTGGGCCAAGCACAAGCCGCCCCACCGAGAATAGCAGGAAGAAGATCGATAATAGGCCGGATGCCTTGACGGTATCCCAATGGTACGCCTTCTCCAGGAAATTGACCAGCCAGCCCCCAACCGCAAGCTCGGATACTACGCCAAAGGACAGGATGAGCACCATCCACCATAATGCCGGGTCACGTGTCAGCTCCTTGAACGGGGTTCGGCTCTCCAGTGGCAAATCGTCTCCCGGAAACTTACTGTACAATGCGCTCAGGATGGGAAGCAAGGATAAGGAGAGCATCACCAGATACATGCCCCTCCAATCCAGCGTATGTCCAAAGACTTGGATGGACATGACACCGGTAGCCAGCAAAGGCGCAACGGTCGAACTGATTCCATAGAAGAAGTGCGACAGGTTCATCATCGTACCGACATTTTTGACAAAGATGCGAGCCCCCAGAATAGCCAAAGCAATTTCCAGCATGCCGTTGCCAATGTACATCAGGAAATAGGAACCGGCAAATAACGGATAGGTGTGGGACAAGAAAATGAAAACCCCGGAGAGCAGCATGGAGGCGAAGGACATGATACTTGTCGCCTTGATCCCCCATTTTCGTACCAGGATAGCTGTAAAGGAACACGCAATAAGATAACCGAGTGCATTCAAGGACAATAAGCTGCCTAGCTGTTCTTCGTTCAGATTGAAATCAAACTGGATTCGCGGAATGGCTGGTCCCTTAATATTTTCCGAGATGCCAAAAATAATAAAGCCTGAAAAAATCGTGACAAGCTGCATGATGTACAGCTTGTTTTTGGTTATGTATCCGGTACCTAATTTCAAGTGAGTAATGCCTCCCGCAATAATTATTCATTGCCAATAGATGTTGCGCTTCATATTACAATGCCTATTTTGACTACAATTCAGTTTGAATCTTTTCTAGCACACCTTCATCAAAACTAGCCCCCGTTATATTTGCACCTGCCCAAATCACATCATCCAACTTTGATCAGCTATAAGTTCAGAAAGATCTGCAAAAGTAAGATCTATTTCTGAAATATCCATTGATTTGATAATATTTTTCTCATGTATAGAAAGTGATATTTTCAAGAGTATTTCATCTCTTTCGCTTCTTTGACTAGCCATTCATATTTTAACTACCTCCAAACCTATATTTTTGGATATTTAGAAAAAAACACAATACGAATGGAACTCGCATTGTGCAATTCTACGTATTACTCAAAGCCAATAACAATCCATTCATCAACGTGATCCCAAAAATGAATATTATATCTAGGTTGCAATTTTGCTGACCAAAAAGTTGCATTCCGATTATTACAGTTGTTGTAATCAATAGCTATATAAGAACCCATTCCGTTACTAAAAAATCCAAACGAGGTGTTTAAATCGATTTGAATAGGTTCTTTAAGATCGTCGATAATACTCCAATCCAAATCATCATCACCTAGAAATGTTACAAATTCCAAGGGTACTAACCCCATCGATACACTTGCATAATAATAAAATCCATTATGAACATTTTCATAAAATTGTTGAATGGTTACAGGAATCTTATCCCAATTCTGTTCCAATTCATCATTATGAAATTCTTCTTGCGGGTTTCGCCCTTCATAGTAGGTTACCCCACCATTTGGTTTTTTTATAGTGTATAGAATTGAATATCTTTTTGAATCACTATCTTCTATTTCCAATAATTCAATATCATCAATATTTTCAGTCAAATATAATATTAAATTGCTCAGTTCCCTTCCAACATATTTTTTCCAAATCTCCAGAAGCATATCGATTCTTACTCTAATGTCTTGCTCCCTAAAAAGTCTATGCCAAGAATCTGGTATCAATTTTTGTTTACTTTCATCTAGGTCCTTAATGGTTATTAAATTAGCACTTGTATCAAATTTCCTTAAATAGTGAATCTTCTGTTCCATATTATCAATAAAAGCTTTATGCTTATCTTGATAATCTTTTGATTGTTTTTCAATAATATTTTTCAATAATTGGACTACTTCTTCTTTTTTGGACGGTGAGATCAGACTAAGTATATCTATAAAGGGTTGTCTTAAATTCCTTGAGTCAATAATACTCTTAAACAGTCTCTCCATACACTTTTGCGCATGTGGCTTCATGGTTTCCATTCCTTCAATGACTTTCAATAACCCTTCCCTGATCCCATGGCGTTGAGCAATATAGAATATAGTTTCCATTAAATCGCTGATAATTGCTGGTTCAAATATCTCATCATGGAAAAGTTCACACAATGCAATGATGGAGTTATTATCTGCTGACTCTCCTACTTCATTTAATAATCTCACGATGTCTTCGATCTCATAATCTTCATGATCTAAAAATCGCATTTTTTTAATAGCAGAAATTTTGTTTCCAATAGTACTCACACTACTCCTCCTTCTTGCCTAAAATTTATATGTTCTCGTCTTCCATTTAACAGCTATCTGGAACTATAAATTTACAATTATTTTATTTTCAATTATTGTCCTAAAGTTGGAGTAATTTCTCATCATGTTTCTACCATAGGCACTGACTGGATCGTTGCCCTGTATCATACTTTCATAATTCTTTTTGAATTCATGCTTGATTGGTTCTTCCAGACTCTCATACAATCTTTTCGTTGCCTCTTCCGCTAATTCCCTTGAACCATACAGCAAAATAAAATGAATATCTATTTTATACCCACCTAAAGGATAAAAGCCTTCTGCAACAACTTGACGAATAAAGTTCTCCAGATTGTTTGTGCATTCATGAACAATGGGCATAAATACCTCATCTAACCAAGCAGTAAACTCTGCTATGGCTCGACTCCAGCTTTCCTGGTCTGCAACATTCCAGTAAAGTTTGCCCTCCGGGATATTGCATTCATGAGTATTGATATGAAAGATTTTATTTTTTGATTTATTCAAAATAATAGCACTTTCTCCGTAGAAACCTACATTCCTATCAGACACATTATTCCAGTTCGTATAGAAATAAATCTTATATGTTAGATTTTTATCTTTCTTGGTAAGCCAGTGCCTAGATTTTGCATACTTCCAACCGTTACTTGTATACTTTGAAGAAATCCGTTCACAAACAGCATGAAATGCTTCGCTTGATTGCATACCTTACACCTCGTTTGGGATTTTAGGGGAATATAAGCTGCGCTATCCTAGGATCTGCCATGCAGTTTCCTCCCTTTTATTGAAACAACTCCCCATGCTTGTTAGGAATATATTCAGGGTAGTTTTTACGATAAAATTGATCAATCTGTTTAAGCACCGGGTCCCATGCAGGATATGGCTCTCGATCTCCAAACATCACTTTAGCTTCTGGAGTATTCATTAGTAAATTGTCCAGCTTATTAGGCACTGGTAATCCTTGTTTTCTCCTAACATGAAGTAGGAATAAGATTTCAAAAGGATAAAATCCGTATCTAAAATCGCCAAATTCACCTAGCTGTCCAATTTCAGAAGCTAACACAGAATGAAACCGGGACATTTTTGAAATTAATTGTTCTATTTCCTCTATATGATCAGTCGTCCAATGCTTCAATACTTCATCATAGATGTCCAGGTCTTCCGGGATTGAGCCAAATCGTAAATTCGCTTCTTTTAGCTTCCTTCTAACCGTTAAATACAACCCTTTATTAGTTCCCATGATTGTTTTATTTTTATGCTGTAAGTACAGCTCTAACAAAAACCAAATATGCCTGTTCTCTTCATTGGCATTTATTAAATGTTCGCCGAAATGATGAGACATAAAATCATATAATATAGCTTCTTCCTTTTCCCAGCCATACATAGCAAAATGGATTAATGTTATCACGACTTCTCTAAACGAGTATAGCAATATCATTTCAGGATACTTAATTGTATAAAGCTTCTGCGCCATGCATTGGTAAAATACAACCTTCTGCATCTGCTTTAATTCTTCCGTACTGTTTTTATGATCAATTAGTACATTCTTTTTCCACAGTGATAAATAGTACGAGAAGATTTTGCTTAGATTTATTAACAATATGTGGTCCTTTTCTGTATCATTTTGATCAATAATTTTCTCAATCTTGCTTCTACTTATATTATATTTTTCTTTAACATCTTCAAATTTAATTCCTTCGACAAAATTATTTATGTATCTTTTAAATGCTACTTCAAACTTTTTTGAATTTATCATCGCAAGCTCCTACTAGGTTAGCATAGATTTTCTCCAGTCCATATCGACAACATTACCTATCTACTCTTATTCATCATCTAGATGGGGTGCGACCTGATAACCCGATGGATCAAACATATATGCAACACATGCTTGTTCATCAGAAAGAATCAGACTCACCGTATCTCCTCCACCAAAAGGCGAAGGTGGTACTTTCATGTTAACAGCCCAAGTGTATCCCTCAACACCTTCAAATCTCTCATAAAAAGCTATTGACTCCCCATGATTGAAGTTGATTACTCCCTCTATTTGATACTCATCATTTATAATTTCGAGAAATTTCAAGTACTCGCTCTATAGTTAATAGAGTATTTATTTCAGATAATTTACTTCTTTTAATTCCGAATATTAGAAAAGAAATGCCTTTTTCTTCATCAGAAATAACTAATAATTTATCAAAATCCACAAAATCGATCTCAACAACCCAAGCACCACCATGCAATGCAAAAAACTTCTCATAATACTGAATAGATTTGTTTATGTCACTTTGAATTGTCCAAGGAACAAAGTACTTGTTGCGCTCGTTGATGTACTCATGTGCAATATTTATGGCTTCCAATGCAGTAAGTTGAGACCTATTCATGTAAGCACTCCCTGTTACCAAAGATCAAATCCCCTCGGCTTCAATATCCAACGGCCTCTCTGATCAAGGTATCCCCATTCCCCGTTGTAATTCACATATGCCAGGCCATCCCGAAAGGACTTAGCTGTCAAAAACACATTATTAATAACGTACTTTCCCTTTTGATTAATAAAACCTGTTTTGTCTTTATTCACCACATCTGCTAAACCACCATAAAATGGTTCAATACTTTGAAATTGGGGCTTGATCACTACCCCACCTAAAAAATTCAAGTACCCCCATTTCCCCCCACTTTTTAATCTAAACCCTGCGAGTCCCTCACTAAATCCTTTCAACTGATAGTATTTTGGTTCAATAACAAATGCACCAGTTGAGTCGATAAATCCATAATGTTCCCCATCGAGAGTAGCTACAGCAAGACCTTCAGAAAATGGACTAGCGGAGTGAAACACAGGTTCAATAGCCATAGTACCCATAACATTTATGAAGCCAACTTTCCCGTCTTTTCTTACAGCTGCTAAGCCTTCTGAAATCGTCCCTAAGTAATCCCATTCAGGACGAATAATATACTCATTGATATGATTAATCAGCCCCATTTTTTCATCTACTTCAACAACGATCGTTTGGTCTGCATTAATCCCATGAATCTTGTTATATAATGGCAAGGTAACAACTTCTCCATATTTATCAATACAATAATCAGTTCCATTTTTAGATATCTGAGCTAAACCGTTATGAAAATCCCCATAAAAATCAGCTTCTACTTCTATTATCATCTTGTTATCTTTATTTATATATCCCTTCTTGCCATCGAATGTCCGTACCCAAGCAAGTCCATCGCTAAAATCGTAAGCATCTTTGTATTGAGGTTCAATAATGTAGCGCCCAATCCTATCAATAAAACCATATTTATTATCGACCTTCATTCTATACATAGGTATCACAACCTTATTATTAGTTAAAAGGTTCTCTGTCTTTACATCCTGCGGCAGCTCCCATGCCAAAGTGCAGCTTGAGACATGCTGCTTCCTTCCAATATATCACAGACCACAACTGCTTGTAAGCGGCTCGCCAGACGCTGCAACAGCTCCCAATCCGTCTCCTCATATTGCAAAATCGGCTCCCCGACCGCCTCGCCGCCCCCGGTGTAATAGATCATATCACTGCCCGGATAGGCCTGCAGCACTTTCCCGATCAAGGCGCTACATGTCTGCTGCTCCTCTGAAAAAGTCCGCTTGCGCTTCTCGATATCCAGCGTATACGATGCACTCACGCCTCTCCCATCCGATTCATGCTCCTTTCTTTTGGAGGTAGGGTGCATAAGTATTTTGTTTAATGAGCGCAAAAAAGCTTATCCCAACTCTCTGGGATAAGCTTCTTTGAATGATTGAATCGAAACAAATTTTCGGAAAATGAATATGAATATTCATTCGCATAGCATTTTGCAAAAATAACTCACTTAGCTTTGTGTTACCGGATGTCCGTTAGGGTCTAACATACCCATTACTGCTTTATCTCGGTCCGATACAATTAAAGTATACTCTTCAAACAAAAAAGGATTTGGTTGTAAATCTACATTAACTCTCCAAGCAGGTCGAATATCATCATTCTCTCTATTTTCTGGATCTACTTTAAACGTATAGGCTTCATCAAAAAACAAATTTTCTATTTGTTCATTAATCGTGCCTTCCAATTCATTTTCTTGATGGTACTGTTTGGCTATTTTAATAACTTCCATTGGTGCTAATACTGTTTCTATTGTAATTTCCTCTAATTTACGATAATGTCTTGGAATATCTTCTTTCTTCAATTTTAAATATTCATTAAATTCTTCATCACTTAAATTTTTAAACTCTTCACTTGTCATTTTCTCATATTTGTCTAATGACATCTCATCATTTCCTTTTATCTTAATTTTATCCTTAATCCTTCAATATAACTTAGTGAATGACTTAACGAAGCTTCATCAATACTCCGTTCAATGTCGTCGTCACCAAGAAATGTTACTGACTCTAGCGGGACCAAGCCCATTGATTCACTGGCATAATAGTAAAAACCATCATTAGTATTTCTTATAGTATATAAAACAGAATAAACATTTTCTGCCTTCATTATACAAAAAGCTTTTTCCATACTCACAGTCTTAAGTAGGAAAAGCTTTTTTGATGTCAAAGTCTTTTTTTCAAAAATATTCCTTAAGTAAATCAACAATTTGCTCTCGATTTGAGTGTTTTGCAAGAGTATAAGCGTCCATATTTTTCATGAATTCATTCGTATATTTTAGATTAGCATTTATCCCGTTCTCCAACAGAAGCTTAGATGCTTCATAGTTGCCTTTACGAATAGCAGTAAAAAGTGGATTTAGTTTTGGTGTACTTACATTTATCATAATTTTATGTGATAACAACAATTGTACAACTTCATTCTCTAACTCAAAAACTGCATTATTCAACTCAATTCCGCTGAACTTATTCAAATCAGCTCCCAACAAAATCAAATCCTTGGCCAATTCTATATGTTTTGATTTAATTGCAACATTTAATAATGAGCCATCTCTTGTAATGATGTCGCAGTAAGTAGAATTATCATGTATTAAACTTCTGTTATTATTCAAGGCGCCGATTCTTAATTTCTCAGATATAATTACTGTTTCATCTGATTCTCCCCATAAAGACTCAATATTGTAACGTTCTTCATATGCTTGATATTCACTAGATCCTGGTTTAGGTCCGTTAATTACAGCCTTTATAAATTCCTCTGGAGGGCAATAGCCATGCTCACTTATATAATGAAGCATTATACTGGGAGCAGCATATTTCTGTTCGCCGGTCTCACTAATCACTCGAATTTCTGATAATCCTAGTTTGGAAAGCTCCACTGAATCCGTTAATGTAGGAAAATGAACCTTCTCACCATTACACAGGCAACAATTCAAATTTCCTCTGATTTCATTAAATGGTCTTTTAACATACAACCATAAATTATCGATAAATTCACTTGGAACACCTCCCTTATTGTGTTCATTCACTTCATTTATCCATCCAATATTTTGCGCATTTTCAAAATGATGAAGAGAATAATAAGTTAAATCTTTATAATACTCAGTCATCTATAACTCTCCATTTCATTTAATATATTAATCAATCAAATCCATAGCTTTTAATATATTCTTCGAGCGTTCACTATAACACCATGCACAAATAATCGTGCCTTCACCATTTACTATTTCACTTAATTTTTCTTTCGGTATATCATTAATATCAAATATATTAACATTGGCATGATCTCCCCATCTCGCTAAATCCTCATCGAAAAATTTGGGGTTCACGAATAAGAGTGCCATCTATTGTGCCATGTGCCCCAGTTAACAGATTAATTTTCCTATTTGCTTCGTCAAGAATACTAGAAAAATGCTTCTGTAGTATTTTATCAGTAGATACATGCACAGTTCCACCAGATTCATTTATAACAGAGTAAAATGTTGGTGGATCAAAACCTCTTTCGATCCCTTTATCTGCTCCTGACTTACTATTCCCATCAAAGGGTACATCCAGTACCTTAGGGAAGCCTTTCATCTTCTTCCCAAGCACACTGCCTGCATCACTGAGCTTCTCCAGCGCCTTCTGGTATCCTACTGCCGCTTTATCCATACCCTTCGATATCCCGGACTTAATGGAAGCGGGGCTGATCTTATTTCCAATCTTCCCAATAAAACTGCCCAGCTTCTTGGCATACTTGTTATCCAGCACGCCTAAGGTCACCATACCAATCCCGGCATCCATCGCTACGGTCTTCCAGTTAATCTTCTCCCCGCGCAGCACCTGATCCATAATGCTACTGAACGCGCCTTCCGCCCCGGCCATACCCACCTTAAGGGCAAACGCTGTTCCGATGGCGGCTCCAGGTCCGAAGATGGCACCACTTACCGCTCCTAGAAACTTTCCTTTAGCCCATTCAACGCATAGGCAACAGAATCGAACAGAAAAAAAGCCTATAGCCAATTCGACTATGAGTTAGCTTAGGCCTTAGCAAATTATATGCATACATTAAGTCGGCAACTCTGTACACAAAACATTTGTCCAAAAACTGTCGCGATAAGTTTTTTACAATCCGCCATATAGCTTTTATAATTCTGCACTTTGATTATCATCCAATAAAACAAAAACATGATTTCCAGTTTTAATCTTTGAAAAATCTTCTGAATCATAAATAGTAATTCCAATATTGATCATCCCAGATATAGAAGTTGAAACATTCATCTTCTTCACTTTAAATTGCAATTCTTCGTTTGTAGTTTTAACCATAATATATTTATCCACAAGATAAGGCAGCTTCGTGTTATTTGAGGAAAATATTGGGTCAGCTCCCCCTACAATAATACATCCTAGTTTGTCATGGCTCTTGCTATAGCCAATTTCCATAATATGTGTATAGGACATTTTGTATCCTCCTTACCTTTCAAAAATATCAAGTAACTGTTTAACATCTTTCAGCTTCAATCCTTCATTTCTTAACCTTTGAATACCGCTGATGCTCATTCCTCTTTGCTCTAACAGATTCCCAAGGGTTATCCTCACTTGTTTCATTTTCAATCCCCCATTCCATTTATGCGTTGACTGTACTCGTAAGCGTACGATCTAATTCAATTAGATGACGTACGCTTATACGTACAGTGAGCATATTTATTCCTATTTTTTATAGAAAGGTGACTTCCTCGTGATACAAAGTATTTGTATTGTTTTAGGTCCCTATGATGAGAAGGATTTAGAATATGCTGTAACACTTGGCTATCTTGTTCATGAGCGTTAGGCTGTATATGTGACAGATAGCTACTTGTGGTTGCGTAAAGTCCTAAAAGCCTCTCATCTTTCTTATTTATACTTTGGTGATCCACACAGCGCGGGACTTGTTCTAGCTACAAATATTACTTCATCTCATTTGAGTTGAAATAGGCTTTTTAGCTCAAAAGAAAGACTAAAGATACGAAACTCAACAAAACATTTTCGGGATGGGGAAAGTCAATATTACATCTCCTGAAAGATTTCACGCTTAGCTTGATAATTTACCAATTATCCCGGTAGATGTCATACTTCATATTACAATCCGTCTAATAAAAAAATTAATTAAATAGCTAGCTAGTTTACACAGTGTAAACTAAGATTCCCCCCACGGAGTTCCCCCATTGCCACTAATTAAATTCTCCCATGCTTCCATCGCAGAGTCCCCCAGTTTTCCAGTACTACAATACACTTTTCCACTTTCAGAAACAAACAATATCAAATAATCACTGTCAATTTTCCCTACAGGAACTAATCTTTCTTGAGCATAATTTTCCTCTGATTTGAAACTACCGTTAGCATAGTAACTAGTAAACTTCACACTTGTATCATGAACTTCTTCATTTATAGTGTCCTTTAAAACTAAATCTCCAAATTCTTCAATAAAATCCTTTACTGATTGAAAAACGGTATAACCATTTTCCTCTAAATTATTTTTGAATTCTTTTATATCAATTTTCCTTCCTTCATACCATCCTGAATCAGTTAAAATCTTCAAAGTTTCATTGCTTATGTTCAACTAAATCTCTCCTAATCCATTGAGTTCATAAAATCTTCAAACATTATTCTACAATTATTATTACAAAAGGCTTTAACAAGCCCCGTACCAACAGTTACGGATCTCAACACAAGATTTTTAATTTTTGCACCTTGGAGAATAGCATCTCTAACCGCCCATACCTCAGCACAATTTTCCACAAGCCAGTTCTTTTGCATGCTCGGTTCTAACTCATTATTCTTGAAATATTTCCCCTTAGAAGCTGCCTCATCTTTTGACTTTTGAATTAAATCTCTTAATTTCCCCATCTCTTCTTTAACGGATTTTATATTCTTTCCTGAAAAATATGATGGATTATAAGCCACTAGTTCATCTATATAGTCATCAGTTAACTTTTGCCTATAGAATTCTACATATTCATTTGGACTCTTCAGTTCAATGTTCACAATACTTGGATTATTTTGATAGATTCCGAGACGTTTTAGTAGCATCAACTGCAACACTCGCCACGGCTGGTTTAAAATCCGGTCCATATCTACTTCCATCTCTTATTGATTTTGTATAATCATCTAACAGTTCTGGCGCGAGTTCAAAAGCATCCTTTTTCTTCAGTTTCTTCCCAAGCTTGCCTAATGCCAAATTCCATTTGTGTAAGATCCGAAATCGTGGCTTGAATATCCGATTTATACCCTTCAGCGCTACGTGGACGAGCATAATCCGTATCCAGGTTGCGAAGATACTCAGAGTCGTTGCTCCAGTCTGCGTAAATCTCCGCATCTTGTTCCGTTAATGCTGTTAACTTAACCCTATTACCTTGGAATAGGTTCACTTGACCAACACCTCCGCCAATGCTTGCTTAAGCTGTTCCTTATCAAATAGAGAATTGTCGATAATCATCTTGTTGATCTGCAAGCAGCTCAAAATTTCTTTTTCCAATGTTGCTCTGCCCAATGTAATTTCCTCCGTTCATCATTTAAGAGGATAGCAGACTAAGCGTAAAAGTGAAGAGATGCGGTTTTTTCCTCCATTAAAAAACGGATACCGTCAGGTATCCGCAGAATAGTGGTCGTGGTCGTCACCATGGCTGTCTGCATACCCTGTAATTGAATTTAGAATACATGCCTAACAAAACGGTGTTAACGCCGCTTCATTAAAAACATGCTCTCCCATCATTCATCCCTGCGGGGCAATCAACATTAGGCCAGGCTCCTTCATATGCATCTCTACAGCTAGAATAGCACCCGTCTCAGGTTAGGGCATATGAATTTTGCCGCTGTTATACCATAACGCATCATTCGTTCCTGCCTTATGAAGATCGATCAATGTGTTGCTTGATGCTTGATAATCTACGCTTGGCTTGGAGGAGCTTCCAGAATCCCAAATATAATTGTGAACCCATTCGATCGCATTTCCCCGAATTTCGCCAATGTTGTACCAAATCAAGCCGGTGTTCTCACTGGTATGCAGCTCAATGACCTTATCGTTGCCTACGAATGCAACCGTCGGATCATTACCATTTTGCCCTTGCATATCTCCTGTCGTTCCCCAGGTTATTGAACCATCTTCATTCCAGGTACCCAGTGTGTAGTTCAGGCGCCCATTATTCTGATAGGCCACGACAAGCTGATCATTCTGGAAAGCAACATCCGGTCTTTCCGCTCTTTGATCAAGGATGGAGCCTGTATGCTGCCACGCGATTTGGTAGTTGTCCGGGTTGATCAATCCTGCCTGATATTGCAGCTTGCCCCCGTTCAGGTAAACGAGTACGATACGATCACCGTCGATTGCCACATGAGGCCAGGAGCCCTCGGTGTGCTGGCCGCCTATGGCAATGCGCTCATTAGTCATCCATGTCATCGTTGAGTCCGCTTCCAGTCGCCCGATATTAGCCCATAAACCTGAGCCAGTCCCATCCGTTTGATTCACTTGCACTACGATGTGCTGGCCGTTAACCTCAGTCACATCACTATGCGGCTGAATACCGTTCTTGCTGCTGCCGTTTGGATCAATCCGCTTGTTCGTCAACCACTGGATATATCCATCGTCCTGAATGCTGCCGACAGAGTACCACAGGTTATTGTTCAGCAGCCCTTCCGCCTTGTGTACCTCGACCACGCGATTGTCGCTCGTTAAGGAGACGGAGACATCAGTGCCGCTTTGCGTGCCTCCTGCCTTTTCGACCCTATGATTATAATCTCTTAGAGGCACAAGGAAGCGGTCGAACACCTTGGTTATCGCTTCATAGGAATCTGTGGATACGAAGTGACGGGTACCCAGCTTATGATTCATATAAGCAAATTGTGTCCAGCGCTGTGCAGCATCCCCATCGCCATTCGGGAACTTATAGTGCCAAGCCCCCTCATTGCCGTTCAAGCTGTAGAAGCGGAGTGTATATCCTTTGTCCGTGGCCATCCGCAGCATCTCCTCCAAACGTTCCTCCTCATCCTGAGACCAGTTCCCTGGAGTTAGCAGGTCGAAGCCGCTCTCAATATGCTTCCAGTGGATAGCGTAGAAGCGATGATAGATATCCGCATCGTTTGGAAAATAATCAGCAGGATTCCCCCGCCGCCCGTCCGTCAAACTGTACACCTCGTCCTTGAAGGCCAGCAGTTTACCCGTCGTGCCGGAGATATAATCAAAATAAGCACTCTTCAAACCCTCAGAGCCGGAAAGGCAAACGGTGATAGCATGTTCGGTAAAGCTGCCCGCATCCCCAACATTCCCGGAGGTCATCAGCGCGTCATAATGCTCCAGTATCGCTTGCAGCGAGCGGGCAATTTGCGCATAATCAGGATTGTTAGCAGTCTTCATATCCAGATTGATAACGATACTCTGCCCATCACCATGTACGCTTCCACCATTACGCTCAATCTGGGCTACAACCTCTTCGAAATATTGATAAAGATTCCGTGTATTCGGCTGTGCAGCAGCATCGTGCTTAACGTACAATTTGATCTGGCCTTGCAAATAGTCGGGATATTGCGGACCGGAGTAAGTGCTATGGCCAGAGTCGACCATGATATCAAGTTCCACATTGTAGAAACGGGTATCCAGCGCTCGAAGAAACTTGCGGTCCGGGTCTTGTTCATCATAAGTATCATGAAATGCCTTATACGAGTTGGAGTTGATCGAAAGGGGGGCTTCCGCCATAACGCCGGCCGAAATCGGAGACCATAAGAGAACTGCCCCCATGAACGCCGTTAATGCCGCCCTTCCCCAAATTAGCTGCTTGCTCATGATAACCACTCCTTCGGATTAAAAGGTTGTCATTTCCGTTCCCTGCGAATCCAGAAATTGAAAATATCATTTCTCAAATAGTCAAATGAATACAAGACTTCCCGGTTCCGCTCGTCATAGTGCAATTGCTTCATTAAAATAACGGGGGTGTCGACTTCCTCATCCATCTGCAACCGTCTGACATACTTATCCTGCTTGAGAGGTACCAGCAACTCCGTATCGGCTCTGGCAATGTGAATCTTGCAGGTCTCCTCCAGAAATCCAAATAAAGATCCGGAGAAATTCACACGCTCGAAGGCGTCTTCCACCAATTCCTTCGGCATAATGTTAATGGAGTAAGCGACCGCCTCTCCATCGGCATAACGAACCCGCTCCAGCTTCACTACACTGGAATCCTCCGCAATATTCAAAGCATCGGCCCATTCTTTTTTGCACACCACCTCCCCGATCATTTCTTTTGTATCCGCCTCGGTCAGCCCGGCTAGCTTAATCATCGTACCCGTGCTCTGAAGGACCTCCAGACGGCTTGGAATGACGGGCAGGGGCTTAATGACAAAGGTGCCAATGCCATGCTTCACCAACAGCTTGCCCTCCTGCTCCAGCAGCTTGATGGCGGCGCGCAGCGTTTCTCGACTTACATTGAAATACTTCGCCAATTCGTATTCAGAGGGCAGTCTTTGCCCTACTTTCCATAACCGGTTGTCGATCATTTTCTCGATCTCTTGTTTGATGTGTTGGTAGCCAATCAATAGGTTCGTCCCCGATTCCTTCAAATTTCCTTGGGTTCCAATAGTTCTCTCTGTAAAGCTTCCAAGAGCTTTGGATATTTGTACTCCTTGTTACTGGCTTCCCCGAATGGAACGCAGGATATAAGCGATGGAGAAGGCCAGCACGAGCAGCACCATAATGATGGAAGCCGCAGCGCTATATCCAAACTGCAAATTGTACACCCCATGCCGGTAAATATATTGCGTAACTGTCGTGGTCGAGTTGGCAGGCCCTCCGCCTGTCAAAATGTTGACTTTGTCGAACAACCGGAAGGTATCGATCGTCCGCAGCAGCACGACAAGCAGCAAGCCCGGCCATAAGTGGGGCAATGTAATATGAGCGAATACCTTCCACCCGCCTGCTCCATCCACCCTTGCCGCCTCATATTGCGACCTGGGGATGGCTTGCAATGCAGCATATAGCAGCAAGAACGCAAACGGAGTCCATTGCCAAATATCGATGAGCAAAATCGCATTAAAGGCCAGCCTAATATCCATCAGGAAATTAAAGGGACCCATGCCGAAAATCGACAGCAAGTGGTTAATGATCCCGTTATGATTGCTGAGCATCATTTGCCACACCAGCGCCACCGTAACCGGCGGCAGCAGGGACGGCAATAGCAATGTCACTCTCAGCAGCCGCAGGCCCCGCTTCATGCTCTCCACAAGCAGCGCAATACCGAGCCCCAGAGCCGTTTCAATCGAAACGGCCAGGAGCATAAATTTTACTGTATTCCAGACGGCCCGCTGGAACAGGTCATCGTTCAGAATCTTCATATAATTGCTTAAGCCAACAAACTGCTTGGACTCCGCGGCCAGGTAATAATAATCGGTAAAGCTGTTCGCCACCGTATAGATGAAGGGAAACACGGTCAAACCGATCAAGAGCACGATGACGGGAGCCAGCATCGCTGCTTGAAACCGCCGCTTACTAGTCAAAGGTATACCGCTCCTTTATATCCATCAATATCTTCGCTCCTTATTGCATAACCTGGTCCATCGCTTGATTGGCTGCTGCTAAAGCATCCTCTACCGATTTGGTTCCAGCGATAGCCGCCGACAATTCGGCTCCAAGCGCTTCTTCTGCCAAAGACCATTTTGGTGTTCTGGGCCGGGCTTGCGAATTTTGCAGAGCTTCAAGCTGGACCGGGAAATGCTTATACTTGGCAGCAAGCTCACTATCCAGATAAACGCTCTTGCGAGTAGGCACACCGCCATGCTCTACCATGGTCTTCTGACTTTCCGCGCTGGTAATAAAGGTGAGGAACTGGGCCGCAAGCTCTGGATTCTGGGAATTAGCTGCCACACCCATCATCCAGTTCCCGATCATCCCGGTGGACATCGATTCTCCACTAGCGGTTGCTTTGGATGGAATGGGGGCATAGTCCGCTTGGGCCGTCTCTCCAGAGATGAACCACGAAGGCCAGCCTAGTGCCATCGCCCCGCGTCCTTCCGCTAAGGAGCTGACGATGTCCGTCGTCTCGTAATTCTCGCCCACAGCCAGCAGACGGATATAAGTATTCAGCGCATCACGCCCTGCCTCGGAATTCACTTCTGCTTTCCAGTTCTCGTCAAAGACTTGTCCGCCGTAAGCCCAGAAGATAGGCAGGAAATCGGAAACGATCGGGTTGCCCTGTTGGCCGCGAATAACGTAACCTGCGACACCATCTGCCGCATGGGCTTCCTCAGCCATATTCAGCACTTCCTCCCAGCTTCCTGGCACGTTATAGCCGTGCTTGTTGAACAGTTCCTTGTTATAGAAGAACAATTGAACATTGCCCGCAAACGGCAGGGCATACAGTTCCCCGGTGTCGTAAGGATGTTTGCCAAGAGCCAGTGAGGATTCCTCAAAATCGGCATCCGCCTCTACATCCAGCTCAGACAGATTAGCGAATAGACCAGCTTCACTGAATTCAGGCATCCACGGATCATCAGCCATAATCAGGTCGTAAGCGCCCTTCTTGTTCTTGGCGTCCAGAGATACCTTTTGCTTCAGGTCCGCTGCTTCCAGTCCAACAATTTCAACGGTGACGTTATGCTCCTGTTCAAACGCTCCCTTCACCGCTTCCATCGCCGTGACATGCGAACCGCCCCTTGCTGCGATCACCAGCTTGTCCGATCCGCCAGACTGACATCCGGCGAGCAGACCAACCGCCATAACGGCACTAAGCACGATTCCTAAACTTTTCTTCATTTCTCTCATCCTCCTATTCTTTAATCGCACCGGCCGTAAGGCCGCTCATTAAATGCTTCTGCATAAATACCGCTGTCAAAATCACCGGCACCATGGATACAATTCCACCGCTCGCAACTTTTCCCCACTCCGTCAGTTCCTGTTCACTGTTCAAGGTGGCTAACTTGAGCGGAATGGTGAAGTCACCCGGACTTTGAATGAAAATAACGCTGTACAAATACTCATTCCATGAATCCATAAACGATAGAATGGTCACTGCGGCAATCCCCGGCAATACCAGGGGCAATACCACCTTATAGAACACAAGAAAATCGGAAGCTCCGTCAATCCTGGCACTTTCTTCAATCTCCTCCGGCACGGTATAAAAGAAGGTCACCATAAACCAGATGACAAAGGGTAGATTTACCAGCACATGCGCCAGGATGACCGGAATCTTCGTATTCAGCAATCCGGCATCATTCATTAGTATGTAAAGCGGGAGCGCGAAGGCGATAGGCGGAAGCACCCGGACTAGCAAAATCCAAATGAGCAGCGTTCGCTTGAACGGGACCCGAAAGGCTTTTCTCCCCAGTACATAGGCGCTCGATAGCCCAAAAGCCAGCACAATGAGCAAGGACACCGCCGTCACTATAAAGCTATTGATAAATGGAATGAAGTAATGATCCTCTGCAAAAATGTTGATGAAGTGCTCCAAGGTGATGGATTTCGGCCAAAGCGTGACGTCAGTGAGCACATCCGCCGACCGCTGCATCGCCATAACGAGCATCCAATAGATCGGGAACAATGTCACCGTTAATACCAGAGCCAGCAAACCATATTTGGGCATTGCCCTTAGCCTGTTCAAGTGTTCAAATAACCTCCTTCCCTTTAATGGTCTAGACGTCTATACCTTTCACTATATGGGCCGTTTGTTATCGGGATATTAGTGCTGTTTTAAGCGGAGATGAAATAAATTTGGAGAGCAGGTTGTTTTTAAGTGGGTAAAAACATCTTTATAAGTGAAGGCCTTCATCAGGGCCAACCAACTTGAAAGGAGAAACAGCACATGAAAAACGTATTGTATGTCCCTCTGGATGATCGTCCCGTCAATTTGGATGATGTTGTCAGACAAGGCTGCTCGGCCGGTTTGAACTTGATTACCCCAAGCAGCGCAGACCTCCGAAATGGCCTGGACACCGTGGCTATCACCTCAGGCTCCGAAATTCTTGGCACCCGCAAACCGATCTATGGGAACACGGCAAACCTTCGGCAGTTCATTCTAGACCGTGCGGCATCGGTGGATGGATTTATTATCTCTACGGATATGCTGGCTTACGGGGGCCTCATCGGCAGTAGACGCCTGCGTGAATGCGATAGCGGTGATTATCCAGACTATGATCGATCGGTAACCCGTCTGCTCGATGTCATTCGCCGGATTAAGCAGCGATACCCAAGCAAGCCTGTGTATGTTCTCGATACCATCATGAGACTGGCTACCACGACTTATGTGGAAGGCTTGACTTATGACGCATATGTGGAATCCCGTGAGTTGATGGGGCGGCCGCGCCGCTCATGCACCCGCTTTGACGATATTCTGTCAGACTACAACATTTCAGACACGGGTGAGCCTTACGGAAGCACAACCCATTTTGATAAAGAGGCGTATTACAACACCCGGCGGCATAAGTTTAAAACCAATCATTACATTCTCGATCAGTTAACCCGTCCAGGGTTTATCGATTTTCTCGCTATTGGTGTGGACGATGCCAACACGCAGGGGGTACAAATCAACGAAATCCGCTTCGTGGAACAATTTATTGATCATGCGCTGGATGGACGGGGCGGACAAAATCCGGACCGCGCTGTCATTCTGCCGGATGCGGATGGATTAGGCCACGCTCTCGTCGCCCGAATGGCGAATCAATTGTATCGAAATGGAGGAAAGCAACGATTCTCGATTCAATATTACGGTCCGGACGGCTCCACAATCATCAACCCATATGAATACATGAGTGTACATGATAATCTGCTTCGCCACATCGATATGGTCGGTGGCAGGCACGTGGCCGAAGCACCGGACATCGAGATTATCGCCATTACGGGCGCTGATGAAGCAAGCAACGCCGTTCACCGAATACAAACCAACGGCGATAATTCGCAGGCCACGCTTGCCATTGATTTTGTGGGACAAGGGGCGGCGAATGCCGCCGTGACAGATGCTCTGCTGGAGCAACCTGTAACCGGGCGGCTTCTGGGCTATAGCGGCTGGAACACCGCGGGTAACAAGATCGGCATCGCCTTGGGCATGGCTCAAGCGAGATATGCCTTCCTCGTTACGGAGACGCAAGAATCTGCTTTGGAGAAGGCACTTCAGGCCCACGGGTCCCTATTGTTCAAGCGCTTCTTGAAGGATTACTACTATAAGGCGGTGACGATCGCCGAGATCAGAGCGTATTCCAGAAGCCATGCCCGATACAGCAACATACCTCAGAATTTTGCGGACCAGCATATGCTGCTCTTTAATTCACCGGAGGATTACAGCCATTTGCTTACGATGCTGCGAGAGCAGATGCAAGCTCATACTCCGGCTCTGGCGAGCAGGAAGGCCTTCGTTGGAGCCGACAGCACCTCGGCAGCGGCTAACGTGAAGCAAATTCATGGCTCAACCTGGACTCTGGCCGCCTATACGGGTGCAGACTTAGAGCTGAATGATCCGAATTTCAAATGGGGCCGGGCGTTTGAGATTACGTTACAGCCGAGCGTGATGTTCTGAATATTCTTATTTAGTAAGTAGTTGGTCCAACGGACATTATGTCTCCTTACGGGCCGCCTTTGGATGAGCCAGAATTGTAACGGACATTTTGGCTGCTTAGAGAGTAGAATCGAGTGAACCAGAGTCGTTTGAGCGTCCTAAGCGCCCGAAATGTCCGTTAACCCTTCGAATCATGAGAAAAAGTCCGCTAAGAGGCTAGAATGAGACTGTCTATTTTCTGTGTAAAAATGTACTACCCTGTCCTTTAGTTCTGCAAACAAACCGCAATTCGGGTACTTCAAAGGTGATTTTGGGGAGCAATTGCCCAGTCATTCGCTTTACATGGT
>NZ_BORS01000011.1:0-208362 GCF_018333295.1 Paenibacillus apis
TCGCTTCTTTCACAACTTGTAAACGTTTTTCTTCATTCAGCCTTTTTCCCATACCGATCATCTCCCTTTGTCCTAAGTTTAAATTATTGGGCAGGGAGACTCCAGTTTAATTAGGGGGCCTTGGAGTTTCTGCACTAAAAAGGTCGCCCGAGCTCCGCCATCAGGAATTTTAATGACTTTCTGCACTAAAATGGTCACCTGAACGCCGCCATCAGTAATTTTAGTGACTTTCTGCATTAAAATCGCCAGTTCGGAGTTTGTACGGAAATTCATGCAAAAATCGTCTCCGAAGGAGCTAGAGCCAGGGTGGAGCTAATAAGTGCAAAAAAGCATTAAAATCCCGCGCGGTATCTTGCAAGGTCAGTTGTGCGAAAATCCGAATAAAAAAAGCTACACATCCATCAGCCAAAGTGCGATTTTTGTAGCCCTTATTTCTATTTCCTGCCTCCTAAAATATGTTTAATATTGTTGAAAGATGTAATTTATTGCTCTATAATGGATTATGACCCCTTAAAAGGGAAAATCTTGAGAGAGGAGGTGTAATGATGATAAACACGGACAATCTGTCTCTGGCGAGACAAATGGATATTGTATTTAAAGAACTGGAGATTGAGCTTGGCTCGATGAACTCCGGGACTGTATTCGTACAAATCCGCAATAACGTGATCGGTAAGTTTGGCGTTCGCCACAATCCCATTGCAGGGCGTGACGGCAGCTTGATGGAAGAAGGCGATGGACTGGATTCTGAACAGCTGGACAACCTGCGAACCATGGCGTTGGAATCGCTGAGATTCAAAAGATATTGGACGCACGGCGAGATCAGCTTTGATTTTACAGTAAAGAAAGACAAGCTGATGATGGATGCCACGCTGGAATCGAATTATAACATGGCTAACCTATTGATTCAGCGCTACCCGAACCGTTCCTCCGCACATACATACAAGGAATCATCCAGTGCATAAGGAAAGAAAGGCGACCTGCATTCACTGCAGACCGCCTTTCCTCCTATTTTAATACTTAGGGAAATTCCGATTACAGGTTCGAACGACCCGACAATTGCTGTTCTGCCAATTGTACCAGACGTTTTGTGATGTAACCCCCGAGGGATCCGGTTTCGCGGGAAGTATAGTTCCCATAGTATCCATCTTGTGGGATGGTTACACCAAGTTCCTGTGCTGCTTCCATTTTCAACTGTTGCAATGCAGCAGTTGCTTGAGGAACTACAAGGTTGTTGGAGCGGCTTTGTCCTGCCATGTTTGTCACCTCCTTCGTCCTTTGTGATGTTAGTATGGTTCTTCGAGAGCAAAATATTCGGTTCTCTGTCATACAAAAGTAGTGGTAATTATTGCATCTTTGAAGAGTAGAGCCGTAATCCTATGAGCAGGCATACTAAAAAGCCGCCCGCACAGCAGAATTGCTGGACGAGCGGCCCTGACAGAAGCAATATTTAATGGACAATAGAGATGCAGACGTAACTTGTTTCTAAGGCTGAGTTTCTTCAGTCGGATGAACGATATCCAGCTTCACCGTCAGATCTAATTTCTGTCCTGGTTGGAGATCAATCAGTCCTGTCTCCTCATTTGGAAGGCCTAAATTAGGAGCATCCGGCAGCCAGGTATAAGGCTCCACGCATATGAATTGATCAGCCTCTCCCTTGGAGTATAATACCCAATGCTTAAAGTAGGCAGGATCCGCAGAGTAGATCAACCCGTAGCCATCATCACGGACAAGCTCTGCCTTGACAGGAAGATCGCCAATTTTCAACATCGTGTCAAAATTTGTACCCTTCAGATTCAATCCTTCATTGAGCGCTTCAAGCTCTCCCAACGGGGCTGTCTCGCCTGTCGTAATGATCTCTTCGTCAGACAGGTAAATTCCGGATACGGGAACCTTCAGTGTCCAAGCTTCCGGGGCACCGTCGATCAGGAACCAGGTGTGGAGTCCTAATCCGAAGGGAGCAGGGGAAGAGCCAAGATGGCTAACCTTGTAGGTTTGCGTCAGGGATGTTCCTTGAAGCCGAATTGTCATCTCCAGCTTTAAGGGCTCCGGATATTGGCGCATCCAATTTGGATCATCAGAGGTCAGGAATTCGGTTGTGATCGCGCATCCGTCCTCGTCCTCATCGATGTCGCTTACACACCAGGCCTGAGTCCGGTGTAAGCCGTGAATGTGATTGTCATTAGCGGTATTGCGATCAAATTGATAAGACTGGCCGGCATAAGTAAATTGTCCGCGGCGGATCCGTCCGGGCGGAATCAGCACCGGGATCCCGAAATGATACGGCTTCTGCAGGTAGAAATCCAGTTCTTGCTCCTCCGGATGACGAAGGATGTCGCGCTCATGAACATGGTCCCAAATACGAATGACGTTGTTGCCAAGACGGGGTAGCAGTGTGACTTCAAGTTCGCGGCTATGCAGGATATACGTATCGTACCCATTCCATCGCCCTTTGGTCACTTTCTTCATATCTTTGCTCCTTTTCCCACATCATAATCGGTTTCTATAAGCTTTAAACTATAATAACACTTTTTGCGCTGGACGAAAAATGGATTTGACATGACTATTTAGGCCATTTATGATGATCATAGACAAATCAGTGAATATTGTAAATACGTTGACAGGGATAAGTAAGTATAGAAGCCTCTCCTTCAGAAAGCCGGTGGTTGCTGTGAACCGGTGGAAGCATCTGGCTGAATGGACCCTTGAGTGCCGAACAGAACGGAAGATGAACGTCTTCTCAATTATGTCGGCCGTTTGACTCCGCGTTATGGAGTTCCAAAGGCTGGGCAGCTGGAAGTAAAGTATTGTCAGATTCAGAAGCTCGGTAAAATAGGGTGGCACCACGGTCTCACGTCCCTTGCGGATGTGAGTTTTTTTGTATTTATTTAAGTGCAGCCCAGCATATGAATGGAGGAATTAGGTTATGAAAAGAGTACTGTCCGGCATCCAGCCAAGCGGGAAGCTAACACTAGGCAATTATATCGGTGCACTGAAAAACTTCGTTACACTTCAGCATGATCATGTCTGCAACTTCATGGTTGTAGATCTTCATGCTATTACGGTTCCGCAGAATCCGGCTGATTTACGGGAGCAGTCCGAGTCCGTGGCGGCCCTGTTCGTGGCAGCCGGAATCGATCCTGCCAAAGCCAATGTTTATATGCAGTCCCATGTTCGTCAGCACGCTCAGTTGGGATGGATGCTTACGACTTTAACTTCAATGGGTGAACTGGAACGCATGACCCAGTTCAAAGATAAGTCGGCAGGTAAAGAATCCGTAGGAGCTGGCCTGTTCGTCTATCCTGCATTGATGGCCGCCGATATTCTGATCTATAATGCTGACCTGGTACCGGTAGGAGAAGATCAGAAGCAGCATTTGGAGCTTACCCGGGACCTTGCCGGACGATTCAACAGCCGTTATGGTGAATATTTCAAAATGCCTGAGCCCTACATTCCGAAGGTTGGGGCCAGAATTATGTCCTTGGACGATGCCTCTAAGAAGATGAGCAAGAGCAATCCGAATCCTGGCAGCATGATTGCCTTGTTGGACACTCCGGATGAAATTCGGAAGAAGATCAGCCGTGCAACGACGGATTCCGGACGGGAAGTGAGATTCGATCCTGCGAACAAGCCAGAGGTAAGCAATCTGATCACCATTTACAGTCAGTGCTCTGGATTGTCTGTTGCTGAGGTCGAAGCGCGGTATGAAGGACAAATGTACGGACCGTTCAAAAAGGATCTGGCCGAAGTGGTTGTAAGCGAACTTGAGCCGCTACAACAGCGTTATCGGGATATCAGGCAGTCTGGGGAAATCCGCAGTATCTTGCGTCAAGGCGCTGAGAAAGCCTCTGAAATGGCAGAGAAAACGCTGACTGATGTGCAGCAGCTTATGGGTTTTCTTCCTTATTGAATGTAAGGACTGCAAAGCAGGGGCTTTCTGAAAAGAAGGCGAGTTAAAGGGGCAACGTGTGAAGAGTTGCTACGATCGCTGTTGTTTGCGGATTTCTTTAATTGGACTAAGTTCTAGCAAAGGAGAAATCCGCTCACAAAGGCGAACGCTAACGCTCTATGCTTCCGAAGTAGCTTTCTTACAGAAAACTTTTACCTCCACACTTATGCCCTGACTACTTTGCCTTTACAGTTCAACTGCAATACATTTTGCACATGCCTGCTCACATGTTGTATTACAGCAAGCTTGCAGCCCGCGGCATCATACAAGCAGGGTAAGCTCGCGCTAGAGTTGCTCCCCGGCCTAATGATGCTCCGGCCTTGCACCAAAGCTTCGCCCTGTCCTGCCAGAACTGAAGTTTTCTCCGAGCTTCATCCGCTCTACTTGACCAACCTCATTCTGATCGTGCCTTATCCAACCACGCTCCAATGAAATAACTTACCTTAAATTCTTCATTTGACGCTCGAACCCAGTTTTAGTGAAAAAACTTACCTTAGATCGCCAGTATCTAGCCAAACCCACATTTTAGTCAACTTTAAGTACAGAAATTTCACTATATCCGCTTTTCTATTATTTTCACTGAATTTAAGGTAACTTTTTTCACTGGATGCGTACGATCCATATTTTCATGCGGTCGACGGATCACCGTCATGCTGCGAAACACCGCGCGCTGGAAGCTGCGCTCGGTGCGAGGTGTGCGCATACGTACTTGGCGGGTTTTGCTTAATCCGCTGAAATACCCTTGCTATGTGGGCTTGTTGAAATTGGGGTATCCCCAATGATGATGCAGTGTCGTCTATTTACCTGCTTTGAGTATCTGTGTCTTAGAGAGAGTGCGATGCAATTAGCACTATAATGCCCTACTCAAGAGTCTGCTAATAAGGGCATGAGTGTGAAGTGTGCTGAAGTAAAAGCTTTCTGAAAGAAAGCTACTTCGGGAGCATATGCTCGTAAGCATACTTCACACGTTGCCCTCCGGCACGCGGCAAAATCATTGGTTGGTTTTATATTGGCTGTAGCTGCGCTCTCGCACGAAACAGCGGCGAATGCAAAGTTGGCATCACTCGACTTCATGTCACCGAATTGTCACAACAACAAGCTTTTAATCATATGTTTGTCAAACACTTTTCAGGTTTGATATGATAAAGTTTATAGCAAGAGGTGTTTTTTAGACTTTTTTGTGATTCTTTTTATAGACATCATTGAAGAATAGGGAGGCACAACGACAAGTGGATAAACAACTTCGTTACCACGCTCCAGCTGAGTCTGCGGCTCTTGCTGCTGCAAGAACTTCTCCGCCTGGCGAGTCTGCGGCGACCTGGAGAGATTTTGTTGCCGTGACGAAGCCGGGAATACTGCGCTCCAACCTGATCGCAGCGTTTGCCGGATTCTGGGTTGCCTCACAATGGCAGCTGCAATACGGCAGTCTAATACTCACATTACTTGGGACGATGCTGGTCATGGCTTCCTCCTGCGTATTTAATAACTACTTCGACCGTGATCTCGATACAAAGATGGAACGAACCAAGAATCGGGCGCTGCCGATTGGCAAGTTGTCCCCGCGAACGGTACTTATTTATGCAGTCATACTTGGGATTCTTGGACTTGGTATTCTATTTGCCTTCTCGGGATGGCTTGCCGGAGTGTTCGGGATCGTAGGCATGATCGTCTACGTGCTGGTGTACACTTTATGGCTGAAGCGAAGCTCCACCTGGAGCACATCGGTCGGTGCCATTTCCGGTGCAATGCCGCCGCTTATCGGCTATGTTGCCGTCACAGGCAAAGTGGATCTAGGCGCGGTTCTGCTCTTTGCCTTGCTTTTCCTCTGGCAGCCACCCCATTTCTGGGCGCTTGGCATTCGGCGGGTAGAAGAATACAGAGCAGCGGGCTTCCCGCTCCTTCCGGTTGTGAAGGGAATTCGGAGAACCAAATGGCAGATGCTGCCTTATCTTGCGCTGCTGATTCCGATTCCGATCCTTATGTATGTATTTGACTATACCGGGATCTGGTTCCTTGTGATCGGGGAAATCCTATCGGTTGCATGGCTTTTGATGGCTGTCAAGGGATTCCGTTCGAAGAATGATGATCAATGGGCCAAAAAGGTATTTTTATTTTCAGTAAACTACCTGACCATAGCTTTGATCGTGATGATTCTGGATACTGTACGTATTTCGTAATGGAGGGCGAGACATGTCTCTTCTGAAAAAATATAAATGGACCTGGCTGCTTCTGGCCATATTGATCTTGTTGGCGGGCTATTTGCTGCTCACCAGCCTGAATAAGCCTAAGCTTCCGGTCATTGGACCGGTTGAAAGCTTCAGTATGGAGAATGTGGACGGCAGAACGATTACGCTTGCAGATACTCAGGGACAAGTCAGACTATTTTATTTTTTCTTCTCCAATTGCCCTGATGTGTGTCCCTTAACGACTTTCCGGCTCTCTCAGGTTCAAGATATCTTGAAGGAGAAGGGGTTGTTCGGCAAGGACGCTTCATTCGTCTCGGTGACATTTGATCCGGAACGGGATACCCTGGAGAATATGAAGGCGTTCGGCGATAAGTTTAAAGTGGATTACAGCGGCTGGTATTTTCTGAGAGGGGATCAGCAGCAGACGATGGATCTGGCGATCAATTCCTTCAAGACCTTGATCACGAAGGATCAGAGCGGGAACTTTGTGCATGCGGATCTGATCGGTCTGGTTGACCGCGACGGAAACTTGCGGGATATATACCGGCCAGAGGCTACGGCAGAAGAAATTGCAAAGGGCGTAGCTAATCTGGCAAAAGAATAAAACAGCTTAATACGGGCTGGCCGGAGGATAAATGATAAATTCCTCAAGGCCGGCCTTTTCTAATTGGGCGATTACATATTCCTCCGGTGTGCCTTCCACGCCTGCATAGCCTCTCCTGGTGTAGATATGGACTGCATCCGGGAATAAATCCCGCAGCACACCCCGAATTTTTTTGCCGGACGAATCATTGTCCATGAACAAGAATACCTCGTCGTCCGCTACTTGCTTGCGCAGTGCTTCGAGCTTCATGGTGTTGAGCGTCCCAAAGGTACAATGGATATTCACGTTGTCCCGGAGTACCCGGCGCAGCTTGCTGCGGTCATTTTTTCCTTCGACAATAATGCTGATGGACAAGTCGGCTCCTCCTGGCTGCAGATTATTCAACTTATATAGTGTATACCGGCAAGTCCTCTTCATGCAAAACGGCCCGCCCGGATGGGCAGACCGCAGCTCTCATTGCTGTTAGCAGATAAAGAACGGGGAGCGCAAAATAATTACCAGCAAAATGTAAAGTACGAGAATAGCGCCTGTAGATGTCCAATTAGGAACTACTGGACCTGGTCCGCAAGGATCAATACCGCCCATAGTTTCACCCCACTTTCAAATCGGTCGGTGTTTACTACACGATATACTATGTGGGGCGTGAGTCTCGGTATTGTACCAATGCCTAAATGGCGAAATTATAATGGTCATCCGTGGAAGCTGAACTAATGAGCGTGCAATGACGCTAAGTTGTAACAGGAGGTATTGTGTTGGACTTCAGCTTGCTTGTTCTCGGCGGGATGAGAAGGAGCGCGACCATAAGGATCAGAAAAGCGGCGAAATAAGGAGAGGTAATCTTGCCGTGCAGCATTCCTCCGGCAATCGGCCCGATGAACGAGCCGATGGACATGGAGATGGATTGCAAGGAGAATACGGTTCCTAGCCTTTTTCCTCCGCTCAGATCAATGAACATAGATGCGATCGCCGGGAAGGTCACGCCTTTTGCCATTCCTAGTATGAAGAGTGATACTTGCAAAGGCACAAAATCCAGAGCAGCCATCGCAAAGAACGAGAGAGCTATGCCCAGGATGCCCAATGCCGCCCGGACATAAGGGGAATAATGACTTAGAAAGAGCATAGACAGGGTTGCAAGAGCACCCAGACTGATAATGGAGAAGTAAACCCCGGTATTTACAATACCGGATGCTCCGCCTGCCTGGAAAGGAAGCTCGAAGTACAGGATGCCTTGAGAGCAGGATACGGCAAGAGGAAGAATATAAAAGCGCAAGGGAATGATGTTCAGCTTGACCGGCGTCTTCGCGGTCTCTTGAAGCGTGAGCTTGGATGCAGCTCCTTGCGGCTCGCGAATTGTAAATATCGCCAGGATGCCTGTTGCGATCAGCAGCCACCCGAGCGACTGGAACGTGAAGGAATAACTTGTCTGCGCAACCAAAAAGGCGCCGGCTGCGGGAGATACCACGGAGGCAAGGGTATGGACGACGCCATGACCAGCCATGAATTTCCCCTGGCGAATCGGATCGCTGGATAAAGAGGCAAGCATGGCAAGACAGGCCGGGGCGAGAAAGGCCAGCACGAATCCGCTGACAGAGCGCAGGGCCAGAAGCTGCCATGGCTCGGTGACATGGGCTTGCAGCAGCAAAATAATGCCTGCGCTGATCAGGCTGAAGATCATGTATCGGCGGCTCCCATGGCGGTCTACCCCTTGCCCTGCAAGCAGATTTCCCGGCAGATGCGTAAGGGCGTATATGCCCATCATCCAGCCGATAAAAGCCGGGGTAGCTCCCAGGGTCAATGCGAACGGGGTCAGTATCGGATATTGGGCATGCAAATCAAAGAACGCGAGGAACAAGAAGAAATAGAGCCAGAATGCCATTTTCAAATGGGGCAGCCTCCTTATAAAAGAGTGTTATGCTACTACTTGTACGTTTCATCGGACGAACTTATTACAATCCATGGTTAAACTGTCACTGAGCAGGGCCATCATGTATAATGAAAAGGACATCCAGAAGCGCGGAGAAATGATGATATTGAGATTCGGGAGTGTGGAAGAATGGATTTAGGTCTGAACTTGAATGTAGATGTATGGGTTGAATTTCTGAAGGCGAACTGGCTGGTCATTATAGTGGCCTTGGTCGTGCTGTTTGTCGTCCTGAATTTTGTGAAGACGGTTGTGAAGTGGGCGCTTGTGCTGGTGATCGCCGCCTTCGTGATTATTTACAGCGGAATTGAGCTTAAGGACATTGGAGAAGCTGTGACCGCCGTTAAGGATCAGGCTGTAACAATCAGTAAAAATGAAGCGTTGAATATGCTGAAGGATGAGGCCGGCGAGGCCAAGATGACGAGTAATGGGGACGGAACCTTTACGATTACTACCCCTAACCTGGAGGTTACAGGAAGCCCGGGCGCTGATAAGGTGAAGGTTTCCTTTCATGGAGTGCCTTTGGGCGAATGGTCAATGAACGATACGCTCGAAGCCTTCATCCAGGAGGCATCGCGCAATTCCAAGTAAACTCACCGGCCTGCGGTCTGCTGCCAACTTAAAGGATGGAATAGACAACCAGAGGAGGTGGAAGGATGGAGGGACCGAATTTGGAAGGATTAAGTCTGGAAAATCTAAATCTGATCAGCTTGCTACTGTTAGGCATTATGATTCTTTCGGTGGTGCAAGGATTGTTCCGCGGGGCTTCCCGTTCGGCGGGACGACTGGTATCATTGGTTAGCGGCGGTGTGCTTACGGCTTTGAGTCTGCTTGCATCCATTCCGCTGACGCTTTGGCTGTCGCCTATGGTTCAAACCTGGCTCTCGGGAGTGAAGCCGCCCCAGCGCGAGCTGTCCGGCTTTGAACAGGTTTATTACACCTTGCTCACGGCTGTGGCAGATTATCCGCTTATGCGGTTCGCGGTGGTATTTCTGCTCGGCTACTGGCTGCTGCGCACCCTTCTTGGCCTGGCCGCTGCATTTTTGCTGGGGGGAAGCTCATTCCTTGGACGGATGATGGTTCGAGGAGAACGCCCTTCCTCTCTGCTAAGCCGACTTGCTGGGGCCGTCTTGGGCGGAATGATCGGCGGTGCGCGCTGTCTGACCGTCATTGCGGTATTGTTTATCGTGGTCACCCTCAACCCGGACAGCGGGTTCAGCCGGTATGTCGAGTCATCGCCTGTGTATCAGCAGGGGGCGCGCAGTGTCATAGAGCCGCTTACCGGCAACCTGATCAAAGAGAAATTGCCGGTATTCACGCGCAGTGTGGAAGCCGAACTGAACGGAATTCTACAGCGCAGGTATGAGGTGATTGATGCTGACATCCCTTCGTCTATCGGGAACACAGCTGCATTAGTCACGAAAGGCGCTTCTACAGATAAAGAGAAGGCTAGAAGACTGTATGATTGGGTTGGCTCCCAGGTCAGTTATGATTACGATAAGGTAAAAGATTACGAAGAGAATGGCAATTGGCGGGAACAGACTCCGCAAATGACCTTTGATACCAAGCTTGGCGTATGTATTGATTATTCCCGGCTTTATGCGGTCATGGCGAGGTCGCAGGACCTTAATGTCCGCGTCGTAACCGGACTTGGATATGACGGACGGGGCGGTTATGGGCCTCATGCCTGGAATGAAGTGTATTTGTCGGAAGAGAGCCGTTGGATTCCACTGGATTCTACTTGGGCAGGGAGCGGGGATTGGTTTGATCCTCCGGCCTTTGCGGAGACACATATCCCTGACAAAGCGGTATAAAAATTCGAGGCAGGCTGTAACTTCGTCAGGCTGCCATTCGTTATGCTAATATAGAATTGTTGCAGTTTTTTGAGGATTAAGAGCAATGGGGAGAACAGGTAATGAAAAGTGTCTATAAAGATGATCCGCGCGAGCAAGAAGCGGCAATGCAGCGCCACTTTAATATCAGGCTGAATTTATTTTTCTTCAGCGCGTTTGCTATTTTTACGGTCATCATTGTCCGGCTGGCCATTCTGCAATTTGTTGAGGGGCCTAGTCTGTCGCAGCAGGAGAGCGATATGCGGGTAAGGGCCGTTCCGATGACTCCGATTCGGGGCAGTATTCTGGCTGCGGGGGGCGAAGCGCTTGCCTACTCGACGCCTGTCCAGTCTCTGTACATTACCCTGCAGAAGGACTACAGCCAAAGCACAGATCGCGGCAAGGGGAACCGTCACGAAGCGCTGGCGCTGGCGAGCGAATTGAAGGAGGTCTTCGATAAGTACGGTGATCCCGAGGAAGCCCCTATGACACTGGAAGATATCATCAAGGCTATGGACCTTGATTATCGTCAGAATAACGGCTTTACTCCCCGGCGAATCAAGATTGGTTTAACCAAAGAGGAAATGGCCTATTTCCTGGAGCGTAAGGACCAGTTCGCTGGAATCGAAATCGTGGAGGAAAGTATTCGCCATTATGATACCGATACGGTCGCCGTTCAGACGATCGGTTACATGAAGAAATTCTCTAGCGCGTCGACGACGGATAGTTCGGATTTTAAGTATTATAAGGATATCCGCGAGCAAACGGAGACAGATCCGGCCCTCCAATACACAGAATCGGAACTCGTAGGTTACGATGGATTGGAGCTCTACTACCAAGAGGAGCTTCGCGGAAAGAACGGCTTCAAGAGTGTGCCTATCGATCCGCGAAATATGGCGACTGGAATTCCGGAGGTCACTCCGCCGGTTAAGGGATATGACCTGCATACAACGATCAATAAGAATATTCAGATGATTACGGAGCAAGCCATCCTAGACCAGATAGAGTGGGTGCACAAAAACCCCGTGTCAGGTAAAACACACCCTAATGCTAAGACGGGCTACGCAGTAGCTATGGAAGTGGATACAGGAAATGTCGTGGCAATGGCAAGTATGCCGGATTACGACACGAACTTATGGCAGAATGGAAGCATCTCCAATGATGATTGGAGCAAGATCATGACGAACTACCAGAACGGGACAATAACCCCGATCAGTTCGGGTCGTTCTGGCCATGATTTCGATTCTGCCGTCCTGCTTGGATCGACTGTTAAACCGTTGTCAGTGTTGATAGGTTTGAATGAAAACCTGTTTACGACCACCACTATTTATCCGGATCGCGGTGTTGCCTACTTCGGTAAAAATGATTCAGCAAGGGTCCGCAACTCCCAGGGACACGTCTACGGGAATATCGATCCATCTGAGGCAATCCGTGTCTCATCCAATGCGTTCATGGTCGATATGGTTGGGGAGAAGCTGTATTATAAATATTATGCGGAGGGCCCTACTGTTTGGGATAATTATATGAAGCAGTTTGGACTTGGCGTTTCAACAGGAGTTGACTTGCCTAATGAATTCCTTGGGAAGCTTGGTTACTTTGAAGAGTCCGAGACGAACCTTTCCAACTTGGTATATGCCTCTTTTGGCCAAAAAGGCGGGTATACTGCCATGCAGCTGGCTCAGTATGCCACGACGCTTGCTACTCGCGGCAAGCGAATGGAGCCGCATTTAGTAAGTAAAATTACAGATGAACAAGGCAATATCGTTAAGGAGTTCCAGCCGACAGTCTTGAATGAAGTGGATTTCAAGAAAGCCTATTGGGACGAAGTGATCAAGGGCATGTCTACAAATGTGTCCTCGGCGTTCTCGGGCTTTCCTTATGACTTTGCACGGAAGACGGGTACCTCGGAGCAATGGGGGAAAGGGGCTAACCGGGATAACGGCGTATTTATAGCGTTTGCTCCCCGTGAGAATCCAAAGCTTGCCGTTGCGGTCATTATTCCGGAAGGCGGCTTCGGAGGCTCCAGCGCCGCGCCTGTCGCACGCAAAATCTTTGATGCTTATGATCAGGAATATGGTCTGGACGGGGTACCAAAGAAAAACTCAGTGAAAAATAATGAGACGGATACCACAACTGCCGATGGACAGTAATTGAACTGCATAAAATGAGCATGGCCAAGCAAGGGGAATTTTCCTCTTGCTTTTTTATTTGCAAAGTTATAAAATTTGCACTAGGGAAACATTATTGTCCGAAGCTATAATTTAATGATAGGGGAAACAAGTGTTTACTCGTACAACAATCAATTGATTTTTAGAGGAGGTTTAACATGAATCAGACAACAATCAAAAAAAGCCCGTTTCAACGAGCTAAGATGACTCTAAGTGTTCTTGTGTTTATATTGATCGCCGGTTGTTCCCAAGTCGAAGTGAATCCCGAGAGCAGGCAACGCTCAGGGGATGAGAGTCCGATTGAAGTGGTGACGACGACAGGAATGATCAGCGACGTAGTTCAGGAGGTTGGCGGCGAAGAGGTGCATGTCACCGGGTTAATGCGGCCGGGTGTAGACCCTCACCTTTATAAAGCCTCGCAAGGAGACATGGCAAAGCTTGATCAAGCAGAGCTCGTGTTCTACAACGGGCTTCATCTGGAAGGCAAAATGACAGAAATCTTTGAGAAGCTGGAGCGGAGCAGGCCGACGGTTGCGGTTTCGAAAAATCTGGATCCTTCAAAGCTGCGGTCCGGGGCGGATACGGGAGGGACCGAATATGATCCGCATATCTGGTTCAATGTTCGCAACTGGATCTCGGCTGCCGAGACGGTGCGGGATGCGCTGATCGAATATGACCCGGATCACGCCGATATCTATCGGCAGAATGCGGAGGAATACATTAATCAACTTGACGAACTGGATGAAGAGGTAAGAACCAAAATCGCTTCCATTCCTGAGGAGGGACGGGTGCTCGTTACCGCTCATGATGCATTCGGGTATTACGGAGATGCCTATGATATTAAAGTAATGGGCCTCCAGGGCATCAGTACGGCTGCGGAATACGGCTCCAAGGATGTCGCCAAGCTTCGGGACTATCTGGTGGAGAATCAGATTAAGGCGGTCTTCGTCGAATCAAGCATTCCGACCAAGTCGATGGAAGCAGTCATTGCAGGGGCGGAGGAAATGGGGCACCAAGTTATTATTGGCGGAGAATTGTATTCGGACTCCATGGGTGAGCCGGGCTCCGATGCGGATACTTATATCAAGATGGTCCGGCATAATACTGACACGATTGTCGAAGCGTTAAAATAAAACAGAAGGAGCTAATATATAAGTTGAATTATAAAGCTGCGGAGAAAGGGCATAAGTGCGGAGTGTGCTGAAGAAGCGTAAGCGTTCGCCTTTGTGAGTGGATTTCTACCTTATAATATTTTCGTTCAATTAGAGAAATCCGCGAACAACAGCGATCGTAAGAACACTTCACATGTTGCCCCCAGAACGTAAAATTCAGTAGTTCAACTTATATAGCTCAAGGAAGAAGGAGATTAGAATGACGACATATCCGTTGGAAGTGGAACGGTTAACCGTGGCTTATCAGAAAAAGCCGGTGCTCAATTCCGTATCGTTCAAGATCCCATCCGGCAAGCTGATTGGAGTATTGGGACCAAACGGAGCAGGGAAGTCAACCTTACTTAAGGCGATGCTAGGTCTCATCCCGGTTGTGGATGGCGATGTGAAAATATTTGGCGGTGCTTACCATGAACAGCGTAAGAGAGTGGGTTATGTACCGCAGCGGGAATCGGTCGACTGGGATTTCCCGACGCATGCGCTAGATGTAGTCATGATGGGCCGCTATGGACATCTGGGCTGGTTCCGCCGTCCGGGTGCGGCTGAGCGTAATCTTGCACTGGAGTGCTTGACCAAGGTGGGCATGTCCGAGCTGGCGGGAAGACAGATCAGCCAATTGTCGGGCGGACAGCAGCAGCGGGTGTTTTTAGCGAGAGCTTTGGCTCAAACAGCAGATTTATATTTTATGGATGAGCCCTTTGCAGGCGTGGATGCTACCACCGAGAAGGCGATTGTGGCTTTGTTGCAAGAGCTGAAGGAGCAAGGGAAGACCGTCCTGGTTGTTCATCATGACCTGGCGACGGTTGAGCAGTATTTTGACCATGTGCTTCTGCTTAATGGCGGATTGGTAGCTGAAGGACCGACACAGGAAGTCTTCACGCCGGATAACCTACAGAAAACCTATGGCGGACGTATTGCGATTTTGCAGGACTTTTCTGCTTCCGCTTCAGCAGGGCAGGTGTAACGATATGCTATCCTCCTTCACAAGCTGGTTCGCAGATCCGAATCTGCAATGGATACTTATGGGCTCGCTGCTATTGGGGCTGGGGAGCGGAGTGATCGGCTCCTTCGCATATCTTCGCAAGCAAAGCCTGTTGGGCGATGCGCTTGCCCATGCTGCTCTGCCGGGGATTTGTATCGCCTTTATGCTCAGCGGTGTGAAATCCATGGGACTGTTCATTCTGGGCGCTATTATCTCGGGCGCTCTGGCCACCTTCGGAATTCATGCCATAACCCGGTTTTCAAGAATCAAACAGGATGCGGCTCTGGGGATTGTACTGTCCGTGTTCTTCGGTGTCGGCGTTGTCCTCATGACCAAGATTCAGCATAGCGGGAACGGCAACCAGAGCGGACTTGATAAATACATGTTCGGGCAGGCCGCATCCATGATGCTGTCGGATGTCTATTTGGTAGGAGCGGTATCGCTGGTGCTCATCCTGATCTGTGCGCTGCTCTTCAAGGAATTCAAGCTGGTTAGCTTCGACCCGGGGTTTGCCCGGGGTATGGGGATGAAGACGGCGTTTCTGGAGCAACTGCTCCTGCTTATGACAGTCATTGCGGTGGTGATCGGTATCCAGGCGGTGGGCGTTGTGCTTGTTGCCGCACTGCTTATTACGCCGGCAGTTGCCGCACGTTACTGGACGGACAGATTAGGAGTTATGGTGGTATTCGCCGGAGTATTTGGCGGTTTGTCCGGAGCGGTAGGGACGATGATCAGCGGAACCCTGTCAAATCTGCCTACCGGTCCTGTAACCGTGCTGGCAGCAACGTTGCTATTTGCGGTTTCTGCTCTTTTTGCACCCAATCGAGGGCTTGTCGCCAAACTGATGAGACGCAGCCGTCAGCGCGCAGCAGTCAGACAATGGGCTGGAACGGCTGAGCCCGGCTTGGGAGCAGCAGCTTCCAGAAGATATGCCGGGGAAAGGAGTGCAGACTCATGATGGATTTCTGGATTATTCTAACCGGTTCGCTTGTTGCCGCGACATGCGGGGTGCTTGGCTGCTTTCTCGTCTTGAGAAAAATGGCGATGGTCGGCGATGCGATCAGTCACTCGGTTCTGCCGGGGATTGCGATTGCTTTCCTGATCAGCGGCTCCCGGGATTCCGTGCTGATGCTTGCAGGTGCTGCGGTGCTGGGCCTGATTACCGTATTTCTCATTCAAATGCTTCAGCAAAGCGGACTTCAATCCGATGCGTCTATCGGGATCGTCTTTACAGCGCTGTTTGCGATTGGTGTGATCCTGATCAGTCTGAACGCCTCTCATATCGATCTGGATCTCGACTGCGTGTTATTCGGAGAGATTGCCTATGTTCCCTGGGATACATGGATTTTGAACGGATATGATATGGGGCCTGCCGCTGTCTGGATGCTGGGAGGAACGCTCCTTCTGGTGCTTGCACTGATCGGGTTGTTCTACAAGCAGTTCAAGCTGTGCGCCTTTGATCCTGCATTGGCAGCTGCCGTCGGCATTCCCGTGGTGCTGTTCCACTACCTGTTGATGGGAATGGTATCGGTAGCTACGGTTGCCTCCTTTGAAAGTGTAGGCGCGATTCTGGTTGTGGGGATGCTGATTGTACCGGCATCAACAGCCTACCTGCTGACAGACCGGCTTAGCCGGATGCTGCTGTACAGTGTGCTGATCGGTATTCTGAGCTCGGCAGGAGGTTATTACCTGGCTAAATGGCTGGACGCTTCTATCGCAGGAGCCATGATTAGTGTGGCAGGGATTTTGTTTGTGCTTGCCTTTATCTTCTCGCCGCTGCACGGTCTTGCGGCACGTTACTTGAAGCGCCGCCGATTGAAGACCGGGACGGGGATGGCTCAGGCATAAAGATTTTCAAAGCTGAGCCGATATAAAACATGGTTCGCAGTCAGGTTATGCAGTCAGGCAAGATCGCAGGGATTCACTTCCCAGGTCTTCTGACTGCTTTTTTGCGTGGAGGAAAAATATGGACTACTATGACCAATGCCAGGGACTTGACCGACCGTCTTGCCTAGTGCTAGTCACCAGGTTGTGATAAAATGGCGTTATGGCTTGGGATAGGAGGGCACATAAAATGGAACTTAAATATAAATTACTTGCCTTGGATATGGATGGAACCTTACTGACGGATCAGCATGATATTTCTCCGGAGACAGAGCGGTGGATTCGCAAGGCTATGCAGGCCGGAGTCCATGTTTGTCTATCAACGGGAAGAGGATTTGACGAGGCGGTGCCATTTGGAGAAAAACTGGGGCTTAACACTCCGATGATTACTGCGAACGGCAGCGAAATCTGGAGATCTCCTTATGAATTGTATCACCGGGATTTGCTGGATAAAGCGGTTATTGCCCGGATGCACGGTCTTGCCCAGCGTTATGGCGTATGGTTCTGGGCTTATTCTGTTGAAGGAAGCTACAATGAGAAAAATTGGGATCCGGCTCTGCTGGACGTGAATCAATGGGTCAAATTCGGCTATCACACCGAGGATGACGATATTCGCCATAAGCTTATGATGGAGCTGCAGAATATGGGCGGCTTGGAAATTACGAATTCATCGCCTTACAATCTGGAGATCAATCCGGCTGGTGTGAATAAGGCGAGCGGGATCCGTACGGTATGCGAGCTGCTTGGCATTCAAATGTCGGAGACGGTTGCTGTTGGAGACAGCCTGAATGATCTGGCAGCGATTCAAGCGGCTGGTCTTGGCGTAGCCATGGGCAATGCACAGCTTGCGGTACAGGAAAACGCTGACGTGGTGACTGCATCCAATAATGATGATGGAATTGCATGGATCATCAGAGATTATATTTTGCCGAAGGAGTGAGCCGTTCATGTTGGAAATTGTGGGTTGGCTCCTGGTCATCCTGTTGTTTGTCGTCGGGATGGCGGGAACGGTATATCCGGTATTGCCAGGCGTGGTGGCTGTTTATTTTGCTTTCTTTGTGTATGGATGGTTCTTCTCGTTTGAATCCTTCGGCTGGTTCTTCTGGACGCTTCAGACGTTAATCGTTGTGGTGCTGCTGATCGCGGATTATGCGGTCGGAGCCTGGGGCGTGAAAAAGTTCGGCGGCAGCAAGCTGTCCGTCTGGCTCAGCACCATCGGCATTATCGTAGGTCCGTTCGTGATCCCCGCGTTCGGTCTGGTGCTGGGTCCGTTGATTGGCGCCATGCTTGGTGAACTGTTCAGGGGAGAATCGCTGGAAAAAGCCTTCAAGGTCGGGGTCGGCTCGGTCGTGGGGTTATTTAGCAGCATGGTCGTCAAGATTATTCTGCAGCTTGCCATGATCATTATTTTTATCATCTGGATCGTCTTGTTCTAGAGAGAAGGAAGGAATTATTTCGTGTCCAATCAGGAAAAAAAGGAATCATTCATCCAAGGTACGTTAATTCTTGCCGGAGCGGCGCTCATTGCAAGAGTGCTGGGGTTATTCCAGCGGGTGCCTCTGGAGCATATTCTCGGGGTGACGGGGAATGCTGCTTATGGCCAGGCTAATGCCGCTTATTTTATGCTGCTGACACTCGCAACGGCGGGTATCCCCAGCACATTAAGCAAGATGGTCTCCGAGCGGCATGCGCTGAACCGGCCGGAAGAGGCGCGCAGGGTGTATCAGGCTGCATTGATCTTTGCGGTTGTGGCCGGGGTTATTATGTTCGCCTTGCTCTATGTTCTGGCTCCTTATTATGCAGCGCGTGCGCAGGTTCCGCAATCTGCGATAGCCATTCGGGCGCTGGCTCCAGCCTTGCTTCTCTTTCCGTTGATCGCCATGATCCGCGGCTATCTGCAGGGACGGAATATTATGATTGCCGGCGGGGTCTCCCAGGTCATTGAGCAGATTGTCCGGGTTGCCACAGGTATTGGCCTGGCCTTCCTGTTCTACTATTGGGGCTATTCCGAGGAAAAGGTGGCCGCAGGGGCAACCTTTGGCGCCGTGCTTGGCGGTGTGGCAGCGCTGATCGTGATGATCACCTACAGCACTCGGGTTAGACGCAAAGACCGGATCACGGCCAGGAAGCCGGGATCGACTCCAACCGAGAAATCCCGGATATCATACGGTAAAATTTATTCCGATATTTTCAAACTGTCTATTCCGATTGTGCTGACGGCACTGGCCGTGCCCGCAGTCAATTTTATTGATGGTTCACTCGTAAAGCCGCTGCTTAGCGGACAAGTTGGCTCGTTAGAAGCAGAGAATATCCTGGGGATTTTGACCAATCGGGCTCAAATGATCGCAGGTATTCCGCCTATCCTGGCGATTGCACTTAGCCAATCTCTGGTACCGATCATCTCGGCCGCTTATGCCAAAGGGGACTCGGAGCATTTGACGCGTCAGGTGACGCTGGCAATGAGAGTCTCTATCCTGACGGGAGCACCTATTATTCTTGCACTCGGAGCAGCGGCTTATTCCGTGAACGGATTGCTCTTTAGTACAAGAGAGGGCAGTGCCATAGTCGGGCTGCTGACCGTCATGACCATCTTCCAGATTACAATGATGACGAGTAATTCGATCCTGCTCGGGATTAGCAAGGCGAACCGCTCGATGGTTCACGTAGCGATCGGGATCGGCGTCAAGCTAGCGGCCAACTATATCCTGGCTCCTGTCTGGGGGATATACGGGATTATCACGGCGACCGGGCTTGGCTTCCTTGTCATCACAGTGCTGAATGTACTGACGATGAAGCGTATTGTCCCATTCTCGATTCTTGGCAGCCGCTGGGTAGGATTCCTGGCGTCCTGCGCCGCGCTTGGCGCGGGGGGGTATGCCTTGAACACGGCTTCGAACAATATGCTGCTTCCGCTGCTGCCCGACCGTCTTGCGTTCCTGATCACTTGCGGCATCGTCGGCCTTGTCGTGGTTGTATTCTATTTTGTGCTGCTGATTGCACTGCGCGTCGTCAAACGGGATGAGCTGTCGAGCTATCCTGCACCGCTTCGCAAGGTATTTGGGCCGCTTATGCGGCTTCAGGGCAGACCGCGCTCCAAGGCTTCTGAATAAGTCGGGGAGCGGGCTGCCGATTTGACTTCCGGGTTTGACTTTGGTTGACTAGAAATTAGAAGATCGTAATCCTCATAAGTGAAAGGGTGGATAGGGATGAAGCAGGTACAAAATGCAGCAGAATTCCAGGTTAGCATTCAATCAAGCAATCTGATCATTGCGGTGTTTAAGGCAGACTGGTGCGGAGATTGCAAATATATCGATCCATTCATGCCAGAGGTGGAGGAGAAGTACAAGGACCGCCTCACCTTTATTGAGGTCGATGTCGACAAGGTTGGCGATGTCAGCCAGGAGCAAGGCATTATGGGAATCCCGAGCTTTGTCGCCTATGCGGACGGCCGGGAGCTGGTTCGCTTTGTGAACAAGCTTCGCAAATCCCGCGAGGAGATTGAAGATTTTGTAGGCAAAGCGCTGGATGTGTATCATACCTTGCATGATACGGCGGAGCGCAAAGAATAGGCAGCTGACACGATGCGCGAAGCGACTGTCCAATAGCATACAAAATAAGGCTGGGAGGGAAAACTGAAGGTTTTCGCCCAGCCTTTTTTGTGCTGCCACTTTTGCAGGAAAGTGTGCAAAACATAAGAAGGCGCGTCAGAGGGGCACCGTATGAAGGTTGCTACGATCGCTGTTGTTCGCGGATTTCCATGATTGGACTAAATTCTCATAATGAAGAAATCCGCTCACAAAGGCGAACGCTAACGCTCTATGCTTCCGAAGTAGCTTTCTTACAGAAAGCTTTTACCTTCACACTTATGCCCTGATTACTTCGCGATTGCAGTTCAACTGCAATGCAGTTTGCACATAGCTATGCTTATGCTGCATAGCAATAGCTGCACTGCTATTAACTTGCCTCCCTGCGGCATACAAGCAGGATACGTCCAGCCTTGGGATTAATCACGAATGGAAGCTGCGCGAATGCTTATGCACGACGTCAATGACCTGCCGTGCCTTAAGTTGCGCCTCCGACTCACGATGCTCCGGTTTTAAAGTGAAAGCTTCGCTTGTCCCACAGATATCCCAGTTTTGCACCGAAATTAACTTTCCTCACTTGCCTAGCCACATTCCGGTCATGCTCCAGTGAAATTACTTCCCTTAAATTCTTCATTCGGCGCTCGAATCCACATGTAGTGAAAAAACTTACCTTAGATCGCCAGTAACTAGCCAAACCCGTGTTTTAGTCCACTTTAAGTACAAAAATTTCACTATATCCGCATTTCTATTATTTCCACTGAATTTAAGGTAACTTTTTTCACTGGATGCGTGTGATCCGTATATGCATAGGGTCTGCCAACCGACGTCATGCTGTGAAGCACCGTACGTTGGAGCTTTGAGCAGGTTGAGATCTGCATGATGCTGATGTGAGGTGCGTATACGTACTTTGTTGCTATTTTGCAGAATCTGCTGGGGGATAGTCCTTGTGCGGGTAGTTGTCCATGCACCGGTCCCCACTGAAGATACAATGATGCGCAGTTACTGTTTACTGTGCAATAGCAGTTAGCAGGTTGAACCGCAGCTAGGCACGTAGAAAGGGCAGCCGTGTGAAATGATCCTACAATCGCTGTTGTTCGCGGATTTCCATGATTGGACTAAGTTCTGACAAGGGGGAAATCCGCTCACAAAGGCGACCGCTTCGCTTTTTCAGATTCATTTCACACTCTTGCCCTAACTATCGCGCTTATTGGCTTCAACTGCAATGCAGCTTGCACATGAATATGCCTAAGCTGCATTGCAATACGCTTGTTGCCTATTCGCACAAACAGGATAATCAGACTGGCCATTCCAGTCTTGCTTCGAACTTCACTCGTCCTACCTAATCAGCCTCATTCTGGTCACGCTTCAGTGAAGTCTGCAGTGCATCAGCTCCATCCGGCACAGTATAGCCGGATGACGAGCCTATAATGAATCGGAGTGCTTTGGCTACCGCATGAAGGGCCGTGTGTGAGCTACTATAGTGCATTTCAGCACTATAATGCCGAACTAACGAGCCTGCGTAGAAAGGGCATAAGTGTGAAGTGTGCTGAAGAAACGGAGTGTTCGCCTTTGCGAGTGGATTCCCTACCATTTCAGATTTTACTCAATCAAAGGAATCCGTGAACAACAGCGATCGTAAGCATACTTCACACGTTGCCCTCCGGCACGCGGCAAAATCATTGGTTGGTTTTATATTGGCTGTAGCTGTGCTCTCGCAGGATGTAACGCAACAGCATCGCAAGCATCCTCTACACGTACCCCCAGAACGCACAATCATTAATCCGGCCTTTTACTATTTGTGAACATTTTGTTGCAGAAACCTATGAAGATGAATAGCTGATCGGTTATAATGGTTGTAATTGTGTCCTATTTTCCAGACCGAATACATACTCCTTTCCGGATGAAATGGGTGATTTTATTGAATACGAAGCAGCTAAAATGGCTCAGTTATGCTTCCGTTTTGATTATGTTTCTTGCTACGCTTGGAGGCACTGTCGTTACGAAGACGGAGTCCGGACTTGGCTGCGGAACAGACTTTCCGCTCTGCAACGGGAAGTTCGTTCCCGCGCACACTGTCGCTTCCATCATTGAGTACTCCCATCGGGCGGTCAGCGGAGCTGCCGGGCTGCTGGCGCTTGGGGCTTACATTGCCTTCCGCGTCTACCGGAAGATGCGCCGCGACCTGGTCGGTTACGCAGGGCTTGCTCTGATCTTCGTTATGGTTCAAGCATTTATGGGCGCTATGGCTGTCAAAAGCCCGTCTTCCTCAGCGGTGATGGCCCTGCATTTCGGCTTCTCCTTAATTGCCTTCGCCAGCTCGGTGATGCTTGCCCTAGGCATCCGTCAGGAAGAAAGGCAACAGCAGGAGGCTCCGTCAAAGGGAGCTTACACGGTGACCAAAGGCTTCCGCAATTTGACCTGGTTTGCAACCGTATACACTTATATCGTTGTATATATCGGGGCTTATGTCAGCCACACTGATTCTGCCGGAGGCTGCAGCGGATGGCCGCTCTGTAATGGCGAGTTCATACCCGAGCTCTCCGGCGGAGTTGGGATTGCCTTTTTCCATCGAGTAGCTGCGGCGCTGCTTTTTATACTGATGGCCCTGTTAGGGCATTGGGCCTTTTGGCGCCATCCCGGGAACCGGGAGATCCGACTCCTGGGTGTGGCGGCGACAGCGTTGACCGCAATTCAGGTGCTGACCGGCGCCTTCATCGTGCTTACGTTGGATAACCTGGAGGTGTATCTGTTTGCCTCACTTTCCCACATGCTTGCGATTGCAGGACTGTTCGGCGTGCTCTGTTATTTGAGTGTAAGAACCTGGCAGTTGAGCCGGTCGGGAAGCGGTAAGAAGCTGGAGGACACTTCCATTTCTTCCGTAGAGTCCGAAGCTGCCAATTCCCGTCGGGAAGCTTAACTACAGAATCAGAATGAGGAAAGGCCTTTTCGGGCAGTGATAAAGGTACCTTTCCTGAATGAATGGATCGAGTCAATTTTGATGATACCGGAGGAACCTATATGCTGCGAACTTTACTGGGCGAGCCGCCCAGAAAGAATGAAGGCTTGCTTGGAGAGACGATCGATGCAATGGCAGGCACCGCCAGGCTTCTGCGGAAAGAGATGGAGATTTCCAAAGATCCGACTCACGATTTTCGTAAGCTGGAAATCTGGGTGCTCGGTCTGATTACCTCGCTGGATGAGCTGGAGCAGTGCCTGTTTGCATCGGCCTTTTTCAGGGGAAAAGTCACGAATGCTTCCGTGGATGATATGGATCCCGCAGAGCGCGGTGATTATGCCCGACATGTATTTTTCTACAAGGATGGCTTTATCCGGGTCTTTGCGACCTTGGACAAGCTTGGGACCGTATTAAATGAATTGTTTGACCTGGAGACCTCCAAGGTGAAGGAGCACTTTTCTTATTTTACCGTGCTGCGTCAATTTAATTATAAGAAGACTCATTTGGATTTGGCCAGAGAGCTGGAGAAGATTAAGGACCAGTACAAGGATGCGCTTCGGGTATTGCGGGGGCGGCGGAATATGGAAATTCATTATATGAATTCTGAACTGAAGGATGATTTGTGGCAGCGGAATCAAGCGCTTCAAGGCAAGATCAAGCTGGAGGATCTGGACGAATATTTGCGGGATTTGGAGCAGGGACTTCACATGGTGACAGAAACCTTAAGGGCGGTGTTTACATACACAAATCAGCGCTGGAAGAAGCTTTCCCGAAAATAAAAATTTTTCCTTTGACATACGATGGAAAAGACCCTATACTCAAAATTAAGTTTCAAGTCTAATTCATAGTAAATTGATCAGTTAACTTCATATTTCTTATCGAGAGTGGCGGAGGGAAAGGCCCGATGAAGCCCAGCAACCGATTTGAGTCTGAATAGACGGGTTCTCCCGCTGTACAGCCGCAAATGCCATGGTGCTAAATCCTTCAAAACCTTAATGCAGGTTTTGGCAGATGAGAAGGCATTGTCTTTACGTAAAGAGAGCCCTCTGAATCTGTGGAGCTCTCTTTTTTATTTTTATCCTGTAGGATTGGGACATGCTATGAGATAGCGGGATCCCTGGAGGTGCGCGGTTTGATTGAACTTAAGCAAATAACGAAGATTTACGGTAATAAAAAGAAGCGGACAACCGCACTATCCGGATTGAACCTGAAGGTAGAGAAGGGTGAAATATTCGGAGTTATCGGACATTCGGGGGCAGGGAAGAGTACCTTGATCCGCTGCATCAATCTGCTGGAGCGGCCGAGCGAAGGCGAGGTCTGGGTTGGAGGCATCGAGCTTACCGGCCTGGGTAAAAGGGAACTGCAGCAGCAGCGCCGGAAAATCGGGATGATCTTCCAGCACTTTAATCTGTTATCCTCGGCAACGGTATATGATAATGTGGCTTTTCCGCTCACCCTGATCGGAACACCGAAGAATCAGATCCGCAAGAAGGTGGATGAGCTTCTCTCGCTTGTCGGCCTGGAGGATCACCGCAGCAAATATCCGGCCCAGTTATCGGGCGGTCAGAAGCAACGGGTGGGCATTGCCCGTGCGTTGGCTAGCGATCCTGATGTGCTGCTCTGTGATGAAGCGACTTCGGCGCTCGATCCGCAGACGACGGATTCCATCTTGAAGCTGCTGCTCGACATTAACAAACGTTTTGGGCTGACCATCCTGCTGATCACCCATGAGATGCATGTTATTCAGAGCATCTGTGATCGGGTTGCAGTGATTCATGAAGGCGGCATTGTAGAGGAAGGACCGGTTACGGAAGTGTTCCTTAAGCCGCAGCACACGGTCACCCGCGAGTTCATCAACCGCGATGCTTCCGGAGCGGAAGGGGAAGAAGGGCTTCGCTTAGCCGCTTCCGTTCCCCGGCCGACCTGGGCCAAGCTGGTGCGGATTACATTCCTTGGCGCGAAAACCTATGAATCGGTACTGTCACAAGTGGTCAGAGAGACCGGCGTTCATTTTGCAATCCTTCAAGGTACGATCTCCACGATCAAGGATGTCCCCTACGGCAAACTGACCGTTTCCTTCGAAGGGGACAGCGGGCAAGTGGAACAGACTCTTGCGCTTCTTAAGGAACGGGAGCTTGATGTGGAGGTGATCGGATAATGGATCAGCTGGATTTTTCAAAGATTGATTGGTCGGAAATGGCGACTGCCTCCGGAGATACCCTTCAAATGATGGGCTTTTCCACCTTGTTCACTTTCCTGATCGGGCTGCCGTTGGGGATTTTGCTCTATATTTTTTCAAAGTCTAATGCACCTGTACTCATCTGGATCTACCGGGTTCTGTCCTTCATTGTAAATATTGTGCGATCCGTACCGTTTATCATTCTGATCATAGCCTTGATCCCGTTTACCCGGATGATTATGGGCGTATCCTCCGGGGTGGAAGGCACGATACCGCCGCTCGTAATCGGTGCAGCTCCGTTCTTTGCCCGTCTGGTTGAGACAGCGCTGCGGGAGGTGGATCGCGGAGTCATCGAGGCATCCTATGCGATGGGGGCGTCAACGGCCCAGGTCGTCCGCAAGGTGCTGCTGCCGGAGTCTCTGCCAGGGTTAATCGCAGGCATGACGATTACGGCGGTCACACTCGTATCCTATACGGCCATGTCGGGCATGATTGGCGGCGGCGGTCTTGGCGATCTAGCGATTCGGTATGGTTATTACCGGTACGAGACGGAAGTTATGATTATCTCCGTATTTTTTATGGTCGTTCTGGTGCAGGTGCTGCAAATGCTGGGCGACCGGCTGGTCATTCATTTCACTCGGAAATAAGGAATCAAAACATATATAGAGTGAGTTCAAAAGATGACTTTTTGAACAACCTCATTAAAATCCTTATTCAAAAAACACTGGGAGGGTTACCTATTATGAAGAAATGGACATTTTCAATCTTGACGCTTGCACTGGTGCTTGTTCTGGCTGCTTGCGGTAACAACAGCACCAACAATTCGGCGGCTGGCAACAACACATCGGCTGGCGAAAATACGTCGACCAATACAACTGAACCGGCAACTGATACTGCAGAGCCTGTAAAGCTGGTTGTTGGAGCAACAGTACCTCATGCAGACATTCTTAAATTTATTGCCCCTGCTCTGAAAGAAGAAGGCGTGGAGCTGGAAGTCCGTGAATTCTCAGATTATGTACAGCCTAACGTTCAAGTATATGAGCAGCAGCTTGATGCGAACTACTTCCAGCATCAGCCTTACCTGGATGATCAAAACGCCCAAAACGGCTTTGATCTGGTTCCTGTAGTCGGCGTGCACGTTGAGCCGTTTGGTGCTTATTCCAAGACGCTGACATCGATTGATGAGCTGAAGGATGGCGCAAGAGTAGCGATTCCGAATGATGCTACCAATGGCGGCCGCGCTCTGTTGTTGCTTGAGAAGCAAGGCTTGATCAAGCTCGACGAAGCAGCAGGTATCACAGCAACCAAGAAGGATATTACTGAAAATCCGAAGAACCTCACGTTCATTGAAGTGGAGGCAGCTATTCTTCCGCGTCAGCTTGAAGAAGTGGAACTGGCCTTGATCAACACGAACTATGCGCTTGAAGCCGGATTGAATCCGACGACAGATGCGCTGTTCATTGAAGATAAGGATTCACCGTACACCAACCTGCTGGTATCCCGTCCGGACAACAAGGACTCCGAGGCGATCCAGAAGCTGGCCAAAGCGCTCACAAGCGAAGAGGTCAGAACCTTCATTAACGATACTTACAAAGGTGCGCTGGTTCCGGTATTCTAAGCCGGTCCCATATGCTGCAATCCCGTTGTCCGAAATTGGGCAGCGGGATTTTTTTTGATGCTTGGTTTGTCCCGATGCCGTAAATCTTTTATACTTAATACAGTGCTTGGCGATCTCAAAGCAAGGGAGGAAGGACATGCAGGGGAAGGTTGCACTCATCACCGGAAGTGCCAAGGGACTGGGAAAAAGAACCGCATTGACGCTGGCGGAGCAAGGCTGCCATGTTGCGCTGAATTATGTACATAGTGAATCTGATGCATTGCTCCTCCGCTCCTCCATCGAAGCGAAAGGTGTAAAATGCATCACCGTGCAAGCCGATATCTCCAAACGTGAGGATATAGCGGGCTTGGCGGACGAAGTTCAGAGGCAGCTGGGAACGGTAGATATTCTTGTCAACAATGCAGGGCCGTTCATTCGGGAGCGGAAGATGTTCGCGGATTATACGGATGCGGATATTTTGGCAATGATTGACGGGAACCTGGTAGGCACCATACTGCTTGATCATCTGATTCTGCCGGGCATGCGCAGCAAAGGCTGGGGAAGAATTATTCACTTTGGCTTTGGTCATGCGGCTGAATCGCGAGCTTGGCCGTACCGTGCGGTCTATGCCGCAGCGAAGACGGGCCTGGTCTCGTTCACCAAGACATTGGCAGTAGAGGAAGCCTCCAATGGCATTACAGTTAACATGGTCTGTCCGGGCGATATCCGGGGAAGGAACAAGGAGATTCTGATCTCGGAAGCCCGTGAAATTTCAGATGGCGATACACCGCTTGGACGAACTGGAAGCGGCGAGGATATAGCGAGAGTCATTGCCTTCCTGTGCGACGTGGATTCGGACTTTATAACAGGCAATATTATGGACATCTCCGGCGGGTTGGATCCGATTCGCCCGTGGAGCAAGCGGACCAAGGACATGTGATCTTTCTTTGATCCCGGATAAGCATTGAAGATAGAGGAAGAGGCTGACCGAATGGCCAGCCTCTTCTCGTATATTAAAATACTTGTACGACCTCTTGAACGCCGTCCACTTCTTCAAAGAGAGCACGTTCAATCCCTGCCTTCAGGGTAATGGTGGAACTTGGGCAGCTGCCGCAAGCACCCATCAGTCTCAGCTTAACAATGCCGTCCTCAACGTCAACCAATTCAACGTCACCGCCGTCACGTTGCAGGAACGGACGAAGCTTATCCAGTACCTCAAGTACCTCATCATACAATTTATCCTGTACATGTTCACTCATCATTCTCAACTCCTTTCTCAATTCATTATAGTACAAAACACTTTAAATTTAAATCCTTATCCCCGGCAGGCAGGATTTACTCGTAAACCTCGACTTCATTATAGAAGGTGTCCCGTTCAACCGGAATCCGGCCTGCGCCCTTAACCAGCCAGATCAACTCCTTGCGCGTCAAGCCGTCAGGGGTTAAAGCTCCTGCCGCATGGCTGATCTGCTCACGCACGATCGTGCCGTGGACGTCGGAAGCACCGAATGTCAGGGCCACTTGAGTCAGTTGAACACCAATGTTGATAAAATAGGCTTTGATATGCTGGATATTATCAAGCATCAATCGGCTGATCGCAATCGTCTTGAGATCCTCGTAAGCCGAGTTGCGCCGCATAATGCCGGCATTTTTGTTGCGAGGCTGCATCGATAGCGGGATGAACACCATAAATCCGCCGGTCTCATCCTGCAGCTCGCGGATTTGCAGCATATGACGAATCCGGTCCTCATGCGATTCGATGGAGCCGTACAGCATGGTGGTATGGGTCTTCATGCCAAGCTGATGAGCGGTACGGTGCACATCCAGATATTGGTCGACGTTGGCCTTTTCGACCTTCATTTTTTGGCGATACTGGTCGGATAGGATTTCCGCACCGCCCCCGGTCAGGGATTTTAGCCCGGCTTTTTGCAGCTCCAATAGTACTTCCTTTGTGCTAAGCCCGCTCAAGCGGGTGAAGAATTCAATCTCTGCCGCTGTGTAAGCCTTCAAAGTGACCTCCGGGAAGTTCTCATTCAGAGCCTTCAAGGAATCCACATAGTATTGGAAGGGAACATGCTGATTATGCCCGCCGACAATATGGAATTCGCGCACGCCCGGTGTGATGTGCTGTTTCACATACGAGACCATCTCTTCGCCGGACAAGGTATAGGAGCCGTCCTCGCCCTGGTCCTTGCGGAAGCTGCAGAAGGCGCAATGCGATTCACAGACATTGGTGAAATACAGGCTCATATTTTCAATAAAATAGACCTTCTTGCCATTCTTGCGCAAATTGACCTCATTGGCCAACTGACCGATAGTTAACAAATCATCGCTTTCATACAAATAAACGCCGTCTTCTAATGTTAAGCGCTCTCCACGTCTTACCTTTTCTATAATCTCGGCCATTTTATGGTCGATACCCGGTGTTACCGTAGTAATCATGATAAAACCTCCATTTCTCATAACCTATTTCATTATAAACCTCTGTGGAAAAAGGGACAACAAGTGTAAAGGAGATATATGGAATTTGCTGCAATAAAAATCACACCCGCTTGAGAGCGGACGACATGTGGAGTATACTTTGAGTATAAAGGAGGGGTAACGATGATTGTTATTTCTGACAGCGCTGCGGGGCGAATCAAGGATATGATCGCCGAGGAGGAGACGCCTGATATGTTCCTGAGGCTGGGAGTCAATCCGGGAGGATGCAGCGGCTTTTCATATAGCATGGGCCTGGATAACGAGGAAAGCGAGGAAGACGTCTATCTTGACGTGCAGGGTATCAAGGTTGTGATTGCCAAGGAGAGCATGCGGTATTTGAATGGTCTTGAAATCGACTTTGAAGAGCATGGCATGTCCGGCGGCTTCACCATCAATAATCCGAATGCCATCGCTTCCTGCGGTTGCGGCCAGTCATTTAAAATGCGGAATGAGGAAGGCCGTCCGGAAGTTTGTGATTAAAAGCATTATCCTGTAGCGTACGTTAACAACTTTTAAGGCACATTTATGAGCTATTGATTACGACTTCTAATGCGTAAATAAATACGTTTTAGAGGTCGTTTTCTATGTCAATATCCATTGATACGTGCTAATATACGTGTTATGATGAAGGGGAAGGATGGTGGGGACATGAGGGGTTATTCTTCGAGGGAATTAGTAAAACTAATCGAAGCTGCCGGATGGTACTTTGTAAGAGCATCAGGCGATCATTATCAGTTTAAACATCCCACCAAGCCTGGTAAGGTGACAATCCCTCACCCAAACAAAGATTTACCGCAAAAAACAATTTTAAGTATACTCAAACAGGCAGGGCTAAAATAGTTCCTCCAAAGGAGGTCATAAATATGAAAGACCGATATGTATATCCCGCAGTTTTTGATTATGCAGACGATGGTATTTCTATAGAATTTCCAGACTTACCTGGTGCAATTACTTGCGGCGACACTGATGAAGAAGCTTTGTATATGGCGAAGGATTGCCTTGCGCTACACCTTTATGGAATGGAACAAGATGGCGATGTAATTCCGCAACCCACTCCTGTTTCGGAATTACCGCAAATGCCAAAGAAAGTACCTGTCTTAATTGACGTATGGATGCCGCCAGTTCGCGACAATATGGCCGAGCGCGCCGTAAAAAAGACGTTAACCATACCAAAATGGCTTGACGACATCGCGGCTGAGAACAAGGTTAATTATTCGCACATTCTGCAGGATGCGTTGAAAGAGTATCTTGGCGTAAACATGCGCAAAAAAACGCGTTGACTGCAGTTCCAAATGAAAAGCGGAATTAATAATAGTATGGTCTTCCTTCTTGAAAACGAATGCTTAAAAGCAGCCTTTACCCGAGCAATCTAAAGATTACTCGGGTAAAGCTTTTTTCTTGAGGTTCGATTTCAAGTAAATAACCACTTGTTTCAATTGATAAATGAAACAAGTGGTTAGACGAGATGTTGCAGCTATTCTTCTTCCTTCACAGTCACAGTAACCTCAACCTCGCTGGAATCTCCTTCCGATGGTTCCTCCCCGCTCTCATACAAATGAGAACGCAGCTCGAACCATTTGAACAAATGACCGGCAATGACCTTTAACACGGCATAACCAGGCACAGCGAGGATGATCCCTACAATCCCGAACAGATTACCGGCGGTCAGGATGACAAAAATGATGGTAATCGGGTGGATCCGGAGGGTTTTACCCATGATTTGCGGAGAAATGAACTTGCCCTCCACGAGCTGCACGACCGTCCAAACGATGATCAGCTTCAGCAGCATGAATGGCGAAGTTACAATCGCGATGATCAGGGCAGGCGTAATGGCAATCGCCGGTCCGAGATAAGGCACAATGCTCGTAAAGGAGGCAATGATGGCCAGTACGAGCGAGTAATCAAGCCCGATAATCAGAAAGCCGATGTAGAGCAGTACGCCGATACAGAAGCTGACAATGATCTGTCCGCGAATATACGAGCTGATCTGGCCGTTCATTTCCGTCATGACATGCTTGGTCTGTCCTCTAAGGCGTACAGGTACGAAGCGGAGGATGAACGAAGGGAGCTTCTTGCCGTCCTTCAGCAGGTAGAACAGGATGAACGGCACGGTGATCACGGCCAGTACAATATCCTTCAAGGCGCCAAGGAATCCGCCAATACCGGACCAGGCACCGTCTATTAATGTAGTGGCCTGACTGGAGATCGATTCGGCAATCTTGGTCGGGCTAAAGCCTGTCGATTCCTGCATCTGATGAAAGAAGTCGCTTCCGATCAGGGCTTCAAACTCCAATTGCACCTGATAGCTGTAACGCGGAAAATTGGAGATCAGATCCGTAATCTGATCCCGAACGACGGGAACGATCGAGATAACGACGATCGTAATCAATCCCGCAATCAGAAGATACAAGGCCGCGATTGTATAGACTCGTCCGATCCCCTTCTGTTCGAGCCAATCCACCAGAGGATTCAGCAGATAAAAGATAGCGCCAGTGAGCAAGATCGGCAGCATCACGGTCTTGAGCAGCACGGCGATCGGTGTGAATATGTATGAGATTTTGCCCAGTACCATAATGTTCAGGCCGATGAGCAGTAGAATCAGCAGGAAGAGAACGAATCGGTTGTTTAGAAAAAACTTCTTGAATCGCCCGCCCCAGGTAGATGTACTCTCCATAAAAATTGCCCCCTGTATCCAATGATCAATCTATTTAGGTTAAAAATTGTCGGTTTATCATCAGAATCACCATTACGGCTGCCACCAGCGAAAAAATAATACTGCCGACTCCGAGTCCCTTACGATTGCTCCTGGTGAACTTGATCCCCGTGATGAACAGCAGCACCGTAATGGCTGCAAGCATCAATGACATGGCGACCATTCCGAACCAGTACAATACTTCGATAATTGCCCCTTCCTTTTCCAAGGCCATCCCCCTCTCTCCAAGGTTTGTTAGGACAATAATATATGTTTATACGTCCAGTATGCAACTTCGGTTACAGTCAAAAAAGGCGTGAGCCGTGGACAATCATCCAAGAAACCGCATGGGAGAATGAGTATGAATAACTTATAACGGAAAGGGGATGGTGTCATGGCAGGAAGACAACTGGCTGACAAATGGCTCAAAACGGAAGCGCTCCTCAGCAACGCTGACGTGGCCCCCCACATACCACATACCCAAATTTACAGTGCCGATACACTGAAAAGCATGGTGCATCAGCATGGCATGGTCGTGATCAAGCCACTCCGGGGCGGGGGAGGCTATGGCGTAATCCGAGTCGTCTGGAAAAATGGGCGCTATGCTTTCACGTACATGTCCAAGACAAGGGTGTTTGGCAGCTTTGAAGCCATGTTCACAGCGCTCGAAAAGGCGCGGACGAAGAGGAAGTATATGATCCAGCAAGGCATAGTCCTGGCTCGGATCGGGGGTCGTCCCATTGATTACAGGGTCAAGGTCGTAAAGGAAAACGGCAAATGGGGATATAGATCCATGGTAGGAAGACTCGCCAGACCCGGCTTGTTCGTCACGAACCTGTGCAAGGGAGGGACGATGATGACAGCGCGGGAGGGCCTTGCTTTGTCTTTCCGCAATAAAAAAGTGAGCACGAAAAAAAGAAGGGAGATGCGGAACTTGACCAATACATGCATCTCCATTATGGAGAACGCTTTTCCGGGAATTGAGCAGTTGGGTTTTGACTATGGTGTGGATACGGGGGGCAAGATTTGGATTTTTGAAGTGAATACGCGTCCCCAGTAAGTATCCCGGCGTTTGAACCTTTTTTTGACAGGTTATATAGAAAATATGAATCTTTGAAAAAAATTTTTTGTGGATTTTCCTGTGGTCAAATCCTGTGAATAACTTTTATCCACATTATCCCAGCTTATTTTACAATAACTGCAGAGGTTTACTCACAGCTTATTCACAGGATTTCCACAGACTTATGTGGATAACAGAACGCTTGTTCTGGAAAGGGATTCTTGATATGATTAGGAAAAATATAGAAAGGAAGTGTTAGTGATGGCGATGTTAACAGATGAGATGCTGCTCGAGTCCTACCAAATGGCAACCCTGCTTGATTTGGAACGGGAATTCATAGCACTGCTGTTGGCAGAGATCCATAGACGTAATCTGATTAGCGATCCTACCGTGTTGCACTAAGGATACAGATCGTTATTTGATGGACAAGCTAATGATTAAGGCGCTTTCCAAGCGTTTACATGATAGATATAACCTTCATGGCAGTGCGGACAGACCACGACATGTTCGCAGCCCGGGCTGATTTGGAGCGAATAGACTGCGGTGTATTGATCTGCAGATCCATATGGACTGTAGGGGCCGATATAATCGCTTTTTATTCCCGCATCCTCCAGCACATGTCCGCAATCCGGACATGTGGCCGTGAATGAGGCAAGTCCGTTGCATAACGGGCAGATATAAGACAAGAGGTATCTCTCCTTTACAGCATGTTTTCCTGCGTAAAGTTAAGATACCCCTTTTTGTGTCTACTCATGTAATCAGATCTTCATATTACTGCTATGTCCAGGTGACAGCTTGGCTTCGGGATCAATATATACCTTTGCGTTATTCACAGCTGTAGGAGCTTCACCGAAGCCGACAGCAATCAGGTCAAGCTTGCCGGGATAGGTAGTAATATCCCCAGCTGCGAAGATGCCCGGAATGGAGCTCTCCATGCGCGAATCGACAACGATGGCATTGGACTCAATGTTCAGTCCCCATTCGGCAATCGGGCCCAACGAGGATACGAATCCAAAGGTCACGATAACATCATCCACCTCAAGCTCCTGGGTTTCTCCGGTCTTGCAGTGAGCCAGCGTAACGCGCTCAATCCGGTCCTCCCCGTGAAGTACGGCAATCTCGGTTGGTGTGATGACCTGAACGCTGGATGCAAGCAGCTTCTCCACGCTATGCTCATGGGCGCGGAATTTATCGCGGCGATGCACCAAGGTGACCTGTTCAGCAATCGGCTCAAGCATTAACGCCCAATCGACTGCGGAATCGCCGCCGCCGCTGATCAGCACACGGCGTCCTTGAAACTTGCTTAAATCGCTGACAAAATAATGAAGATTGCTCTTTTCGTATTGTGCGGCCCCTTCGACTTCAAGACGACGCGGTTCGAAGGCTCCGACTCCGGCCGTAATGATCAGGGCACGGGCATGATGGACATCCTTGTCCGTCGTGACCACGAAGTGACGCTCTTCTTTCTTCTCAATCTGAAGCACCTTTTCTTCAAGACGTATATCCGGGTTGAACAGCTTGATCTGCTCGTTCAAGTTGTTGATCAGTTCTTGGCCGGTGATCTTGGGGAAACCGGCAATATCGTAAATATATTTCTCAGGATAGAGAGCTGCGACTTGCCCTCCCAGCTGAGGCATACTTTCGATCAGTTTGACAGATGCTTTACGCATTCCGCCATAGAATGCAGCGAACATGCCCGCCGGCCCGCCGCCGATAATAAGCAGGTCGGAAAACTCGCCGCTTGCTTGGGAACTCATGCAAACACCTCCAGAAATTTTCAAGAAAGCTTATAATGTCATTTCTACTTTATTATATCTGTCACAACCTTGATTGCAAGTATGAGCTCATTTGCACATTTGTTCTTAGCATACCCGTGAAAAAACGCGGGAATACGCGTAAAATAAGACTTGATCTTTTGTAGAAAAGTCGATATCATTCAAATGTATGCACATTTATATGTGACGAAATGAGTACATTTATTAAAACTTTGGCACCTGGTTTTGAAAAAGGTTGCTCGAAGCCTTACAATGACTGTGATCAATGTCGCAAGACTTCCCATATTTTTTAGAAAACTACTATTATATGTGGCTATTTTCACATTGAATCATGACAGCAGGACACACTATCAAATATAGAGATACACCTGGAAGGAGAACAACCAAATGAGCACCATACCGAAAATCGTCATCCTCGGAGCGGGTTATGGCGGGATTTTAACGGCCCAGCGACTGCAGAAAGAGTTGAACTACAATGAGGCGGATGTAACTCTGGTTAACCGCCATGATTACCACTACTTCACGACCCATTTGCATATGCCGGCAGCGGGGACCGATTCGATTGATCATTCGCGTGTTTCAATCTCCAGGCTGATTGATGAATTTAAAATCGATCTCGTGAAATCCAATGTTCAGGAGATCCGGCTTTCCGATAAAAAGGTTGTTCTCCAGGACGGGACGTTATCTTACGACTATCTGATTATCGCGCTCGGCGGTGAACCGGAATCCTTCGGGATTCCAGGATTGTCTGACTATGCGATGACGATCCGCAGTATTAACTCTGTGCGCATGATTCGGCAGCATATCGAATATCAATTTGCGATGTTCAAGGCTGATGAGAGCCGTACAGACCGGCTTAACTTTGTTGTCGGAGGAGCGGGCTTCAGCGGCGTAGAATTTGTAGCCGAGCTTGCTGACCGGATTCCTAAGCTGTGCAAGGAATATGACGTGGATCCGAATATGGTGAATGTTTACAATATCGAAGCGGCTCCAACCGTATTGCCGGGCTTTGATCCTGACCTGGTGGAATATGCGATGGAGGTACTGCGCAAGAAGGGTGTCCAGTTCAAGATCGGCACAGCGATCAAGGAATGTACGCCAAGCGGTGTCGTGCTTGCTACTGGAGAAGAGATCAAATCCGCGACAGTGGTATGGACCGGGGGGATCCGCGGCAACCGTCTTGTTGAGGCGGCAGGCTTTGAGACCGCGCGCGGCCGCGTGAAGGTGGATGAGTATCTGCGTGCCCCGGGGCATGAACGGGTATTCATCATCGGTGATAATTCCCTGATGTTTAATCCGGAAGGCCGGCCATACCCGCCAACGGCCCAGATCGCCATGCAGCAAGGTGTGGTCTGCGCCCAGAACGTGGTAGCTGCCATTCGCGGCAAGGAACTGAAGAAATTCATCTTCAGCCATAAAGGAACTGTGGCTTCGCTTGGGAAGGGAGAAGCCATCGCTTCGGCCTTCGGCAAGAAATATACAGGCTGGGTAGCCGCCCAATTGAAGAAGGTCGTCGACCTGCGTTATTTGTTAACCATTGGCGGGATTCCTCTTGTACTCCGGAAAGGGAGATTTTTCTAAATGCGTCACTGCAGCGTTCAGGTAAGAGGTCTGCTGACGCGTGAGGAATTGGACAGATACAACGCATTGATGGAAGTAGGCTCTTATCTGGAAGGACAGAAGCAATACGACCTGTCCTATATCGTGCAGAAGGAAGTGGATCTGCTGATTATGCCGGCCATAGAACGGCTGAAGGAGAAGAGCAGGGACCGCGACCGGGCAACGGAGGAGTTTCTGGAATCGCTAAGAAAGCTTCAGGAAGAAGAAGAGGAATGAGTTCTTGACAAGCGTAATCGGGTGGCTTTCTAAGAAAGACCCCAAAATAAAAAGTTGGACGAAACCGCAAGGCTTTCGTCCAACTTTTTTTTCGTTCGTCTTACCAGCTTAGAGCTTAAGCATTTGCTCCAGCAAGGGTTCGTTCAGCAGATTGCCGACATAGAACGAGCCGAACTCGCCGAAGCGGGCGCTTACTTCATCAAACCGCATTTCATAGACCAGCTTCTTGAACTGGAGCGCATCATCAGCGAACAAGGTGACGCCCCATTCCCAATCATCCAGTCCGACAGACCCGGTAATGATCTGTTTCACCTTACCGGCGTAGCTCCGGCCGATCATGCCGTGGCTGCGCATCATTCCCCGACGCTCCTCAATGGACAGCATATACCAGTTGTCATTCAGATCGCGTTTCTTGTTCATCGGGTAGAAGCAAATATGGTTCGACTTCGGAAGAATCGGCTCAAGTCGGGCACGGATTTCCGGATTGTCCTTGGGATCTCCATCGCCGGAAGCCAGATAATTGCTAAGCTCCACGATGCTTACGTAGGAATAAGCCTTCGTTGTATACTGGGCAAATGTCGTCTTGTTGAAGGCATTCTCCAGCGCATTCAATTCTTCAAGCGTCTCCCGCAGGTGCATGAACAGGATATCTGCCTTTTGCCCTACGATGGAGTACACGGCGGTACTGCCCTTTTTGCTGAGCTCGATATCGGTCCATTCTTGCAAAAACTGGTGCAAATCCTCCAAAGCTCCGGCGCGTTCTTCATCGTCCGCTGCCTTCCAGGCTGACCAATCTATAGACCGAAAATCATGAAGAGCATACCAGCCTTCCAAAGTTAAAGCTGCTTCATTCATTAACTAATCACTCCTTGGATACAAACGCTTCCTTTATTGTATCTCAATGTTCATCAAAGGAGCAAACGGAATTGGGAGTTAAACTTGGAAAGTTCATTGATTTGCAATATTTTTTCTAGTAAACTATCTTCTAGCTCATGTTCATGTGATAATAATTATAGTAAAGAATACAGAGGGTGAGGGTAGCGTATGGGATGGCTCATCGTTTTGGTGCTGATGGTATTGTTCTTTGTCATGATGTTCGGCATCGGTTTTATTCTCAATATGCTTATGAAGACAACCTGGTTTCCCGCATACATATTCGTTATTGTGATCCTGCCGATCGTGGTATACACGCTGTGGGATCATGAAAAAGGGTTCGGGGCCTATCTGGCATCTTTTCGGATCGTGGATTATTTGACAGCGCTTGCGGGACTGGCCGGTGCGATTCTGAGCGGCTGGACAATTCAGAAGCTGCGTCAGGGCGGCTACAAAATGTTCTAGGAAGCTGCCCGCAAATTATAGAAGAGAGGCGTGGATCAATTCTTCTGATCCCGCTTCCATTTTTGGTATTCAAGAAATTCCTTGAACTCCTGCTTGCTGACTCCGGAGGACATGGCTTCATGAAGCAGCGAAGACCATTCGGGGTCGAGCAACTGATCTGGCTGGTCTCCATACAGGAGCACCCCGACGGAGACGTTCAGAGCATGAGATATTTTCTCGATAAATGAAATAGAAGGATTGATCTGGATGTTTCGCTCAACATTGCTCAAATAGGATTTGGCGACATCCGCTTTAGCCGCCAATTCGGATAAGGATAATCCGAGCTCCTGGCGGATTTTTTGTATGCGCTCTCCAATCAGTTCAGCCATGTCATCTTCGTCCTTTGTTTGCGTCTTTGGAGTTATTATATCAAAAGAAAGATGGCGGACAAAGCTGAAATAGAAGTGAACACCTCATTTCGTTGCAGAAAATGAGGTGTTCACTATTTATATTGCGCTTAAATTAGCGCAATGGATTATTTTTCGGAGCCATTTCCTTGTACAGCATTGAACGTCCATTTCAAGCTCAGGGCATCCCCTTGGAATTGATTCTGGTCTTCACCGTTGTCCACGAATTCGAATCTGACGATCAGATTATCGGAGTCGCCTGCTTTAAGTCCGGCACGCTCGTCAACGAATGGGAGGTAGAAGCTGTTCTCAACGGCATCCGGAGTCTTTTGCTGAAGATCATAAAGTGTTGTTTGGTAAATCACTTCATCAGTCTTGTCTACGTTCGTCAAGAACTTGACGAGAATGTGCTTGCCGAAGTCATCCGTATTTGCAGGAGCGCCTGATTGGTTGACCACGTCGTAAGTTGTAACCAGCTTCACTTTGCTGATATCCAGTGTGCCTTTGTTCAGTAGCTTGAAGGTTCTGGTAGCTCCGTCGCCGGGTTTCAGGTTCGAGACATCAATGATCGCGGTTGGACTTGCATCCAGATCCAGCGTTCCTGCAGCAAACGTGCCAGTAGTTTGCACGGAATCGCTAAAGTAAGCAAAAGTTCCTCCTCCGATCAGTGACAAACCGAGTGCTGCAGCGGCTACGCCGAATCCTAATGTCTTTTTGATTCCCATTCCTAAAATCCTCCCTAAAATAGAATATATATTTATTGAATCCTTATGGGTTGCATAAGGAATACAACCTTGGTGCCTACTCGGAAAGAGTCTCCTTCGGCTGCTTGCCGGCTTCCTCCAGGGATGAAATAGCTCTCCAAAGCGTGAATATGGCGTATAACACTAATAGAATTCCAGGCACAATCAACAGGGTCACGTTCCCCATCTTGCTGCCTGCGAAGCTAGCTGCATAACCGGCGTACGGGAGGGTAAATCCGGTATACTTCCCGATCACATTCGCGGAGAGAACTGGATTCAGATCCGGGGCATCGTTGTTATCGCCTTTAGTCCCATACATGACTTGACCCGTAAGCTCATTCTTTACGACCTCTATGACCCGGTGAGTAATCAGCCGGTCTTCACTCTCCCGAAAGGTAATGACATCCCCCTCCTGGAACGAGGTTGTATCGCTAAAGGGCTTGATAGCAATAATGGATCCGGTCTTAATGCCAGGCTCCATCGAACCGGATAGTACACTCTTCACCTGGTAGCCATAAAATCCGGGTTCTCCTCCCGATATCTTCGATGTGATGAAGGAACCGAACACCGCAATAAATAGCACGACCATCATGAAAGTAAATGTATGGCTGATTACGCGTCTAAGCTTCATCGCTTTTCACCTCTATATCCCCTGAGTTCTGTCCCCAATACGAAATCGAATGCTTAAGTCCGGACATCGCTTCTTCTATGGAAGCCTGCAGCTCTATATATTGTTGGAAGGCCGTTCGGTTTAAGGGCTCTCCAAGGGCTTCCGGCTTCATAAAGGCAATGGGACTCATTTGGCCGGACGGGTCAGCTTCCGCCAGAAGGCCGGATTGTGATACTCTCCGTAAATAGAAAACCGCTGCGTCGATCTGCTGCTGCATGGATAAAGATAAAAGCTCTTGTCTGCTTACCCGGGAGAGTTCATCCAGCAGCCCGATATTGGCAATCTCGACGCAATTGGAATGAAGCTCCTCCAAAATCAAGAGCAGTTCCTGCAGCTGCCGGCCTCCTTCCGTGACCTCGCTGGTGATGAGGTTCATGGCTAATTGATTGGCATCGAATTGCAGTTGAAGCGCTTGAAGCTGGCTCGTAAGCTCCGAGATCTGCAACTCCCAACTGTCCGTGTAATCTTCTCCGCCGCCTGTGTAGACATCGTCGGTTACAGACGGAGAAGAGTCACCGGATCCTTCACCATATACGCTGTCCGTCACTGAAGGAGGTGTCGGCTCCGATTCATAAGCGGCGGATGAATTTCCGTAGACCTGCCATGTGACGGTGACCGGAGCAATCCTTACTTTATGTACAGCCGCTAGTTCAAGATGATCGGTTACACTTGAGAGCAACTCTTCAATTTTGCCAGGGAAGACGCGGCAGGTCTGGAAATTCCCCTCCGTAGCCTGAGTGCTGTTGAATTCTCCGTAGGTGGTGCCTATTTGTTTGGTGGAGTAGGCAAGAAGAGAAGAGATCAGCAGACTGGATTGAAGGATAGCGCTCATCGTCTTTTGACGCTTCAGCTTTCTTTTTTTCTGGATTCTGACACTTCTGCTTCTTCGCAAAAGAGGCCCTTCTTTCTACAAAGTCTATTGTTCTTCGTATCGTTCTTAATAAAGAACGACTTGCGAGTTCAATATAACGAATTTAGGAAGGATTGAAAACCCTGGATTTGAGCTGTATAAGACAGAAATACATATTAAATAGCCAGATATCTTTCATTTTCCTGAGTATACTGAATATTTCTCCTGATTGTTTGTTATAACATGTGTTTGTCTTGAAATAGACAACTGCATCCTAAATGCGACATGATCGACGAAAAAAACAGAGTCTTTTTAATCAGACAACGTTCATGCTGTGACATACTTTTTGATTGGCAGTCTTTATAATGTGGTTATTGCCAAGAGGGTCTTACATAAAGCGGATGGAAAGGAACCAGTAAAAGGTAAACCTGCCGAAAGGCAGGGGCGCAAAGTCTCAGATCCGGGAAGCTTTTCAGGATGGCTGGACTGCCTGGTGGACATGAATAATCATCTTTTAGGAGGAGGTTATGTTGGAGAAGTCTGCCCGGATGAGTATGGATAGAAATGTGCTGGAGGAAAGTGAACTAGAATGGATCCATCTGCTCTTGATGGCAAGGGATGCCGGGCTCTCCGTAGAGGAGGTGCGACAGTTTTTAAGGCATGCGAGCGCGGGAGAGGCGGCTATACGCAATCTTGCTTGATAACTCTAACTCAATGAATATAACGGGGCTGCCGCGGAATGGTTTGGCTCCGTTCTTTTTTTTGCATATAAAAATAGAAGCATAAGGTTTTAATATGGCGGGCAAGGAGAGAAATTGGCGCTTTTTGCAGAGTTTTAGCAATTCGGAAGAAATGGTTTTATGATAGAATAGAGAAGGTCTTGAAGGAACGATGAGGAGAGGGAGAGATTAAGCCGTGCGCATCAACAACATGCTGCATTTTACCGAAAACCACAGATATTGCGTATACCGCGACTTCTCTCTTAGTCCTGTGGATGATAAAATGCTGAGCCTCATCTATCAGCCCATGGTTGGCGCTGTAGCTGTGGCTCTTTACCGGTTGCTGGCGGAACAGGTTCCGATTGATCAAATCGGCTATTCGGCCATTGAGCAGCAGAGAAACTTGTTCTTGACCCTTGGCTTGGAGCCCGGAGAACGGGGGAGAAGTGTGCTGGTGCAGCAAGCTTCCAAGCTGGAGGCGGTCGGACTGATGCAGACCAGTCGTCTGTATATTCCGGACAGTGATGATTATTTGTACGAATATGAGCTGCAAGCTCCTTTATCGCCAGGGGAATTTTTCCGGACCCAGCATTTGACGCTTCTGTTGAGGGACAGGATTGGGAAGTTTGCTGTGCTGTCCTTGCAGGAACGCTTTTTCTGTGTCGAGCCGGGGGACATGTACGGACTTACCTATAATAAGGAAAATATTTCACTGCCTTTTTATGAGATTTTTGAACTGAATGCTCATTCGATCGATCATGAACTGGAGCAGGCTATCGCAGAGACGGCGATTGCCAGACAGCCTGCCTTGAAGGCCGGCCTGGATGAGGAAGGCAAGATTAACTACGCCGATATTATTATCCGCTATCCCCGGGATTCGATAAATCGGACCTTTGTCGAGAAGCTTCGCTTTGATCCGGAAGGAATGGGGATTCTCAACTATGTGGCCCGCAAATATGAGCTGAACGTGCAGGATGTGTGCCGGCTACTGGATGAGGATGACGTCTTCGATCCTGCAGGCGGGCTGATCCTGGACGAGCTTCAGCACAAGGCTAATCTTCATTTCCGCCAAGGTAAGCGCCGGAAGGAAGGCAGGGAGATTGCCTACGCGAAGGCTGCGGCTGTCCATGCGGAGAGTGAAGCCGGTCAGACACCGGCGGGTCATCCGGAAGAGATTGCGGTGCAGATGGAATTTTATGTCGAGGTGCCATTGCAGTTCCAATCCAAATGCGATGCACATCAATACAACATGATGCTGAGGAACGAGCCTTACACGCGGCTGCTAAAGACGTTCTTTCCGGGCTCGGTGCCGGATAATCTGCTCGATATATTTGAGAAAATCGATCTGAACTACAAGCTGCCGGATGAAGTCATTAACGTTCTGATCCACTATTTGATGACCCTGCTTACCTCCGGGAAGGAGCAGCGGATTAACCGCAACTTTATTGATGCTATCGCCTCAAATATGCTGATGAAGCAAGTCGACAGCTATGAGAAGGCTGTGCAATATATTCGGGATCAGGCAAGTCTGAAGGACAAGCTCTCGACGCAGCAGGACAAGTCTCGGGACAACCGTTCGAGAAGCTATGCTTCCAGGAACGCCAAAGCAAAGCCTGAGATTCCAATCGTGGAACAAACCGGCCAGTCTCCGCAAAGCGTATCGGAGGAAGAGTATGCGGAGCTGTTAAAAATGGCCGAGCAGATGAAGGCCCATAAGAAGAGGTAACGGGAACGGATGCCGTTCTCCGTTAGAGAGGTGGTGATCATAGATGGAGTCGCTGGGAGAGTTGATAACTCAATTACAGAATCCGCAGCTTCGACGCAGATCGGAGGAACTGACGACTAGACTGATGAATGACCCGCTGGTTCGCGAATTGCGTGAGCGCCATCCGGAATTAGAGGAAGCGCAGCTGATCCGGGACATGGCGAAGCTGTATCACTATATTAACGATAGTCGTCACTGTGCGAACTGTCCGGGACTGGAGCAGTGTCCCAATGATTTTCAAGGGCATTATACCAAGATTACCGTGGAAGACCACGGTCTTGGGCCGCAGGTGGTCGACCGCCAGATTCCTTGCCAGAAGCAATTGCAATTTGAGCATGAATCCAGCGTGAAGAAACGGATTCACAGCTTTTACATTGATGAGCGTGCTTTGCAGCAAGGATATGACGAGGTTGAAATTTTGTCCAAGGACGGGGCTAGAGTACCGGCCGTGAGCCAGGTGTTCAGATATATTAATGAGACAAAGGCCTCCGGGCTTCAACCGAGAGGGTTGTATCTGGAGGGGCATTTTGGTACAGGGAAGACCTTCCTGATGTGCTATCTGCTGCATGAGTTGGCCAAAGAGGGCTACTCCGGTGTGATCGTCTATATGCCTGAGTTTGTGGAGGATCTCAAGTCGATGCTTCAGGATAGCCAGAAGCTTAAGGATACGACCGAAATGATGAAGCAGGCGGACTTGCTTATCTTTGATGATATCGGAGCGGAGAATCTGAGCCCTTGGGTTCGGGATCATGTGATGGGCTCGATTCTGAACTACCGGATGAACCGCAAGCCTACCTTTTATACCTCAAATTATTCCCTGGATGCATTGGAGAAGCATCTGAGCTTCACCAGCAAAGATGGGGAGGAAGCTCATAAAGGGCAGCGGCTGATGGATCGGATTGCCCCGTTTGTGGAAGTGGTCTCGGTCAATGGCACGAACAAGCGCGGACAGAGATAGTGAAGTAGGCTCTCACAGCCTTCCCGGTGCTAAAAAAGCCGACTTTTTGTACTCGCATTTATAGGTGAACAGGGAACAGGCTGCCCCTTTGCGAACCGATAAGTCCGTTCCTAAAGGGGCAGCCTGTTCAGTGTAGAGACAGTCACTGGGTTATCCGGCAATGAACTTGATGATGACCATGCCGAAGAAGATGACGGCCATGAAGGTAAACATGCCGAAGAAGCCGTTCATCAAGTCAAAAAAGTCATTGCGCGGTTCTTCGTTGATATGCTCTCTGGGATCATTAACATGAGGATTGGCATCCATTGCGGCAGACCTCCTAGATGATCAAATTCGCTTTTGTCAATATAATAAATCATTGACAAACCGAATTTGGGTTAATAATAGTATAACCACCCATGAAGAACTTTGTAAAGAAGGCTTTCCGATTGGAGTTTTTCATTTGTGGAATAAATGTGGTATAATGGTCAACACGCGTTGATAAGGAGGGTAATTACCGATGGCAATTGTTAATGTATCTGACCAAACTTTTAATAATGAAGTAGAAAGCCAAGGCACAGTCCTGGTTGACTTTTGGGCTCCATGGTGCGGCCCTTGCAAAATGATTGCTCCAATTCTTGAGGATTTGTCCGGTGATCTGGGGGACTCCGTAAAGATTGCTAAGTTGAATGTGGACGAGAATCCGGAATCTGCCTCTCGCTTCGGTGTGATGAGCATCCCGACGCTGATCCTGTTCAAGGACGGACAGCCGGTCGACAAGATCGTCGGTTTGAACTCCAAGGATTCGCTCAAGAATCTGATCGCTAAGCATCAATAAGATTGAGTCTCGATCGGGCTTGGTCTACCGCCTCCGGCTTGTCCCGGGGGCGTTTTTGCGTAAGTCGGGGAATCGTTTGCCTTGAAAGGAGGTTGTCTGCTTGAACCCACATCTGGAGGAGGAGCGGGAAAAGGAGAAGGCGATGGAGGGAATCCGCCATAAGCTCGCATTGCTTCCTGATCTTCCAGGTTGTTACCTGATGAAGAACCGGGATGGAACCATTATTTATGTCGGAAAAGCCAAGATCCTGAAGAACCGGGTAAGATCTTATTTTACCGGCAGCCATGACGGAAAAACACAGCGGCTGGTATCGGATATTCGGGATTTTGAATATATTGTTACCGGCAGCAATATGGAAGCCCTTATTCTTGAATGCAATTTAATCAAGACCCATCATCCTAAATACAATGTCTTGCTTAAGGACGACAAGACATTTCCTTATATTAAAATTACGAATGAACGCCATCCGCGGCTGGAGGTTACACGCCGGGTGCTGAAGGACAAGGCCAAATATTTCGGGCCTTATCCCAATGCCTACGCGGCCCAGCAGACCAAAAAGCTGCTTGACCGCATGTATCCGCTGCGCAAGTGCAATGTGATGCCGAAGGAGGTCTGCCTGTATTATCATATCGGCCAATGCCTGGCGCCTTGCGAGAAGGAGGTCGGAAATGAGGTCTACGATCAGATGATTCAGGAGATCAGCTCATTTCTTAGCGGCGGGCATGAGGAGATCAAGAAGGAGCTCCAGCGGAAGATGCATGAGGCCGCGGAGGAACTGAACTTTGAGCGGGCCAAGGAGCTTCGGGACCAGATTATGAATATTGATGCCCTGATGGAGAAGCAGAAGATTACTACCGCAGACGCCAAGGATCGGGACGTATTCGGCTATGCGGTGGACAAGGGCTGGATGTGCGTGCAAATTCTCTATATGCGCCAGGGGAAAATGATCGAGCGTCATGCCTCTGTATTTCCGTTCTTCGGCGAGCCATATAGCGACTTCCTGTCGTTCGTCACACAATATTACAGTGATAATCCGGCCTTGCCGAAGGAGATTCTGCTTCCCGGCACAGCTGATGAATCCAATGTGACGGATGGGACAGCCGAGTCTCAGGAGTCTGCGGAGAGCCTGCAGACCGAGACTAATGCTGTGAATGAAGAAGCGCCGGAGACGCTGGGTGCCGTAAGCGGAGCAAATGCGCTGACCGAGTGGCTCGGTGTCAAGACCCTGCTCCCGCAGCGGGGGTTGAAGCGCCAAATGGTGAAGATGGCCGAGGACAATGCGCGGGTAGCCCTGGAAGAGAAATTCCGCCTGATTGAGCGGGATGAGGTGCGGACCAGCGGCGCTGCCCAGAATCTTGGCGCGGCCATCGGCCTGGAGCGTCTTTCACGGATTGAGGCATTCGATAATTCCAATATTCAGGGAGCCAATCCGGTATCGGCGATGGTTGTCTTTATCGACGGCAAGCCCGCGAAGAAGGAGTATCGGAAATACAAGGTTCGAACGGTACAAGGTCCGGATGATTATGAGACGATGCGCGAGGTGATCCGGCGCCGGTATGAACGGGTGCTGAAGGAAAATCTGCCTCGTCCGGATATGATTGTCGTCGATGGAGGCAAGGGACAGATTTCGGCAGCGATAGATGTGCTGGAGAATGAACTGGGCTTGTTCATCCCGGTAGGCGGACTTGTCAAGGATGCCAAGCACCGGACGGCCCAGCTGATGGTGGGAGATCCTCCCCAGCCGGTTTCCCTTCCAAGAGACAGCCAGGAGTTTTATCTGCTGCAGCGGATTCAGGATGAGGTTCACCGTTATGCGATCTCGTTCCACCGAGAATTGCGAGGGAAATCCATGGTAGTCTCCAAGCTGGATTCCATTCCGGGAATCGGTGAGAAGCGGCGGAAGCTGCTCTTGAAGCATTTCGGCTCCCTCAAAAAAATAAAAGAGGCCTCAGTCGAAGACTTCCGGCCCCTTTCCATTGGTGACAAGCTAGCGAATGAAATTATAAATGCCCTCCGAGATGAGGAGTCGTAAACAGCGGCTCCTCTTCTTTTTTCTTCAAGACCGGCGGCCTTTCCTTGCCGGAAGGATTGAACAAGTAGATCAGGTAAGCGACAAGTAATGGCAGCACGATAAAGAACAGGCCTGATACAATATTAAGGGTTCCGCCCATGAATATAATGCTGATCGACATGAGCAGGCTGTCGAAGATCACGTGCGCGAATACAGCCGTAATGAAGCCATGTCTCAGGAAGATATAACTGAAGATCAAGCCGATAAACAGCAATTCAATGGGACGTGAAATGACAGGGTAGATCGGATAGAGCGTATGGCCAAAAGCCCAGATCAGTGTAGTAATGATGCTCGCTGCGATCGTGCTCTTGAACATCTTCTTCAGCATGGGAATCCCGAATAGCCGATACACGGCTTCCTCCCCGATTCCGGCTACCCATGCCAGTGCCGGCAGCAGTGCCGGATACAGCATATTGTAAGTCGATTGGGAAGCATCCGTCGTTGACCAGGTGTGAATCGTCTTCTCAAGAAGGAAGAAGAGGGCGGATTGGACGCCCATAATGATCAACGCCCAAGCGTATCCCTCCGAAACGGAGCGAAGAACATGGCGCCCATATCCGGTTTCCCGGGAACGGGACCATAGAATCGTTCCTTGCTGACGCCAGAGGCCATCTCCTCCTACCAGGGAGAAGTAGACCGAAGCAGCTAGCACGAGGGTGATTACGCCCTGGAATACGAGCGCGAAAGCCAAGAGCTCACCGGTCATGCCTTCTTTTTCAAAGTAAGGAAGCATATTCAGCGCAGAGCCCATGGAAAGCACAAAATAAACGGAAGCCAATACGATGCCTCTCTTGAAGGAGGTATGCGCTTTTGTTAATGCGCTGTAGACGATGGCAAGAATACCGAGTACAAAGGTCAGAAGCGCATATCCGAGATAGGTCATCCAGTTAGCCAGGGTCTGTTGCTTCTTTACATAATTTGTAAAGCTGTCCGGAAGGGCGAATCCCTTGTGGATGCCGGTAACGATGTGTTGATCCAGGAAAACCTCAATTTCAGGATAGGCCTCTCCAATTTGCTGCTGTGGATCAGAGAGCAGGAACCCTCCGGGAATCTCCTGTACTACCCATTGCTGGTCAGCGGAGTAGCCTACAGCCTCCAGCATCGGAGTAACCTGAGCCTTTACCCCCTCCCAGTCGGCTACATCCTCTTCTGCTGGCATCATACTGAACAGAGAGGATAGCAACTCAAAGCCAACAACCTTCCCTGATGTCATATGCACATCCACTGCCAGGGTTTCGTAAGCTTCGGCGACCAGATCAAATCGAACCTGGAATTTGTCATAAGGGAACTGTGCCTCATATTCATTTAAGTAAGGCTCTAATAATGAATCACGGGTAAGGTAGCCGTAAAGATTGGAATCCGTATCATAGACAACCAGACCTGTATCTGATTGGACCTGTAATCCCAATGCCGAGCCAGCAAATTCCGCCGCTGCTTCCGCCGCCTCCTGCTTGGTTATGATCTTGGCCGCCAGCTCGACTTGCTTGGCCTCTTCAGGCGAAGTAGGAAGAATCTGCAGAACCACGAATAATACCAGCCCGACCGCAGCCATGATCCAGAGTGTTTTAAGCCCAAGCCTTCGCGGTTGGACCTTACGGACTTCAGAATTCATGTGATAACTCCTTTTTCAGTATTTTGTAGTAAAACCGGTATTGATGCATGAGTTTCGGTTTAGAATGTCACAGTAAAGATAACATAAGGTTAGGAAGCCGCGCCAGATCAATTCATATATTAGCGAAAAGTGATCATAAACGGGGCAAATGACAGCCAGGCTTAGAAAGGTGAAGAAATATCCCCTCATTTAACCTAATTCAAAGGATTTTCAGACTTTTCTGAAGATACAAATCATTGTGGTGGAGGGGAATAAAGCTTATAATCCATTTGCATTGGATTTCCAGTGCTTTTTCTTTTGGCAAAATGTAATGAGGTGAATGGGCTTGCGTATAAAGTGGGTTAACTTTTCTCCGCCACAGGTGATCGTGCTCGGCTTTGCTCTCATTATTTTATTCGGAGCCGTAGTGTTGATGCTTCCGGTATCCAATAATAATGGAGAGTTCCTGCCGTTCATAGATGCTTTCTTCACCTCGGTCTCGGCTACCACTGCGACCGGGCTTGAGGTCGTAGATACGGGAACCTCCTTCTCATGGTTTGGACAGGTAGTTATCATGCTGCTGATTCAAGTCGGAGGACTGGGCTTTATGACGATGGCGACCTTGATTGCCCTGGTATTCAAACGAAAAATCTCGCTCAAAGAACGGCTTCTGCTGCAAGAGGCGATGAATCAGGGCTCCATGGAGGGAATCGTCCGGCTGATCCGGCGGGTCCTATTCTATGCCTTGGCGATCGAAAGTGCTGCGGCTGTGCTGTATGCGATCCGTTTTGCCTTCGATATGCCCTTCGGGAGGGCATTGTACTTTGGAGTCTTCCATGCTGTGTCCTTGTTCAACAACTCGGGGTTTGACCTGTTCGGCAATTACCGCAGTATGATGATGTATACTGCCGATCCGGCGGTCAACCTGATTACAATGTTTTTAATTGTTACGGGCGGTCTGGGCTTTATTGTGCTCTCAGACCTGGCAGATTATCGAAATCGGCGGAGACTCACACTGCACTCGAAAGTGGTTCTGACCATGTCAGGTCTTTTGATTATATCCGGGGCCTTGGTCATTCTGGTCTTTGAATTTACCAATAAGCATACACTAGGCTCGCTGGATTGGAGCGGAAAACTGTGGAGCGCCTTCTTCCAATCGGTGGCTCCGAGAACAGCGGGTGCGCACACACTGGATATTAGTTCCCTTCGGCAGGCCACCCAATTCTTCATCCTGATCCTGATGTTTATTGGGGCTTCACCAAGCTCAACGGGCGGCGGGATCAAGACAACCACCTTTATGATCCTGCTTGGTGCGGTGGTCTCGATGATCCGGGGGCGCAGCGAACTGGTTCTGTTCCGATACCGGCTTGCTCAGGAGCGCATCTTCAAGGCGGTAACGATCACGATGCTGGCTTTGTTCCTGGTTATCAGTGTTGCGCTGATCCTGTCGACAACGGAGCGTGGCACCTCTTTTCTGAGCATTCTGTTCGAGACGACCTCCGCCTTCGGAACTGTGGGGCTGTCGATGGGGATTACAGGTGATCTGTCGACCGCCGGCAAGCTGATTCTCAGCTTTACAATGTTTACGGGACGGCTTGGTCTGCTGACGCTTGCCTATGCACTAGGCCCAAAAAAGGGTAAACAGTTGTACAGACATCCGGAAGGCAAGATGATTTTAGGATAAGGGGAAATTGAAATGAAACAGCAACAGTTTGTCGTTATCGGGCTGGGGCGGTTTGGAGCCAGTCTGGCGCTTGAGCTAATGGATCTTGGCTACGAGGTGCTTGGCATCGATCGCGATGAAGAGGTTGTGGATGAACTGAGCAGCCAACTGACCCATGCGGTAACGGCAGACGCCACAGATGAAGAGGTATTAAAATCGTTAGGCATCCGCAACTTCGATTGCGGGGTCGTAGCGATCGGCAACGATATCCAGATGAGTATCCTTTCGACGATTCTGTTGAAGGAACTGGGGTTAAAGACGGTCGTATCCAAAGCGATTTCGGTTCTGCATGGACGTGCCTTGGAGAAGCTGGGCGTGGACCGGGTGATTTTTCCGGAGCGGGATATGGGAGTTCGTGTAGCGCATCAGCTGGTATCTCCAAACCTTCTGGATTATATTGAAATTTCCAAGGAATACAGCATTGTGGAGCTGAAGGCCCCCTCTTGCCTTGAAGGAAAGAGCCTCAGCGAGCTGAATCCTCGCGCCCGGTACGGATGCAGCATTGTGGCTTTGCAGCGGAAGCAGGGAATCATAATTGCACCTACAGCCATGGATCGTCTGGAACAGGGAGATATTATGGTTGTCATTGGGGCGAAGAAGAATCTGGAGGAATTTGAAGAAATGATCTCCGAAGAATAGAAGTGGGTGTCTCACCGGGCTTGCATACCCGGGAGACACCCTTAATTTTTTTGAACAACAATTTCAATTAATAAGTTCGTACTGCGGCTTTACGAATGATGAGCCAGAGCAGGGCGGCGACCAGCACGCAGAGCGCCAATAGATAGTGTGCCGCCAGAAGAAAGCCCCAGCTGGAAATATCCTTATCCGTGTAGTCGGTTCCGCCGGGAGCATTAGCGGTGAAGAACAGAATGAATAGGAACCCTGCGATCGTGATCAATCCCGGCACGGTGCCGTACCTGTAAAAAATGGTGCCCAGCAACGTGAACAAGAGGAAAATCAGCAGATAAATAGTGAATTGTGTGTACCAAAGCGTCAGGAAAGGTGTTGGCGCACTCTCGCTCAGCTTTCCTAATCCCTCAAGAATCGCCGTACCGCCATGTGCAACCAGGGTCTGGAACAGGGCCAATCCTGCGGAGGAGAGGACTCCATAAGATAAGGCGCCTGCAATATAGTTCTTTCGGGTAGAGCCGAGGCTGAGCATCAGCGGAAAAGTGACCGTAGCAGTAAGCAGTCCGCTGACCAGCGTGAAAATCCCGATTGCTCCGTAATTGGAGGAATAGAAATTATTCGAATGATTGTCAACCAAATGGGGCCAATTCACCTGGAATACAAGCAAGCCGATGTCAACTAACAACAGCACAGCAAGAAAGATACGCAAGGCCTTGTAAGAGTCCTTCCACATAAATCGCATAGTGTTACGATAGGATGCCATGATTACATCACCTCCTCGTTGTTAAATCTTCCTTTGCGGGTTAAATATACAAACAGCTTTTGAAGAGGGAGGGGGCTGATTCGGATGCCTTGTTGTTCCAGCTCTGTCCGTTCCTTTGACAAATCTCCGTACCAAGCCAGTATTGTTGTTCCTGCGAGGGACTCGGCATGCAGCACACGAGGATCTCCCGAGAACTGTTCCAAAGTGACACTGTTTCCTTGCAGATAATAGGCATGCTCCAGAAAGGAATCGGTGTCCTGATGCTTCGTAATGACGCCCTCTTCAAGCAGTGCGATGTACTCAAACAGATTGGCTGATTCATCGATCAGATGGGTTGAGATGATGATTGTTCGGTCGCTTCCGCTGCATTCCTGAATGAGCAGCTCATAAAAGGCTTCACGCATGTCTGCGTCCAGGCCAAGCGTAGGCTCATCAAAAAGTGTTATGGGCGCCTGATTGGCCAAGCCCTTCACAATCCCTAGCTGCGACTGCATTCCGCGGGACAATTGTTTGTAGCGCTTGTTCGCAGGCAGGTTGAACCTTTGCAGTAGAGAAAGCGCCTTGCGTTCGTCCCACCCCGGCAAGAGCAAGGAGCAAAACCTCATGATATCCTTCACCTTGTAATCCGCCCAGGAGCGTTCATCGGATTTGACCAGACAAATGCTCGACATAGCCAGCGCATTCTCATGTACTTGCTGACCGTCAAAGGTAACGACCCCCTGGGTAGGATAGATCATTCCAGACAGGATATGGAGCAATGTTGTCTTACCTGCTCCGTTTGCGCCAAGCAAGCCATGGACGGCTCCCGGCTCAAAGGATACAGTTGCATCCAGGATGGCATGGCTCTTGCCGAATCTCTTGCTAACTTGTCTGCATTCCAGTATCGAACTCAATGGTTTCATCTCCCTCACTAATCATTATTCTTGGTTGTAGCCGTGATCATCTCAGCGATCTGGCCAGTTGTAATGCCGAGCCGAGCTGCTTCCCGAAGCATGGTGACCACGTACTGCTCATAAAATTCATGTCTTCGTTTCTCTAACAGCATCTCTTTGGCTCCTTCCGCAACAAACATCCCGATCCCTCTCTTCTTGTACAAAATGTTTTGCTCCACCAGTAGATTGACCCCTTTAGCCGCCGTAGCAGGGTTGATCTTGTAAAAGGCTGCAAATTGATTGGTAGATGGAACCTGGCTCTCCTCGGACAGGCGTCCTTCGATAATGTCGTCTTCAATCTTCTCAGCGATTTGTTGAAAAATCGGCCGTGAATCCTCGTGAATCCCATTCATTTGCTCACCACCACTTTGGTTAATTACTTATGTAACTAACCATATAACTAACGAACGTAGAAGTCAAGTGCAGATTGCCTAAGCGCAGAAAAAAAGCCCGAAAGCGGACTAATGAACTGCAAGGTGCGTGCAGGGGGCAACGTGTGAAGGTTGCTTTCGATCGCTGTTGTTCGCGGATTTCTCTTATTGTAATAAGTTCTGACAAGGAAGAAATCCACTCGCAAAGGCGACCACTCCGTTTCTGCAGCAACCTTCACACTTATGCCCTTATTACGCAGGCTCTTCGGCTTTATAGGTGCCGAATGCATGACAGTAGCCCACATGCTCGAATCCCTCGATATGTACCTACAGGCTCGTTCGTCCGGCATTTGAGAGGCCGGATAACGCCGATGCCGATGCAATACAAACAGCAACTGCGCGTCATTGCACCTTCGGGGTAGATGGATGGACAACTACCCTACAGAACTATCCCCAGCATATTCTGCAAAAGCCGACGAATTATGTATACGCACATGCACATCTCGCATTAGCATCATGCAGTTCTCGCACTGCGCGGACTCCGAACGCGCGGTGCTTCACAGAATGACGACGGACGGTTGAACGACCGCATGAAAATATGGATCGTACGCATGTAGTGAAAAAAGTTACTCTAAATTTAGGTAAAATGGTGGAAATACGGATATAGTGAAATTCTTTCGCTTAAAGTCGGGCACTACGTAAATTTGGCTAGTTTCTGGAGATCTAAGGTGGATTTTTTCACTAAAATTGGGTTCGAGCGTCAAATGAGGATTTTAAGGTAAGAAATTTCACTGGAGCGCGACCGTAATGAAGCTGATCAAGTAGGCGAGTAAAGTTTCAGAGCAAGACTGGAATACCTAGTCGAATAACGAAGTTCCGCGTTCTGTGTAAGGCCGAAGCAACGTGCAACTGGGCGCAACTCCAGGCGCCCAGTGTTCTATTAGCTGTGCGTAAAGTGAATCGCGCAGGCCTCCATTTGTGATGCCTAACCTAAGGCGAGCCTGGCAGTAAGGGGAGGCTTGCGCGGAATATCCTGCTTGTGTCCGCAGGCGGTCAACTTACTGTAATGCATGTGGGCGCAGGCACGTGCAAACTGCATTTCAGTTGAACAGCAAAGTCGAAGTAGTTAGGGCATAAGTGTGAAGTGTGCTGAAGAAGCGTTAGCGGTCGCCTTTGTGAACGGATTTCTCCTCTGTTAGAACTTAGTCCAATCATAGAAATCCGCGAACAACAGCGATCGTAGCAACCCTTCACACGTTGCCCCTCCAACTCGCCCTCCGAAGATGTTTCACTGTCTTCCCGCTACTGCACATTTTCCTGCTTGCATGCCGTAGGCGACAAGCTTAATGCAATGTCCCTCAGTAAATGAACAGCTTCGGACGTGGCACATCAAGATAGCTCGCGAGGCAGGCTTTCCTTGATCTCCTTCATCCATTCTTTGAGCTCAGGGCTCAGGAGGGTGTGCTCCCCATAGATCAGACAGGTTTCCCGCCGGGTCTGTGCCAACTCCTTCATAGGCACGGTTACAAGGTCGTTATCTCTTAACAGCTGGCTTCGCAGATAGGATTTGGGAAGAAGCGCTGCGGTCTTGCAGGTAGGGAGCAGTCTCACGATCGCCTCAAAGGAGTCGATTTCCATTCTAATGTCCGGCACCACGCCATATCTTCCGAACAGCTCGTCAATCAGCCGGCGGTACCAGGTTCCCTTGGAGAAGACGATCATCGGCTGTCCCCGCAGCGAATCCATCTCTGCTCGGACCTGTCCTGCCAATTCATGATTCTTTGCAACGACCAGTTCTAGGTGATCATCAAACATGGGAATACAGATCAAGCCGGTTTCTTGAATCGACGAAGCAATGATGCCGACATCGACTTTTCGTTCCCTTACAGAGGCAACAATCTCATGGGTTTTCCCGGTAATCAGCTTCATCTCGATATCAGGATACTTGTGCATCAGAGCCGTGACAAGCGGAGGCAAGGTGGTCTGGATCGTGGTCAGACTTGCGCCTATCGTCACCAGTCTGCGCTCTGTTCCTTTGAACCGGGATACGGATTGCAGAAATTTCTGATGGCGCTTGAGCTGAGCCAAGGCATAGACATAAGCCTCTTGTCCGACCTGTGTCAGCTCCAGCCGCTTTCCTTTACGCAAAAATAGAGAGACGCCCCATTCTTCCTCCAGCTTGGCGATTTTACGCGAAAGGGCCGGTTGTGATAAATTGAGCAGCTTGGAGGCTTTATTCAGACTGGATTGCTCCACGACAGTAGTGAAGACCAATAGTTCCTCGTTCATAGCTATCCTCCTGTCTCTTATGCATAAATGTAATAAGTATTAATAAATATATTGCAATTCCATTATAAGATAAAAAGGAGTAACATGAAAAGTGACACAAGTTGTTCACAAGTAACATTTTTTTTAGTGGGGAACAGTCTTGTTTTTGTGTAATTTTTCATATACGTCAACGAATTGCAAATTTATTTAGGGCCTTGAAGAGTTGGAGTATCTATGACATGGAAAGGGGTTCATGAACTTATGAAAGGGTTTTATTCCAGGAAACTGCACTCGCTTCTGGGCGTCATTCCGCTTGGCTTCTTCCTGTTAGAGCATATGCTCACGAATTTTTCGGCGGTTGAAGGCGGGAGCGAAGGGTTTAAGGAAAGCGTCGCCTTCCTGAACAGCTTGCCGATGGTGCTGGCTCTGGAGATGTTCGGTATATGGCTGCCGTTGCTCTATCACGGTGTCTATGGCATGTACATTGCGTTCCAGGCAAAGCCGAACAATAATCGGTTCCGGAATGAGCGGAACTTGCGTTACTTGCTGCAGCGTATCTCGGGCGTGCTGGTATTCGCTTTCGTGATCTGGCATGTCTTTGAGACCCGTGTGCAGGTGGCATTAGGCAATGTCACCCATGAGGAACTGGGTGGAGTGATGCACGAGATAGTGACCCATCCGGTCTATTTTATATTGTATCTGATCGGGGTTATCTCGGCAGCATTTCACTTTGCGAATGGTTTGTGGTCCTTTCTGGTTAGTTGGGGGATTACGGTCGGTCCCCGCGCGCAGCGGGTTTCGTCGAACATTTGCATGGGGCTGTTTGTTATCGTAGCTATTTTATTCACCTGGTCCCTGTTTGCTTTCAGAGGGGCAGAGTTTCAGGCCGAAGGAACGGCTTGGCTGGAGATGACATTCCGGACATTGGCCGGATAGAGGCGGATGAAGCGAAAGCTTACGAATCGGTTTTGTACGAAGTAACCCAAGAAGGATGTGCTATACAAAACAAAGCGAATGCTTACGAAGCAAGTTTTGTACGAAGTAACCCAAGAAGCTTATGCTATACAAAACTTTTAGGAGATGAGCTTACATGGCTAAACAAAGCATCATCATCGTCGGCGGAGGCTTGGCCGGGCTCATGGCGACGATCAAGGCCGCAGAGACGGGAGTTCCGGTACAGCTATTCTCGCTGGTTCCGGTCAAGCGCTCGCATTCCGTGTGTGCCCAGGGCGGGATAAACGGCGCGGTGAATACGAAAGGGGAAGGCGATTCTCCTTGGGAGCATTTTGATGACACCGTTTACGGCGGGGACTTTCTTGCTAATCAGCCGCCTGCCAAGGCGATGTGTGAGGCAGCCCCGGGAATTATTCACTTAATGGACCGGATGGGCGTTATGTTCAACCGCACCCCGGAAGGCTTGCTGGATTTCCGCCGCTTCGGCGGCACCAAGCACCACCGGACTGCATTTGCAGGGGCGACAACCGGCCAACAGCTTCTATATGCGCTGGACGAACAGGTGCGCAGATATGAAGCGGAAGGGCTTGTGACCAAATACGAGAATTGGGAGTTTCTCTCCGCGGTGATCGACGATGAGGGAGTGTGCCGGGGAATTTGTGCGCAGAATCTTCGATCCATGGAGATTGTTACATTTGCGGCAGATGCAGTCATTTTGGCGACCGGCGGGCCGGGGATTATTTTCGGAAAAACAACGAATTCGGTTATTAACACGGGAACCGCAGCTGGAGCAGTTTATCAGCAAGGGGTTCATTATGCAAACGGAGAGTTTATCCAGATTCATCCTACCGCAATTCCGGGTGACGACAAGCTGCGGCTGATGTCCGAATCCGCCCGCGGGGAAGGGGGAAGAATCTGGACCTATAAGGATGGCAAGCCATGGTACTTCCTGGAGGAGAAATATCCGGCTTACGGGAACCTGGTGCCTCGGGATATCGCGACTCGGGAGATTTTCCACGTCTGTGTAGATCTGAAGCTGGGCGTGAATGGAGAGAACATGGTCTATCTGGACCTGTCTCATAAGGACCCGAAGGTGCTCGACGTGAAGCTGGGCGGAATTATTGAGATTTATGAGAAATTCATGGGCGATGATCCCCGGAAGATTCCGATGAAGATTTTCCCGGCGGTTCACTACTCCATGGGCGGGATGTGGGTCGATTATAATCAGATGACCAATATTCCGGGGCTATTCGCTGCCGGGGAATGTGAATATCAGTATCATGGTGCGAATCGCCTCGGTGCGAATTCGCTTGTCTCGGCCATTTATGGCGGGATGGTTGCCGGGCCGAAGGCGGTGGAGTACATTCGCGGGCTCAAGACCTCGGCCGAGGACATCAGTCCGGCTGTATTCGAGCGTTACACGAAGCAGCAAGAGGCGAAGTTTGATCGCTTGCTCTCCATGGATGGCACGGAAAATCCGTATGTGCTGCATAAGGAGCTGGGCGAGTGGATGACCGACAATATGACGGTTGTGCGTTACAATGATCGGCTGGAGGCGACGATCGGCAAGATCAAGGAGCTGAAGCAGCGGTACCAGAATATCAATATTAACGACACCTCACGCTGGAATAATGCCAGTGCCGCATTTACCAGACAGCTGTGGAATATGCTGGAGCTTGCGGAAGCAATGACACTCGGGGCGCTCCTTCGCAATGAGAGCCGCGGCGCACATTATAAGCCGGACTTCCCGGACCGCAATGATGAAGAGTTCCTGAAGACAACCAAGGCGACGTGGACGCCTGACGGGCCGCAAATCTCTTATGATCCGGTCGACGTCTCTCTGATCCCGCCGCGGATTCGCGACTATTCTAAGGATAAATAGGAGGGAGAGAATCATGACTACGGATACGAAGCTCGCTGTTAAAAAAGTGAAGTTCATTATTACTCGTCAGGATGATCCCGAATCCAAGCCATATATCGAGCAATTCGAGCTGGATTACCGTCCAGGCATGAATGTGATCAGCGCCTTGATGGAAATTCAGCGGAACCCGGTCAAGCAGGATGGAGCTCAGACCACAGCTGTATGCTGGGAATCCAATTGTCTTGAGGAGGTGTGCGGCGCTTGCTCGATGGTGATCAATGGCAAGCCCCGGCAGGCATGTGCGGCGCTGATCGACCAATTGGAGCAGCCGATTCGGATCGAGCCCATGCGTACTTTTCCGGTGGTCAGGGATCTGGTCATTGACCGGGCCCGGATGTTCAATGCCCTGAAGAAGGTTAAAGCATGGATCCCGATCGATGGTACGTATGATCTTGGTCCGGGCCCAAGAATGCCGGAGAAGAAGCGGCAGTGGGCCTATGAGCTTTCTAAATGTATGACCTGCGGGGTGTGCCTTGAGGCTTGCCCGAATGTGAACGAGAAAACCGACTTCATGGGGCCGGCGGCAATCTCCCAGGTTCGCTTGTTCAATGCGCATCCAACGGGAGAGATGTACGAGGATGAACGCTTGGATGCCTTGATGGAGGATGGCGGGATTGAGGGCTGCGGAAATTCCCAAAACTGTGTGCGGGCTTGTCCGAAGGGAATTCCACTGACGACCTCCATTGCCGAAATGAACAAAGCCACCACAAAGCATATGTTCAAGCGTTGGTTGAATGTATAGCCATATTTTATATATTAGTTGAACTACTGAATATTACGTTCTGGGGCAACGTGTGAAGTGTTCTTACGATCGCTGTTGTTCGCAGATTTCTCTAATTGGACTAAGTTATTATAAGGTAGAAATCCACTCACAAAGGCGAACGCTTACGCTTCTTCAGCACACTTCACACTTATGCCCTTTCTACGTAGCTTTATAGTTCAACTTATATAGCAACGTCTCAAGCAGATTCTCTGACAGGTGCAGGGAGTCTGCTTTTTTATATTTTTTGAAAGCGCAAACAAATTTTATATTGATCTAAAAAATGGAATGTGATACGATGTCTGGGAAATCGAAAACGTTACCGAAAAGGATGCCGATAAGGTTTTCGGAAACGATACCGAGTTGATTCGACATTTTATTTGGAAACGGATTCATTATGGTTTATAAAAAAATTTCAGGAGGGTTATTAGAGAATGAAGCGTAAAAAATGGTTGGGTTTGATCCTTGCATTAACTTTGTTTGCAGGAATTGCTGCGGGCTGCGGCAAGGACAACAGCGGGGCTTCAGGTTCGAATGGCGCAAGCGGCAAGGCCGGAGAAATTTACTTCCTGAATTTCAAGCCGGAGATCGCAGAGGTGTACGAGAAGATTGCCAAGGATTATGAGGCGGAGACTGGCGTTAAGGTGAAGGTAGTTACAGCTGCTGCGGGTACCTATGAGACCACACTGAAGTCGGAAATTGCCAAGTCCGAGGCTCCGACGATTTTTCAAATTAACGGACCTGTAGGGTATCAGAACTGGAAGGATTACACATTGGATCTCAAGGACACTAAGCTGTACAGCTACTTGTCCGATCAAAGCCTGGCAGTAACGAGCGAAGGCGGCGTTTACGGGATCCCTTATGTTGTAGAAGGGTATGGCATTATTTATAACGATGCGTTAATGAAGCAATATTTTGGGCTATCGGATAAGGCGGTATCGGTATCCTCGATGGAAGAAGTCAATAACTTTGACACCCTGAAGGCCGTAGTCGAGGATATGACGGCGAAGAGTGAGCAGTTGGGCATCAAGGGAGTGTTCGCTTCCACCTCGCTGGCTGCGGGCGAGCAGTGGAGATGGCAGACTCACTTGGCAAACATGCCGCTGTATTATGAGTTCAAGGACAATAAGGATTATGACAATACTGTGCTAGCCGGTCTTGCAACAAACGAGGCAGAGTTCAAGTATAATGCGAACTTCAAAAATATTTTTGACCTCTATATCAATAATTCGGTCACGAAGTCTACGCTGCTTGGCAGCAAGTCCGTATCGGATTCCATGGCCGAGTTTGCTTTGGGTCAAGCGGCAATGGTGCAGAACGGGAACTGGGCATGGTCGCAAATTAATGAAGTGGACGGCAACATAGTGAAATCCGGGGACATCAAGTTCCTGCCAATATACACTGGCGTAGACGGAGAAGAAAGCCAAGGGCTGGCGATCGGAACCGAGAACTACCTGGCGATCAACAGCAAGGTGTCTGCCGAGAAGCAGGAAGCCTCCATCGCATTCCTGGAGTGGCTGTTCTCCAGTGACAAGGGTAAATCCTATGTGACGAACGACCTGGGCTTCATCGCTCCTTTCAATACCTTCAATGATGATGAGAAGCCTGCTGACCCGCTTGCAAAAGAAGTAACGAACTGGATGGAAAAGGATGGCATCGTCTCGGTTCCGTGGACCTTCGCAGCATTCCCGAGTGAGGAATTCAAGAATCAGTTCGGGGATGGCTTGCTGCAATATGCCCAAGGCAATAAGTCGTGGGATGAAGTGGTGACAATCTTCAAGGGTAGCTGGAAAGCGGAGAAGGCAAAGTAAGCCTCAGCGCTCTAATGGGTTTCAAGCCACGGTGTACCGGCCGGTATGCCGTGGTCTTCCTTTTATGCAATTTGGCATATCAAGCTGATCCATCATGTCAGGTAAGGTGAGGAGCAGAAATCTCATGCAAAAATCGATAAGAAGATATTTCGCCCTGTTTGCATTGCCGACGATCCTGGTGTTCGCCGTCATTTTCATTATCCCGTTTATTCTGGGCGTCTACTTGTCTTTCACGGAATTCAGGACGGTGACCGATGCCTCTTGGATTGGGCTGGGTAATTATATCAAGGCATTCTCGAATCAGGATTTTATAAATGCACTGTGGTTTACGGTAAAATTCACAGTGGTTTCTGTAATTACTATCAATGTATTGGCATTTCTTCTAGCGGTACTGCTGACCCGGGGCGCCCGAGGAACCCATGTGTTCCGGACCGTATTCTTCATGCCGAATCTGATCGGCGGTATTGTACTGGGTTATATTTGGCTGCTCATCCTCAACGGAATCCTGATGAAGTTCGATGTAACGCTAACCTTCAGCGCTACCTATGGATTCTGGGGCCTAGTTATTCTGATGAACTGGCAATTGATCGGATATATGATGATTATCTACATTGCAGGCATTCAGAACGTATCCAAGGAAGTTATCGAAGCCGCGCAAATTGACGGAAGCACCCGTTTTGGCATATTACGCAATGTTACGATCCCGCTAGTCATGCCCTCCATTACAATCTGCTTGTTCCTGACCCTGTCGAATTCGTTCAAGCTGTTTGATCAGAATCTGGCGCTAACCGCGGGCGCACCCTCCAAGGAGACTTCGATGCTGGCGCTCGATATCTATAACACGTTCTATGGAAGTGTAGGCTGGGAAGGGGTTGGCCAAGCGAAGGCCGTGGTATTCTTCGTGCTGGTTGCCCTGATTGCTTTGATTCAGCTGGCAGCTACACGAAGCAAGGAGGTAGAGAGCTGATGAAAAAGACCACAATCCGCAATACAACCCTGTCTATTCTGCTGTTCCTGCTGGCCTGTCTGTTCCTTGCCCCTGTGCTAATCGTATTGATGAACTCGTTCAAAGGGAAGTTTTATATCAGTGATACCCCGTTTCGGTTTCCGGATCAGACGACGTTCATTGGGTTGAAAAACTACACAGAAGGTGTGGCAAAGACCGGTTTTTTCAACGCCTTCGGGATGTCACTCTTTATTACCGTCGGTTCGGTTCTCATTATCGTACTGCTGACAGCGATGACGGCCTGGTATATTACCCGCGTGAAAAGCGGTTTTACGAAGATGATCTACTATGTTTTCGTATTTTCAATGATTGTTCCGTTCCAGATGGTAATGTTCACCATGACCAAGACTGTCAATATGCTGCACCTGGATAATCCGGTTGGCATTCTGCTGATCTATCTTGGGTTTGGCGCGGGCTTGTCTGTGTTTCTGTATAGCGGCTTTGTCAAATCTATCCCGCTTGAGATCGAGGAAGCGGACCTTATCGATGGCTGTACCTCGGTTCAGTCCTTCTTCCTGGTCGTCCTGCCGATCCTGAAGCCTATTGCTATTACAGTGGCTATTCTGAATGTAATGTGGGTATGGAACGACTACCTGCTTCCGCTGCTGGTCATCGGGTCCGAATACAGAACGATCCCGATTGCGATCCAGTATTTGAAGGGCGGGTACGGTTCAATTGATATGGGCGCGATGATGGCGATGCTGGTGCTGGCGATAATCCCGATTATCATTTTCTATCTATTCTGCCAAAAGTACATCATCGAGGGTGTGGTGGCAGGTGCTGTTAAAGGGTAGAACCTTTGGTCTTGTATTCCATAAATTTAATTGCTATATTCAACTTGAGAATGACAAGACCAAGAATATGAGGGAAGATCGTAAAAATGGCATCGATTACAATTATAGATATTGCAAAAATGTGCGGTGTTGGGGTAACGACGGTATCCCGTGCCATCAATAATCATCCGGATATCAGTGAAGAGACAAAAGCGATGATTATGAAGGTCATCAAGGAGAACCATTATGTCCCGAACAACAGCGCCAGAAATTTGAAGCGCTCCGCGTCCAAGACGATTGCTGTGCTGATCAAAGGGATTACGAATCCGTTCTTCAACCGGATGATCCAGGTGTTCGAGAAGGAAATCAAGCGTAAAAAATATTCCTTCATCCTACAAAGGGTGGATGAGCATCAGGACGAGATCGAGGTGGCCATTGAGCTTGAAAAGGAGAAGCGGCTGAAGGGCATTGTGTTCCTTGGCGGATACTTCTCTCATTCCAAGGAGAAGCTTGAGCAGTTAACCGTGCCATTTGTCCTCAGCACGATCGGGATGGCGCCGGAATTCGATCCGACAGAGTTCTCCTCCGTCTCAGTGGATGATTTTAAGGAAAGCTATAAAATCGTCGATTTTCTGTGCAGCCTCGGGCATCGCAAAATTGCGATCATCACGGCTCCTATGGACGACGTCAGTATCGGGAAGCTGAGATACGAAGGATACAAGAAGGCGCTGGAGGACCGCGGCCTGCAGGTTGACAGCAGGCTGGTCTGCAGTATGAAGGACCATCTGGAGAGCTACTCCATGGAGAATGGCTATGTGGTCACCAAGGACTTGCTGGAATCAGGCGAACCGTTCACGGCGCTGTTTGCTGTCTCGGACAGCTTGGCTGTGGGAGCGTGCAAGGCCATTTTTGAAAGCGGTAAACATGTGCCGGGCGATTACTCGGTTGCGGGCTTTGATGGCCTGGATATCGCTTATTACTATAATCCTTCGATTACTACGATCCGGCAGCCTGTCGAGGAAATTGCGGAGGAGACGCTGCGGATTCTGTTTGATTTGATCAATAAGAAGCAGTCCCATTCCCACAAAATTTTCCCCGGTGAGCTGATGATCCGTGAATCCACTGCCCGGATATGAAAGAACCCGGCTGCGCAGAGCAATCTGCATGGTCGGGTTCTTTTGTTTGTGTGGCTAAAACACCTGTATCATTTGCTTGGAATTACATATTGGAGTACGATTTTGGTTAAAGGTTAAAATACGGATAGTTTTAATCGTGATGAAACCTTTTAATAAGTTTAAAATGCTTTAGGAGGACAATATGCGGAATAATATACAAGTCCCCTTCGGATATGAACCGCCCGCAGAGCGGGAAAAAGGGACATTGGTGTTCTACGATTCATTTGAAGAGATCACGGAGGAGGAGCTGGATCAGGCATTGGCTCTGCTGGAGCGGCGCTCTTTCGCCCAGCTGGTCCTGTATCCCCTGCACGAAGAGACCGTGCGCAGAATGAGCCGCAAGCCGGTAACTCCGTACTACAAGCGGGAGGATGCTCTTCATGACTGGAGACGCAGCAGGGGCAGCAGCCAGGTTACCGTAGAGGGCTGGGATGGCAAAAGGAAGAAATACACACCGATGGATTCCGCCTTGCGATTCTTGGCAGAGAAATACCCTGCTCCTTATTTCTTATATCTCACCCCGGAGATGGCGAATGCCTTCGCTTCCTTCTCCTCCTTTGAGGAATGGATTACCCGGGTTCGTCTGATTTTGACGGAGGAGCCGGTCCAGCCTCATTCGAGGCTGACCCAATTCAGTCATCGCTGGGAAACCGCGGCGGCCGAAGGCAGCCGCTAGAGAGGAGGTTGATGAATCGATGAATCGAGCAAAGCGTCATTACTTCGCTTTATGGATTGTGATGCTGGCAGCATTTCTCGTGCTGTCAGGCTGCCGATCCGGGACAATCGCTCGACCGTCAGAGTCGGATCATAATACACCGAATCAGGTTGAGACCCGGCCGGATTCTGCGTTGCCGGATGAGCATGGAAAGCAGGAGGAGTCCGAGCCGCCGGCTGATCTCATTGCGAGCCAATTAGAGCAGCTAACAACGGCAGAGAAGATCGGCCAGCTCGTCCTCGTTGGAATGGATGGAACCAAGCCTGACAAGTATACCCGGCAATTGCTGGACGATTATCAGGTAGGCGGATTTATTTTTTACAAGGACAATATTTCCGATAGCGGCCAAGCGCTGAGCTTGTTCAATCAATTAAAAGAGGATAATGCCTCCAATCCGGTGCCGCTATTCTTAAGTGTGGATGAAGAGGGAGGCCGGGTATCCCGATTGCCAGGCGAATTCAGCAAGATGCCGACCGCAGCCAAAATAGGCGGGACCGGCGAGGCGGAGGCCGCAGCGGAGGCTTACCGGATCATCGGACAGGCTCTTTCCGGCTTCGGATTGAACCTGGATTTCGCTCCGGTGCTCGACGTTCATAGCAACCCGGATAATCCGGTCATTGGGGACCGAGCTTTCGGCACGACTCCTGAAGAGGTTAGTCTGATGGGATTAGCGGCGATGAAGGGCTTGTCGGATACCGGCGTCATTCCGGTTGTAAAGCACTTCCCTGGCCATGGCGATACCTCGGTTGATTCCCATCTGGGACTTCCAGTAGTCGAGCATGATCTCGACCGGCTGCGGGAATTCGAGTTGAAGCCATTCGCCGATGCGATAGAAGCCGGAGCAGACATGGTTATGATCGCCCATATTTTGCTGCCCAAATTGGACGCCGAGCATCCTGCCTCGTTCTCCCCTGCGGTCATTAATGACTTGTTACGGCAGGAAATGGGGTATGAAGGAGTCATTATTTCCGACGATATGACGATGGGAGCAATCACTGAAAATTACAAAATTGAACAAGCCGCGGTTGATTTCATTACGGCAGGCGGGAACATCGTGCTTGTCGGTCATAACTATGATCAGGAGATCGCAGTGATCGAGGCGCTAACCCTTGCTGTTGAGGAAGGAAAGATTAGCGGAGATATGCTCGATCAGCGGGTCTACCAGATCCTTAAGCTGAAGCAGAAGTATGCCCTGACCAACGAGCCTGCCGAAGGCGCGGATGCAAAGGCAATCAATGCGGAGATTAGCCGGTATGTGATGGAATATATTGGTACACTTTAAGATCAATATGACCGTCTTCATGTACCTGGACGCCTTCGTGCTCCAGGTACATTTTCTGCAAAAAGCGAGACTCATCATCTTGAAGCGCGATTTCTCCCCGGACATTGACGACTCTGTGCCAGGGAAGTCCGTGCTTTTCACTTGAGGAGTGCAGAATCCGGACGACCTGTCTCGCGGCTCTCGGGCTGCCTGCTTCGCGGGCAACTTGTCCATATGTCATCACCTTTCCGGGAGGAATGGAGTGAATGATAGAAATGACCATTGCGGTAAAGGGCTGCATGTGCGTGCTCCTTTCTGGAAAGTAATCTCGCCATAAAATTCATTAGTTCAACTTGTCAGAAAGGCGGAGGAATGATGAAATCTATTTTACACTCGGAGCGGCTGATTTTGAAGCGGCTGGATGAAAATGATGCGGAACCGGTGCTCGCCTATTTGCTGCGGAACAAGGAATTCCTGCAGCCCTGGGAGCCTGAGCGATTTGACGAATTCTACAGGCTTGATACTCAGAAAAGGTTATTGGCCACAGAGGCTGAGCAGCACCGTTCCGGTGAGCTTCACAAGCTATGGATCTTTCGGAAGGAGCAGCCTGAAGTCGTCATCGGCTCGGTAACGCTCAGCAACATTGTGTATGGCGTGTTCCAGTCCTGCCACCTGGGGTATCGGCTGGATGCAGAGCAAGCAAACCGCGGATACATGACAGAAGCCGTTCGATCAATGATCGAATACGCCTTCAACGGGCTGGGCCTGCATCGAGTTGAGGCTAACATTATGCCAAGAAATGAGGCGTCCCTGCAGGTGGTCCGGAAGCTGGGCTTCTACGAAGAAGGCAAGGCCATAAAGTATCTGAAAATCAACGGGATCTGGGAAGATCACCTTCACATGGTGATTCGAAATTCGGCGATGGAATAATCCCCTCCGCTAGCTGCAGCGTAACCTATTCCGATCCTCATTCGTAAAATTAGCGGAAGCATTCGCCATTTAGAGTTCATACGTGGCCTTCAGCGGTAAGCTAGTGGTTTGGCTTATATAGTTCGGTATAGGATGCGGAAGGAGGACGACGATGGGCAAGCAATTGAAGCAACTGGGATATCCGGAGAAAATATATCTTTATATCGTAATATTTGTGGGGTCGTTAGTAGCCATGCTGTTCGTCACAGGCACACACCTGCCTGAGGGGGGAAGACCGCCCTACCTGTTCCTGGTTTGGAACACCTTTCTGGCATGGGTGCCGGCGGGACTCGCTCTGGTGTTGGACGGGATAAGCCTGCTCCGGACGAAGAGCTTGAGATGGATGCTCTATTTGATCGCCGGCGGACTGTGGCTCTTTTTTTATCCCAATGCGGCTTACTTGATTACCGATCTGTTGCATCCATTTGCGCGGTTAACTATTGAGGACAGCTACTTGTTTTGGCAGGATATGCTGTTTTGGAATCATTTATTTACCGTATTGCTGACGGCATTGTTAGGTCTTGTGCTCGGGGCAATCTCCCTTGCCTCTGTACATCGGCTGGTAGAGCGTGCACTTGGAAGAATTATCGGAATCATCTTTGCGGCGGCAGTTCTTCTGCTGAGCAGCTTTGGTGTGTATCTGGGCCGGTTTTTCCGGTTTAACAGCTGGGATGTGCTGCATCAGCCTATCGGATTGCTGAGACAAATCCTGTCCTATTTTACAAACATGGAACATGTGCTTCATGCATATGCGTATTGTAAGTGGATTTTCTTGATCACCGGCTTCGGATACATGGTATTCTGTCTGTTCGGAGCGATGAATCGCAGGATGACACAAGGAGGTGACTAGGTGATTGGATCATAAAGAAAGACTTCGGTTGCAGTTTCCTGTCTTGGAAAGTGAGCGCCTCAGATTGCGGAGATTGGAGCATAAGGATTCAGAAATATTATATGCTTGCATTATGGCCCCTCAGGTTCGGGTGTATACCGCTTTTAAACCGCACACCCTGTTGTTTCCTGATCGCCTGATGCGTTATCTTATGGACAGCTACCGGCATTTGCGGGATGTGCATTTTGCGGTGGAATGGAGGGAGACGGGAGATTGCATCGGGCTATGCTCGCTCCAGCGCTGGGACCCCGGGAGCGGGAGCGCCAGACTGGGCTATTTGCTGGCCCCTGAATGGTGGAATCGAGGAATTGCCACAGAGGCGGTAAAGCTGATTACCGGCTTCGGGTTTGAACAATTGGAGCTTCGGCAGATTGAAGCCTTTTGCGGAGAAGCGAATCTCGCTTCGCGCCGTGTCCTTGAAAAATGCGGATATTCAGAGCAAGGAAGTGTCGGTGCTGCATTTGTTACACAACTGAAATATACTTGTGACAGAACCCTAACAGTAAGGGGGTAAACTTAGTGCATGACCCCCTTTTGAATATATTTGTTATTTGGAATCCGGCGAGGAAACGTACGGGTTCCCTTTTTTTGTCCTGATGAAAATCGGTAAGACTACAGAGGGACTGCTATACGGGTCTTATTCTTGTAGTAGACCCATTCGTTATATCCGATTTCCTTCAGTTTCCGGGCAACCTCGTCCCATTCATCCGCAACACGGCTAGGGATATGAGCATCGGAGCCGAAGGTAATATCTACGCCGAAGTAACGGGCGCGCTCCAGAATGGCATCGGACGGATACCAGCCTCCGGAGAGCTTCGTCTTTCCCGACGTATTTACTTCGATAGCCACCCGAGCCCCGGCAATGATCCGCAGCGTCTCATCGACGGCCTCTGTGGCAGGAATATCCGAGAAGGCCGGATAATTTCCCTTCATCGCGTCTATATGGCCAAGAATTTGAAACAGCCCGCTGCGGGCGGAGTCCTGTATTAATGCGTAATAGGCGGTCTTGTCCGCAATTCGTCTCTGCTCGTCCAGTCCCTTCCAGCGCCGTTTGTTGAAGATGCTTACCTCATTTACACTATGTACGGAGCCGATAATGTAATCGAAGGGATATTGAGACAGCACCTTCCTGTATTGCTCGATATGATCTGGAAAATAGTCGGACTCAATGCCGAGCAGCACGTCGATGCGGCCGGCGTACTCCTGTTTTAACTGCAGGACCTCATCGACATAGCCGGCAAAATCACGCTTGGCCATGGCGATATGCGGGAATGGATGCTCCTCGCCATGCCCGAAGTAAGGCGTATGATCGCTAATGCCGATGACAGACAAGCCGGCTGCAATTCCGGCTTCGATATAGTCGCGGATGGTTCCGTCGGCATGACCGCAGCGAAAATGATGAGTATGAAGATCAAATTTCATATGGATGCTCCTTTCCGGGTTATTTTTCGATAGATTGAGGAATTTATTCTGAGCTGATAAAACTTGTTTCAGGCATCCCCTTTAGATCGCCTAGAAATTGCTGCATTGCAGAATTGATGTATCTGCTGGACTTATAGATCACGCCCACGGGATGGGTGACTTCCAGTTCCGGGATCGGTACAACGACAAGGGAGCCTTGCTTGAGCTCGCGGAGAATGGATTGTCTGGAGATGATCGCGGCCCCAAGGTTGATTTCCACCATTCGCTTTACTTCCTCACTGCTGGACAGTTCCATGACAATATGCGGTTCGATATCATGGGATTTGAACAAATCGTCGGCGAATCTTCGGCCTACCGTATCCGGGGACAGCATAATGAGCGGAACGTCGCGCAGCATATCCATACGGGGGATTTTCTCACTTGCGAGCGGGTGATGCGGAGATACCGCCAACCCGAAGGTATCATAGTACAGCACAGATGAATGCACCTGGGGATTGTTCTCGATCAGGTAACCGATCCCGATATCGACCAAACCTTGCTCGACACTTTGATAAATGAGGGAAGAGGGCATGGACTGAATGGTGGTCTTGATCAGCGGGAATTGATCCTGGAAATAGGACAAGATCCGCGGCAGGATCTGGATGGCGATAGAGGTTGTCGTTCCCAGCACAATATGTCCTTGCGGTGTGTGCTCAAGATCGGTGAGCTTTTGCTTGAGTTCTTCCACCACGTCCAGAATTTGCTCTGCCTTATCCAAGAATACTTGTCCTCTGTCTGTAAGGGCTACAGGCTGGTTCCGGTCGACGAGGACAACTCCGAATTCATCCTCCAGGCTTTTGATCTGGGCAGATACTGCAGGCTGTGTCAAATTCAGCAGTTCGCCCGCCTTGCGGAAGCTCTTAGTCTTGGAAATGGTGATCAGTGTCTCCAATTGACTGATATTCATGGCGATCCCCCTCTCTGATTCATTTGATATCTAATAATTATAGAAGATTTTTCTGGGCTAAATCAATGACACGTATTTGACAAGAGGAGTTAGAGGGAGTGCGCAAATTTTCTCTAATATTACAGATTTCGATTTTTAATGACTTATAGATGGGAATAAAGTATAATATCAACATAAAAAAGCAGGACTTTTGTAGCGGTATTTTAGTAAGATAACTACTTCATATGTGAAAAGGGGCGTAATAGTGAAAGCAGAAGTGATCAATCCTTTTCTGGAATCTGCGCGTTCGGTCATAGAACAGGTGGTACAAGTCTCTCCTTCAACCGGCAATCCGGGTCTAAAGGATGTCGCTTTGATTCAGGATCATATCTGGATTCAAATCGGTATGACCGGGTATTTCAGCGGAATGGTCGTGTTTGGTCTGGAGGAGACAGTTGCTTTAAGACTTGTCTCGGCGATGATGGGCGGTTTTGTTATCACGGAAATGGATGAGATGGGCCAAAGTGCTATTTCTGAGCTGGGCAATATGATTAGCGGAAATGCAAGCATGATTCTGGCCAATCAAGGTTACAGCGTTGATATTACCCCTCCGCAAGTGATTAAGTCTAGCGTAGGCGGTAGTGAGCAGTCGCCGCGCAAGGCCTTGTGCATTCCACTCGTCATGGATGGAATCGGGGAGTTGGACATTCAGGTGATGGTTTCTTAAGGGAAATGAGTTGAACCGGAGGAATACGGATGCAGCTTAACGATAAAGTGGTTGTCATTACCGGAGCCTCAAGTGGAATTGGGGCTCTTGCTGCGCAGATGCTGTCCCGGGAAGGAGCTACGGTTGTACTTGCCGCTAGGTCGGCCGATAAGCTCCAAGCCGTTGGCAGAGGCATGATGGGGCCTTATCATGTGGTCGAGATGGACGTGGCAAGCGATGCATCGGTAGCCGCAGGCTTTGCTGAGATTTACAAGCGGTACGGCAGGGTGGATGTGCTTGTGAACAATGCGGGCTATGGAAAATTCACAGCCCTGGATGAGACGCCGTTGCAGGACTATTCCGAAATGATGAATGTGAACTACATGGGGATCGTTCGCTGTACAAAGGAAGTCCTTCCGGCGATGAAAGCGGCAGGAAGAGGAAGGATCGTTAATGTTGCTTCGATTGCGGGAAAGATCGGCACAGCGAAGTCCACGGCTTATACAGCTACCAAGCATGCCGTTATTGGCTTCAGCAGCGCATTGAGACAAGAGCTGTCGGGTAGCGGGGTTACGGTATCGACGATCAATCCCGGACCGATCGATACGCCATTTTTCCAGATCGCTGATCCGGACGGGCATTATGTAAACAATGTAAAGTGGTTTATGATGAAGCCCGAAAGGGTGGCCGGCGCGGTCGTGAAGGCGGTCCGGACAGGCAAGACGGAGATGAATCTTCCCTGGGTAGCAGGGGCGGGCGCAAAGCTTTATCAGCTATTTCCCGCTGCGGTAGGCCGCCTAACGTCCGGAATGCTGAATAAAAAATGATCGTTATAGCCTGCTTGCTGTGCCGTGATAAATGAATAGAATATTAGATGGCGAGTTGGACGGGGCAACGTATGAGGTATGCTTACGATCGCTGTTGTTCGCGGATTTCTTTGATTAGACTAAGTTCTCACAAGGGAAAAATCCGCTCACAAAGGCGACCGCTAACGCTTCTTCAGCACACCTCATACTAATGCCCGGGCACTTCGCCTTTGCAGTTGAACTGAAATGCAGTTTACACATAGCTATGCATAAACTGCATAGCAATAGCTGCACTGCTATTAACTTACCTCCTTGCAGCATACAAGCAGGAGACTACGCGCAGCCTTGGGCTAAGCGCGAATGAAAGCTTGCGCTATTGCTTATGCACGACGTCAATACCTACCACGCCTAAAGTTGCGCCTCCGTCTCACGATGCTCCAGTCTTGCACCGAAGCTTTGCCTGTCCTGCCAGTACTGAAGTTTTTCTCCGAAATTAACTTGCCCCACTGGCATTGCAGTCTTGCTTCGAATTTCAATCGCCCTACAGGAGGATATGAGCACCTCATTTCTGCTCATGCTCATCAGGTCGCGATTTAATGAAATTACTTTCCTTAAAATTCCCAGTCGACGCTCGAATCTACATTTAGTGAAAAAACTTACCTTAGATCGCCAGTAACTAGCCAAACCCGTGTTTTAGTCAGTTTTAAGTACAAAAATTTCACTATATCCGCATTTCTAGCATTTCCACTGAATTTAAGGTAACTTTTTTCACTGCATGCGTAATAGTCCTATTTTCATGCAATCGACCGATCCCGTCCTGCTGCGAAACACCGCGTGCTGGAAGCTGCGCTCGGGTGCGAGGTGTACTCATGCGTACTTGGTCGGTATTTTGCAGAATCTGCTGGAATTGCCTTGCTGTGCGAGCTTATTGAAATGGGCGTATCCCCAATAATGATACGGTGTTGCCTATTTACTGTTTGAATGAATCTGCGTCATAGAGAGTGCGGTACATTTAGCATTATAAAGACGAGCCTGCGCAATAAGGGTATAAGTGTGAAGGTTGGTGCAGAAACGGAGTGTTCGCCTTTGTGAGCGGATTTCTACCCTGCTAGGGTTTATACAATCAAGGAATCCGCGAGCAACAGCGATCGTAAGCAACCTTCACACGTTACCCCCGGAACGCAGAATCATTGATCGCTTTATAATGACTGCTGCGCTATTGCACGAAACTGCGCTGAATAGCACGTTACATGAATACCTGAGCGCCTCTGCCGGCCCCATCATAACAGACCTAATATGACAATGGCGTGTCATACTACTGGAGAATGATTTTGATACTTTTCGGCAATCCGTCTTGCGCGGTCAGCGACCTCCTGACGAAGATCATCAGGCTCAATGACCTCTACGGCGCTGCCGAAGGATAGGATATGGCTAATTACCCAATCGTCGTAAGGGTAAGTGGCCGTTGCGGTAATGGACCCGTCCTCATGGGCTTCGATGCCGCTGTCGTCGTACATGTCGTATACTCGAAAGGCGATTTCCGGTGCAAATCTGAGCTTGAGGGTAACGGTATGCTCGGGATTCAGCCGGTCCACGTCAAATCCGAGATTGTCCGGCAGGTTTCGGTCAAAGCTTATGTCGCAGATCTTCAGATTTCGGATGCGGGAAATTTTGTAGATACGGTAATCCTGCTTTTGTCTACAGAAGGCTTGCAAATACCAGGAATGCCCCTTGAATACCACTCTCAGCGGCTCCACCTGCCTGTACGTCCGCTGCCCGTAGGAGTTGAGATAATCAAATTCCAAGATTTTCTGCGATATTACGGCTTGTTTGATGCGAGCAAACTTTTCCTTCTCCGACGCGGGGCTTCCCCAATTGGAAAAGTCAATTTCAATCCAATCGGTTCGGCTCTTTTTGAAGAGCAATTGGAGCCTTGTGAGCGTATCGGCTGTGTCGATCGTATTCACTGCGGCCATGCTTTTAAGCCCGAACAGAATCTGGTTCTGCTCTTCCTCGGAGATCAGGGTTTTATTCAGAACGAAATGTTCGAGAATAGAAATGCCGCCGCCTTTGCCCCTTGAAGTGTAAATAGGAATACCGGCTGTAGTGAGTGCCTCTATATCGCGGAGGATTGTTCGCGTAGACACCTCAAAATGCTCCGCCAGTTCTTTTGCGGTAGTGCTCTTTTTATCCAGGAGGAGATACACAATTTCAAAGAGTCTGGCAATTTGCATGGAACCTGAACCCCTTCGTATAAGGATCAATTTGTACTTAAGTGTACCACAGTAACATGACAAGCATATGTCTTATTTGGATCAAGACAGCTTTGTATTTGGTCAAGCTTGCATTTTCGCATATAATGGAAATAATGAACCTTGTAAAGGATGAAATCAATTTGAAAAGTATGACTTTTACGGGCCTTGGCGTGTCTGAGGCTCTTGCGGCAAAGCTTGCCGATTATGGAATTCTGGAGCCGACTGCCGTTCAGGCAGAGTGTATTCCGGCTGCGCTGGAGGGCAAGGATATCCTGGCCGAATCGCAGACAGGCACAGGGAAGACGCTGGCTTATTTGCTTCCGCTGCTGCAAAGAATCGAGCCCGAGGATAAGACGCTGCAGGCGCTGGTGCTTGCTCCGACGCAGGAGCTGGCCATGCAGATCGTTCGGGAAGCGGAGAAATACGGAGAATCACTAGGAATATCCGCGCAGGCACTGATCGGCGGGGCCGCCATCAAGCGGCAGCTAGAGAGGCTCCGTCTGCATCCGCAGCTCGTTGTCGGCACACCGGGCCGGATTCGGGAAGTGCTGGCACTGCGTAAGCTGAAGCTGCACACGGTGCGGACGGTGGTTGTAGACGAGGTGGATCAAATGTTCCAGCTTGGTGGCACCGCGGATTTGGAGCAAATTTTGCGTGGAACTCTGCGAGACCGCCAGTTGATGTTCTTGTCAGCAACATTAAATCCGGAGATTCGTGCACTCGCTGCACGTGAGATGAAGGATCCGCAGTGGGTGGGAATTACGCCGGAGCAGCGCACCTCGCAATCGCTGGAGCATGTCTTTTTCGAATGCGAGCAGCGCGACAAGATGGATAATCTGCGGCGGATATTGCGCCATTATAATCCTGCAAGATCTATTGTATTTATTAATAATACGCAGGATATCGCCGAGGTGGAGGGCAAGCTGAATTTCCTGGGCTTCCGCGCGGGGGCTCTGTATGGAGATGCTGACAAATCCGTTCGCAGCCATACCTTGCGCAAATTTAGAGAAGGCAAAATCCAGGTGCTGGTTGCCACGGACATTGCCGCCCGCGGGTTGGATATTGAAGAGCTGTCATTGGTTGTTAATCTGGATCCTCCGATCGATTCGGAGCACTATGTGCACCGTGCCGGCCGGACAGGACGGATGGGGCGCCACGGCCTTGCGGTATCCATCATTAACCCGAAGGAACGCTTTATTATTCGGAAATTTGCCCGGGAGCTGAGCATTGAGATATCCGAGCAACGCCTTTTTGGCGGAAGGGTCATCGAAGCGGGTGCGGAGACGGAAAGAGCTGGGTCAGCTGCTCATCGCAAGACTTCAGCAGGCTCAAATTTGCAGGCTGAGCAGCGAAAGTCTTCAAGTGAACTGAAGCAACATCCGCCTGCCAAGGCTAAGGCACGACAGGATCAGGCTAAGGAAATCAAACCGGCTCCGAATGTGCGTAAACCATCCTCGAAGGAGGATCGCAAGAATAAAGGGGCACCGAAGTGGTTGAAGGAAAAACAGTCCGAGACCCGAAAGTAAGGGGGAAATGAAATGAATGACACGCCTGTCCTGCAAATTGAGCGGTTAACCGGAGGCTACAGTCTGGGCCGGCCGGTCCTGCACAACATCGAGTTTCAGGTCAGCCCGGGCGAAATGGTCGGTCTGATTGGATTGAACGGAGCGGGAAAAAGCACGACCATGAAGCATATTCTTGGTCTCATGACCCCGCATCAAGGAGGGGTTAGCCTGCTCGGCCATACCCGGGACGAGGATCCCGAAGCATATCAGGCTGCCTTGGCGTTTGTACCGGAATCACCGCTTCTTTACGATGAGCTTACCGTTCGGGAGCATATGGAATTTGCGGCACGAGCGTATAATGTTGCATCAGAGGTATATGAAGAGCGTGCGGCAGCCTTGCTGAAGCTCTTTCGCATGGAGGAGAAGGCGGATAGCCTGTCTCTTCACCTATCGAAGGGCATGAAGCAGAAGGTCATGATTATGTGCGCATTTATTGCCAGACCTTCCCTGTATGTCATCGACGAACCGTTTCTTGGTCTGGACCCGCTAGGCATTCGTTCCTTGCTGGATTTCATGATGGATCTGAAGCGGAGCGGAGCTTCTATCCTGCTGAGCTCTCATATTTTGTCCACCATTGAGAACTATTGTGACCGGTTTGTGGTTCTGCACCAAGGTAGCGTCATCGCCCAGGGCACGCTGGAGGAGATTGCTCAGGCCGCGGGGATGCCGGGAGCAACGCTGGAGGACATCTTCTATAATCTGGTCAAAGGCGGAGATTAAGACATGGATCTTGTGGAACTGCGCAAACGGCGCAAAGCGCTGCATTGGAGCAAGATTCTTCCTTACTTGCCTTATGTGTTTCAGAGTGGAGTAGCGGTCTTGCTGCTGATTTTGATGATCGCATTTTCGGCCTGGTATACCCGTTTTCTTCAGCATATTCCGGAAGGCTTGCCTATCGGCTGGATTATGCTTCTATTGCTGGGACCTGCGGTGATTTACTCGGGATTCCGGACTTACATTCATCCGGCGGATTCCGTCTTTTTATTGCCTCAGGAAGCTTCAATGTCCAAGTATTTCAGGCCGGCCTTTTGGAGCGGGATCCTGTATAAGCTGCTAGGCACTTATTTTATTCTTCTAGTGCTATGGCCTCTGTATCAACGAAGCGACGGTATTCGGCATCCGTTCTGGTTCTGGCTAATCGTACTTCTTTTACTTAAGCTGGCTGGAGCCTATGGTGCATGGCAGGAGTTAAAAATTGCATCCCATCGCGCAAGGACAGGCTTCCACCTGCTGCGGTGGTCCGTGCTCCTGTTGCTGCTGGCAGCCTGGATCTGGCAACCCGCCTGGAAAAGTCTGTTATTTCTGATTTTGGTTATGGTGAATTATGTGCTGGCTTTGCGTTTCCCCATGAAGCATCGGGTTCCTTGGGAGAATCTGATTGCAGCGGAGAAGGCGAGTGCGGCTAAAAATATGCTGGTGCTGGGATGGTTTGTAGACGTCCCTGCCGAAGGACAAGGGGTATCGCCGCGGCGCTGGCTGGACTGGATCGGCAAGCGGATTTCCTGGTCCAGAGAAGGGGCATACCGCTACCTGCTGACGAAAACATTAGTTCGCGGCGAACTGCTGGGAATCGGAGCGAGACTTACGATTCTCGGTGCCATCCTGGTCGGCTGGTGCGGCAGAACATGGTTGGGGCTGGGGCTCTATCTGTTCTTTGTCTTCCTGATCGGTGCCCAACTGAGTGTGCTCCGCCATGCTCACCGGGATTCCTCGGCAGCACTGTATTACCCGCTTCCGTCCGGTGCACGAAAAAAGGAGGCCGCCGATCTGGGAAGCCGGACCCTGGCAGGAGCTGCTGTGATGATGTGGCTCCCGCTCTTGCCGCAGGGAGACGGTCCGTTGATATATCTCGGAGGATCGTTGGCGGCTGGTCTTATCCTGGTATACGCTATGAGAAGCAACTGGAATCGCAAGTGGCGCGAGGAAGAAGAGGATTGAACAGCACAAAAACCGCCGGAGCAATAACAGCTCCGGCGGTTTTATCATGTAAAGACTTGAAACCGATCCCTTAGATGAAGAAAGTCCGGCTGATAATAACCAGCAGGATGAAAAGAACAAGAATTACACCAGTGCTGGTCCACAGACCGCCATATCCGCCTCTTACTTCTTCTACTCCGCTCATGCTCATTCCCCTTTCTCTAAGAATAGATCGATAATACACAGTATTCTATGAGCGTATTCAGGGGGATGCTTGGGCGGGTATAACGGTCCATTTGTAAAATTAACTGTTCTGCAAGTCCTGAACGCCGCGATGAATAAGATCAAACAGCTCTTCCAGGTTTTCCTCCGCGATACAGGAGAAGGCTATCCGCAAATCGGTATCTCCCAGCGCAATTGTTCCGACCTCATATTCGCGAATCAGGTGAAGACGCAGCTGGTCTGCGTTTACATCTTTAAGCTTCAGGCACATAAAGTATCCCGAGTTAAACGGATAATAACCCCATGCGTCTCCGTATTTTCCGCTGTCCAGCAAGGCCTTGACCTTATTGGCACGTCCCTTCATGATCTTGAACTTGGCATCCTTCTGAGCCTGGAAATCCGGAGACTTCAGAGCTTCAAGCACAAAGGTCTGGGAAGGGTGGGCTCCGCTTGAAATCGTGGCCCGGATAATGCCGGTAGTCTTTTGCTCAAGCGCGGCCAGAACACCGGCATCCTCAGAGGCATAGGTGATGAAGCCGACACGGAAGCCCCACACGTATTCTTCTTTAGTCGCACCATCCACTTTAATCGGTAAGATCCGTGGATGTAACCCGGCCAATTTGCCAAACAGGGATTCGTGCATGGAATCTTCGAAGAACAACCCGAAGTAAGCATCATCGGTGGCTACTACAACATTAATGCCGGCCTCGGCAGCTTCCAGAATCGCAGAGACGATTTCTTCTCCTTCCGATACCCCCGGCGTGTAGCCTGTCGGATTATTCGGGAAGTTGAGAATCACGACAGCCTTGCCCTTATCCTTCTGGGCCAGCAGCGATTCCCGCAATCCCTGGCTGTTGAATCGCATATCCTCTGTGAATAATGGATAATTGACAATGGCGCCATGACGACGGATTCCAAAGGTCAGCTCATAATTTTCCCAGTTCTTGTCAGGATAAATAACTGCATCGCCTTCATCCACAAACAAATCGGCAACAATACTCAGGCCGTGGGTCAGCGCATTGGTCGCAATCGGATTGCCGAAGGCTTTGTCCGCCATCGCCGGATTCTCGGCAAGCATCTTCTCCCGCCATACCTTGCGGAGCTCCGGCTTGCCTGCTGGAGGAGCATAAGGATAAAGGTCCTGCGGTTTGTAGGCAGATAAGGAGTCCTGAATGGCAGGTAAATGCATGGGTACGCCATTTTCGGTCGCGATGCCAATGGTTGCATTGAACTTTTTAGCGCCTGCCGCTGCTTCGGCGGATTGGCTCAAGATGCCTTCCTTCGGGAAATAAATCTCCCGGCCCAGCTCGGACAGCATGTCATACACATGAATGTTGCCGGATTTCAGAGATTCATTCAGTTGCTCTGCAAGTGGATTCATTTTCTTTATTCATCCTTCCGATCGGTTGTAATGGGCGATTCCCTTTTATAATTGCCTAACATTATATCATCTGCCCTATGAAACGTCACGGTCAAATCATAGATGAATGAGGATATTTATGAAATGATCATTTCGGAGTATAATTAGAAAAATATCAAGATTTAAGGAGGCTAAACGATGCTACATTTATCACCGTCCTCGTTCATTTTGAAGCCGGCCTTTGCCAAAATTGTGTGCGAGCCCGGTTGGAAATGGCATAAGCGCGAGAAGCCTCTGCAGAACTACGACTTGTTCTATGTGTGGAGTGGAGAAGGCACTGTCGTATTGAATGACCACCCGATTGAAGTCGGCCCCGGAAGCTGTTTTTTGTTCCGCAAGGGCGATCACACCAGTGCGACCCACAACCCTCAGCGCCCGCTCGTATTAACGTACATCCATTTCGATGTCAGTGAGCCGGCGGAGGAGGTTCCAGTCTCCTACCGCAAGCTGGAGGATCGGCTGGATTTTGAATACATGCTCTCCCGCTATGTCCGCCTGTTCCTTGTGAAGGCCTACGGGGCTGAAGAGGAGGCGAGACTTCTGCTGAAGCAAATGCTCATTCACCTGCTCCGTGAAGAACGCGGAGTTCCCCAGGAAAAAAAGGTAAGCAACCAGTTGAATGAAGTCATTCAGGAAATTGCCAATTATGTACTGCAGCGGCCCAGTCTGAATCATAAAGTAGAGGATTTGGCGGCACGCGCCGGGCTGTCTCCAAGATATTTCTCCATCAAGTTCAAAGAAATTATCGGACAATCCGTGCAGTCTTACATTATCAAATCGAGAATTGACCGCGCTCAGCATTTGCTGCTTCACGCTGGAATGAATGTGACTGAGGTAGCCGATGCGCTTGGCTACCGTGATATTTTCTTTTTTAGCAGACAATTCAAGCAATACACCGGAAAAAGTCCCTCAGAAATTCGCTGAATGTGAGATCATGCTTAAGCGGACAGGCCCTCAATGCCATGTCCGTTTTTTTTGTACTCGACTTTGGTCCAGTAGAATACCAGTCTGAGGGTGGTATTTAATTCGACTTCAAAAATCTATACTGAAATAGAATATTGAGAAAAAATTACAACAGCGGTCAAAGGACACTTCACCTGTTCACTGGGCTTACAATCAAGGAGGAACATTATTTATGAATAAGAAAAGGTCGAGCTTTAGCCAGGTGGCTTTAGTCACAGGGGTGACGGTATTATCGTTCATGCTGCTGTCCGGGTGTAAATCCGTGGAGGAGTCGGTAGACGGAGTCATTGGAGGCGGTACAAAGGAAGCCGTGAATTCAGCTGCGCAAGCCGTAGCCCGAGCGGTAGAAGAGGGACAGGAATTGACCGCGCTGGGAAATGATTCAGATAGCCTTGTACTGGAAGCCTCTTCATCTGTAGGAAAAGTCAGCGGGATGATTATCGACCACGAAATAGGCAATATTGAGATTGCCTCAAGCGCGGACGACCAAATTCGGGTATCTGCCCGAATTTACGATCTGAACAGCAAGTCAGTCAGCAAGAACCTGGAGAAGGTTTTTGAACAGGCTGCAGTCTCAATACAGGCAGAGGGGACACAAGCACGCATCCGGGTTCATGCCAGGGACGACGAACGGAAAGACTTGTGGGACTGGGCAAAGTCTAAATATAAGAACAATGGATTCGGGGTGGATTATAAGATCGAGTTGCCGACAGCTATAAGCTCCTACAAGGTATCCAATAACGTCGGGAATATCGAGTTGACCGGATTGACAGGGGCGTTCGAATTAAAAAATGAGGTGGGGAATGTTGACCTCGTCTCGGCTGGAATTGCAGGGGCATCGAAGATTAATGTCTCGACAGGAAGCGTCGAATTGGATGTCCAGTCCCTTGAGAACAAAGGCAAGCTTGCCGTAAACGTTGCACTGGGGGATATTCATGCCACCCTTGCGGATACTGTGGATAGCAGTGTAGATACAGAAGTGGGACTGGGGGAAGTGTCCAGCAGCTTAAATAAGAGCCGCATGGGTAAAGACGGCTCTATCTCCTTAGCTGTTGACGTCGGCAACGTCGATGTTAACTGAGGGAACCAGGAAAGCTCCCAAGGATTGCCCCATTTGAACCTTCTGGCCTTCTTTTAGCGAAGGATCAGGTTGAAACGTTCCATTCTGGGTAAGAAGCACAACGGTGGAGCCAAACTCGAAATAAGCAAGGTCGTCGCCCTGATTCCAGGAGACGGCTTTGTCGTCGCTATAACGGATACTGCTGACGTTCATAGCCCCAACCTTGATCAAGGCAAGCTCACCTAAAGAATGTCGAATATAGGTAATCAGCCGCTCGTTCCGACTCAATACCTTGTTCATATGACGCATTCCGAACTCATTAACAGGATAAACCTTACCGTGAATATGTTCCTTCTCGAGCAGTGTTCCCGATACGGGTGCATGAATTCGGTGATAATCAGTTGGGCTAAGGTATAGGACGAACGCATATCCATGCTCGTAAGCCGGTAATCTTGGCGAATGATTAAGCAGCTCGGATACGCTGTAATCCTGCCCCTTCACATTAAGAATCGTCCCTGCAGAAATCTCCCCCATGTAGGTGATTTTTGCATCGACCGGACTAATTAATCCGTGCTCCGATAATTGAAGCGTTCTCATCCCCGCCTTCAGTCTTCGCGTGAAAAACTCATTCAATGTCTGGTATTCACGCACTTCCTTCTCTGCCTCATGCAGCGGAATACCGTAAGATTTGGCAAACCAGGGAATCAGATGCCGGCTCATCCCTGAATGGGAGAATCGCCCCATTAAGTTAGAAATCCATTTTCGGGAAGACAGTTCAGTCATCCACTTCATCCAGTTCACAGCCAATGTATATCCCCCTAACCTTTGTTGAACAGGCATCCTCCTGTTCTCACTTCCGCTAATATTGACACAGAATAAGGACGAAATCAATATAGATATAAGTTGAACTATTGAATATTACGTCTTGGGGGCAACGTGTGAAGTGTGCTTACGATCGCTGTTGTTCGCGGATTTCTTGAATTGAACTAAGATGTTATACGGTAGAAATCCACTCACAAAGGCGAACGCTTACGAGCTTATGCTCCCGAAGCAGCTTTCCTGCAGAAAGCTTTCACTTCAGCACACTTCACACTTATGCCCTTTCTACTCAGATTTATAGTTCAACTTATATTGTCTATATTTTTAGCTTGTGTCTCTGGAAGGTTTTGGAGTATAGTAGTGTCAATTGAATACGGGATACGGGAGCTTGAGTGAATCAGGCTGAGATAGCAGCATAATCCGCTGCGAACCGTTAATCTGATCTGGATAATGCCAGCGTAGAGAATCTGTCGTCTTGTCATGCACTTTTGTTGTATAGGCAGGCCAATTTACAGCCGTCTGAGCATATTCAGCCGGTTTTTTTGCGTATCCCGGAATATCAAACAGAAGGAGAGATCAAGGATGAATGAACAAAGAAATTCAAGAAGCGGAGGGAGCCGTCTCGCTCCAAACGGCAGAGGAGGCAAGGGGCTGAAGCTGAGTGATATTCTGGTAACGGTATTGATCTCTGTCGTCCTTGGAGTGGTCTATCACTTTTGGAGCTCGGTATACAAGTTGTTCTCCCCCTTGTTTTTTCAGGCGGATGAACTGGTGTACGGGATGTGGTTCATTGCTCCAACGCTGGTCTTTTTACTGATTCGTAAGCCGGGAGTCGCTCTGCTTGCTGAGGTTGCTGCAGCACATGTGGAAATTCTGTTTGGCAGTGAATGGGGAATTCAACTGGTGCTGTATAGCGTACTGCAAGGGCTTGGGGCGGAGCTGGTATTTGCGTTGTTCCGGTATCGTAAATTTTCAGGCTCCGTGGCGGCCTTGGCAGGTGTTGGCGCCGCTGCGGGATCGTTGATTCCCGATATTTACTACGGTTATGTCGGGGACACCCAAACCTGGCTATTAATCGCCAAGTACGGCATGCGGGCAGTCAGTTCAGCTGTGATCGCCGGTTACCTGGCCTTTGCGCTGGCCAAGGCGGTGGAGGCCACCGGAGTCACCTCTCTGCTTCGGCCAGTAGCAGAACGAGATTATGCGGCTTTGGAAGATTAGAGATGGGTGGATTGCATTGTGAAGCCATATCTTCGGACTTACATGCTGAAGCAACTGGCGATACCGTCTCACTGGCCGCTGCGGTTTGGGATTTGCGGCTTAAATTTCCCGAAGGGGAAGCATTTGTTTTCAAAGACCTCTCCTTTTCGGTGAAACGAGGGGAGAAGCTGCTTGTATTAGGACCAAGCGGCAGCGGGAAATCGACGCTGCTCCAAGTGCTTGCAGGCATCGTTCCGGGACTTGTGGAGGTGCCTATGAGATGCTCGGGGCAAGTGCTTCCTGCTTCCTGGGGAATGCTGTTCCAGGACCCGGACGCTCAGTTTTGTATGCCTTATGTGGATGAAGAGTTGGCTTTCGTATTGGAAAACCGGGGGGTGGCTAGGGAAGAAATGCTGCCCAGGATGCGCGATGTGCTGAGAAAAGTAGGGCTCGATTTGAAGGAAATTCATCTTCTGATCGGGACATTGTCCCAGGGCATGAAGCAGCGGTTGGCGCTGGCCTCCATTCTGCTGATGGATCCCGACGTGCTGCTGCTTGACGAGCCTTCCGCCCTGCTGGATCCCGAGGGAAGAAGACAGATCTGGGAGGCGGTTTCTGAGGTGGCGGAGGACAGGACGCTCATTATCGTCGAACATCGGATCGAAGAATTGCTTGATTTGGGGCTTGTGGATCGGGTAGCTTTGTTCGGACCAAGCGGACAGCTTCTGGGCCAAGGCGCTCCCGAGGAATTGTTTGTCCACTGCCGAAAGGAGCTGGAGGAGTACGGGATCTGGCATCCTGGCGTCTGGAGTCGTTTTCGGTTTACGGCAGGCAGTCAAATAGAACAGGGCGGGAGCCTTCAGCCAGGTTCAGGTCCTTTCCTGCCTTCAGCCGAACGGTTGGACCGGCCTATTATCGAACTCTCCGAGTTCCGGGGCTTTCGCGGGCACCAGAAAGTCATTCAAGTCAAGCGGGCCGAGGTGTACGCTGGAGATTTTATTGCGGTTACGGGGCCGAACGGAGCCGGAAAAAGCTCGCTTCTGCTTGCGCTAATGGGACTGCTTCCCTCTGAAGGTAGTTATCATCTGCTGGGGGAACGGTTCGGGGGAAAAAAGCTTCGAAAACGACAAGTCCAATCGCTGTCGAAGAGAATCGGATTCGTCTTTCAAAATCCCGAGTTTCAGTTTGTCGAGAACCGGGTGGATCAGGAGATCGGATTTTCTTTAAGGGAAGAGGGATTATCTCCCGAAGAGATCAGGCAGCGGGTGGATCATGCGTTGGACCAATTTGGTCTTGCCGGACTGGAGCAGCGCCATCCGTACCAATTATCACTTGGACAGAAGCGGAGATTGAGCGTGGCGGGCGCGGCCGTCCTGAAGAGACCGGTGTTGTTGCTTGATGAGCCGACGTTCGGACAGGATGCTGTGAACACGTTTGCCATTTTGAACTTGTGCGAGGATCTTCGGCGCAGTGGAGTGGCGATTGTGATGGTGACTCACGAGGAACAGATCGCGGAAGCGGTAGCTACCCGCCGATGGGAAGTCAGAGAAGGAACCCTGACCGATTATGGGTACACGGACCGGGGAACCCTGCTCCCGCATCATATATGCGAAGCCGGCATGGCGGAGGCAATGCTATGAATACATGGCTGACTCCCTCCGCAATCACATGGATGCACCGGGCTAATCCGGTGCTTAAACTACTGTTCGTCATCGGGCTCTTTTTTGTGGCCTTATTTACGCACAGGACTGATTTTATGTTCTACCAGGCGGTGCTATTTACGCTGCTGTTGTTCTGGCAAAGCGGGTACTCCTTCTGGAAGGTGCTCTTGCTTGTGCTGTCTTTCGGCCTGGTATTTATATCCTCCTCTTCGACAATGATCCTGTTCGGTAAAGGGGATGTGCTGTGGTGGGAATGGGGATTATTCCGAATTACGGAGGAGAGCTTCTACCGCGGAATTCATATCGGATTTAAATCGGTGACCATTGCGTCTGAAGGGCTGCTGTTCGTTCTTACAACATCTTCTGTAGATATGTTCTACGCCTTGATGCAGAAAATAAAGCTTCCTCCCAAATATGCGTACAGCTTTATGGCCTCCATCCGACTGCTGCCGATGGTTTGGGAGGAATTCCTGATCAGGCGGAATGCGCTCCGTATTCGGGGGGCGCGAAGTTTGAAGGGGCCGCGGGGATGGATTGCCGGAATCAAGATGTACGCGGTCCCGCTGCTGTCCCAAAGTATTCGAAGAGCCCACCGCGTGGCGGTCGCGATGGAGGCGAAGGCTTTCGACGGGAATGGCCGTAGAACCTACTATTACCCATCGCGCTTCTCGCGTTATGATCCGCTGGCGGCGGCGATCTTCATAGCAGCGGTTATTGCAGCCCTGGCTCTAAGCGATGGTCTCCCGCTATTTCATATCACGGATGTAAGATATTCCGCCAATACTTGATTGACGGAGTCAGCAGGATCCTGAATGCTGCAGCAAATAACGTGCAAAAGCCATAGGTTGTCGGTACGTATCGAACCATACTTCGTTCATTCCGGCTTTCCGAAAGCCGTAACGCTGATCTCTGCCGTTGCATTCAATAAGATATACCTGCCCGTTATTCGTAATTCCGATATCCATGCCAAGGTCGGCGAGCAAGGGCAGACGGCCGGACAGGTAAGCTGCGGCCCTAAGGGCCAGATCCAGGCTGTCCGTCAGGGCGCGAGCTGTTGTGAAAGGCGGAAATATGCGCCGGAGTAACAGCTCGGCGGGAAAAGCGCTGCCTCCCTGAGCAAGATTGGAGAGGAATCTTCCCGGAGCGGAAACTTTGGCATACAGTCCTGTAACCGCCCAATCTCCGCTCAGACCCCGTTGAACAGTTACACGGACATCCAGGGGGCGGCCGTCTATTTCAGCCAGCGGCAGCCTTTCCTGAATCAAATATGGAATTTGCGTGACTCTTCGCTTTACCCAGGCGGGCAGTGTCCCTCGCTTGTCAAGGCGAAGCACCTTCCAAAGATCCGCCGTCCGGCGGGCCTTGTAGAGCAGGCTCCATCCCCGGTTATCCAGCTTGAGACGCATAATTCCGCGTCCGACCGAAGCGCTTGCCGGTTTGAGCAGCAGGTCGTTATAACGCTCCATCATCAGTTCTATATTGCCCGACGTAGCTTGTAAAGAAGCAGGCAAGTGATGCGACAGCAGGGGATGCTCCGCCAGCAGACGATGAATCTCATCTTTGCCATAACGGTTGTTGTGGTTGTAGATGATGGTTCCCTGCTCTTGAAGGATGCGAATTTTTCGCAAGGCGGAAGGGGCTTTATAGATCGCGCGATTATGAATGACTCCCGGAGTTTCAATGACCACTTTTCTGAGTCTGTCTTTCTCTTTCAGATAAACGAGACTTTTACCGGAATCGGGATGGATATTGTCCAGACACAGATAACAAGGTTTCAGATCGTAAAGGGCGGCAGCTTCTTCATAGAAGGGCAGAGCTTCCTGTCCGGTTCTGCCTCTTTCCGCTCCCCGGTGTGTTCTGGCATTTAGCAGGATACCGACATAATCGGGTGGCATGGCGCTCCCTCCTTTTTTACGGTACGTCATTGTCATGCGCCCGCCCTGTTCCCTTCTCTTCACAGTATGTGATTTTCCCCGGCTCAGCATGGACGGATGAGGGAGGTTAACAGCCTGATTTATAGCCAAGTTCAAAAGAGTCAAGTTCTCACCACAGGGGATATGGATGAGGACAGGTTAGTATTTGGAATTGCCTCCTAAATAGTCACCAAAGAAAAAGCTCCCTCGTATAACTACTGATAAGAGCATGAATGGCTGGCTAGGAGGGAAGAGGTTGTGAACCGACCCAGAATCGCTGTCGTGACACCGGGCTCCTTTATTATTCCTTCGGGTAGAAGCAGTTCGGTAGAAAGAGTTATTGAAAAAATTGTCCCGCTTGCATCGGATCGGCTGGATATCACGGTCTTCGGCAAGAGAGGCGAACATATGAATGCACGGGAAAAGATTGGCGATGTTCCGTGCATCAGGGTAGCGGAGGGAGCCGCATATTATCCGTCGATTCTCTCCCATCTCAAATCATGGCAGCCTGAGGCGGTTGATGTGCATAATCGGCCGGCGCTGGCTTATCTGATCAAGCAGAATCTTCCAGGCGTCAGAGTGATTTTGTCGCTGCATTCAACAACTTTTATCAAAAGCCGTAATCCTTCGCGTTCCCTTATGATAAGTAAGCTGCGCGCGCTTGACGGAATTAGCGTAAACAGCGATTATTTGCGCCGGGAGGTCCAGTACCGTTATCCGGGATTGTCGCTGCCTATGTATGTAAATCATCTCGGTGCGAGTCTTGAAGATTTCATGCCCCGTTGGACCCCGGTTGGCGAAGGTCTTCGTCAGGCGAGAATGGCGGAATACGGATGGAGCGGACGCAAAATCGTCCTCTTCGTCGGCAGGCTGATTCCAGAAAAAGGGGTGCATGCTCTGCTTAAGGCGGTTCCCCATGTCGCCCGAACCCATCCTGACGTTCTGTTCGTCGTTGTCGGCAGCGCCTTTTACAGCAGACCCGGCGAGACAAGTTACGTCAGGCATCTGAAGGGGCTTGCGTCCTCTTGGCCGGATCACGTCATTTTTCAACCGTTTACGCCCTATCCCCGCGTAGCGGACTGGTACAATCTGGCGGATGTTGTAGTTGTTCCTTCGGGTCAGGAGGAGGCTTTCGGACTCGTGAATGTGGAAGCGATGGCTTCGGGTATTCCCGTCATTGCGTCCGATGCCGGCGGTATTCCCGAAATTGTGGAGCATGGACATTCAGGTTTTTTGATTCCTTCGGAACATCTTGATGGCAGGCTCGCGGACGGGATCGTAAGGCTATTGAATGATGAGAAGCTTCGCCGCCGGATGGGAACGGCCGGGCTGGAGGCGATACGGAGCCGCTTCAGATGGCGGCATACCGCCGACCGCTTTGTATCCATATTTTCAGCCAAACAAGCGTAAATGCCTGTGAGCCTAGCTCGAAAGGTATCTACGCTTGTTTGCTGAATTGGGGCTTGCATCGGGCGAAGTCTGTACGTTTGCCGTTACATAGGGCGAAACGCCGCATAAGCTATCTTATATTCCAGCCATTATGAATATCTGGAAGGATGGACCTTGATGGATAAGAGAATACGGCTCAGTCATCGGAAAAGACGGTCGCCCCTCCAAAAAGTAAAACGGAGTAGAGCATTCTTTCAATGCGATCCCAAGCCGGTCGTATCTGTCATCATTCCGGTTATGAATGAACAGCGGACACTTGCCGGGGTGATTCGGGAAGCTGCCAGAGTACACCCGAAGACCGAAATTATTGTCGTGGCAAACGGTTGTACGGACGGAAGCGTACGGCTAGCAAGAAGACTTGGCGCTATTGTTCTTGAATACAAGGACCCGTTGGGACATGATGTCCCGCGGGCGATCGGTGCCAGACATGCAAAGGGTGAAGTATTATTGTTCGTCGATGGAGATATGGTTGTTCCAGCTAGGGATTTACGGCCGTTCACGGCTGCAGTGTTATCCGGGATAGATGTGGCTCTGAACGATTATGACGGACCGGTTCAAAGTCAGGAAGCACATCCGGTCGTCAGTGCCAAGCACACATTGAATTCTTTCCTCGGCAGACCCGATATAAAGGGAGCTTCATTAACAGCAGTACCGCATGCGCTTAGCAGACATGCCGTACTTCAAATAGGCTTCGAGGCGCTGGAGAAGCCGCCGCTCGCCCAGGTGGCCGCCGTTCTGGGCGGATTGGAGATTCAGACTGTGCACTCCGTGAATGTCGGGCGCTTAAACCGTCCAAGGCCCCGGCTCAGGCAGCAGGGGAAGGGGGATTTGTTGACCGCGATCGTGATTGGCGATCATTTGGAGGCGGCCCAGCTGCTCTTGAACCGGCTTGGTCCCCGCGGTGGATTTTCCGATCTCGGGCGGCTTCGTGAAAGAGTGAGGTGAGCAGATAAGGTGACCAGATCCAAGAAAATCATCAGAACACGAAAAAGACGCAATAAACCTGCCGTTTTCAGAGGCCGGAAAAAGACAACCCGGCGAGGCAGAACGTTTTTTCACCCAGTTGGCCCGGTGAGGAAAGAACGGAACAGACGTCGTCCGGTGCAGAGAACTGGAAAGTCGGAGCCCCCCCGGCCGAAGCTGGATTTGTCAGCCGCTTATGCGGCAGGAGCCCAAGCCGGAGCGGAGGCGCTGCAATTGCATGGGAAGATTAACGTCCCTATGTCCCGAAGTCATTTTCAAAGCGCTTTGACAGACTGGTTCGCTGATCATACTGCAGGAAACCGGCCGCCATATTCTGAGGCTCTAGCTCTATGCTCTTCCTATCAGAAGGGCTATGCGGCTTCAAGGCAGGAGAACGAGAGCATTTATGGTGTACCCCTGCCGCTGGTCTCGAAGGCTTCCGCCGTCATTACCGCCTGTAATGAAGAAAATACGATTGGAAAGGTGATCAATGAGCTGGAGCGTTTGCCCCTGAGTGAAATTATCGTGGTTCTGAATGGATGCACAGATAACAGCTTCTCCAAGGTGGCATGGCGTAAAAACATTATATTGGTAAACTTTCCGGACCGGCTCGGCCATGATGTTGGACGATCCGTCGGAGCCGCTTTGGTGACGGGCGATTCGATATTATTTGTGGACGGTGACATGGAGGTGCCCGCCGAAGAGCTTGGCGCTTTTTTGTACGAACAGGAACAGGGGGCGGATGTCGTATTAAATGATATTTCCCGCTATCTTCCTCCTTATGAACGGCAGGATGAAGTAACGAGATGCAAGCTGTATTTGAATCAGGCGCTCGACCGCCCGGATTTGCGAAGCAACTCCTTAACCGCCGTCCCTCATGTTTTATCAAGAAAAGCTCTTGAGACAGTAGGGACCGAAATGCTGTTGGTTCCTCCGATGGCACAGGCAATCGCGATCATGGAGGGGCTTACGGTAGCAGCGCCCTGTTCCGCAGATGTGATCAGTCGCAACAGGCTCCGGCAAGGAAATTCGGGAGCGGGGAACAGCGTGCTCTTGCTTATTTTAGGCGATCATCTGGAAGCGCTGAATGAGGCGATACGCCGTAAAGGGACGAAGCTGAGCTGGGAAACTGCCTCTCGTTCGCAATTGGCGAAAGTGAGGAATGGGTGATGAGCAGCCGGACAATGACAAGTATTATCATTCCCACCTATAACGGATTAGAACTGTTGATAAAATGCATAGAATCGATCCGCAAGTATACGGATGTTCCTTATGAGATTATCGTTGTGGATAATGGATCAAATGATGGGACGAAGGAATATTGCCGGAAGGAGCGGCTGATCCTGATTTCCTTGCCCGAGAACCGGGGATTCCCGGTGGCCTGCAACAAGGGGCTGGCTGTCGCCGCTGGGGAACAGCTGCTTTTGCTGAACAATGACTGCAGGGTTACCCCGAACTGGCTTTCACAGCTTCTGACCGCTTTAAACAGCGCGGAGGATATCGGGGCGGTCGGGCCGGTAACGAATTATGCGAGCGGAGAGCAGCAGATCGCTGCCGGTCTTGGCGGACAGGATGACGATGGATGGATAGAATTTGCGAGGATATTTAACCGTACGGATCGTTCAAAATGGATGGAAGTAAAGCGGCTCATCGGCTTCTGCCTAATGTTCAAGCGAAGTGTTTACGAAAGGATAGGGCCGTTGGACGAGGATTTTTCGCCTGGCCATTATGAGGATGACGATTATTGTTACCGGGCTGTCAAGGAAGGCTTCAGGCTGCTCATTTGCAAAGACACCTTTATTTATCATGAGGGCAGTGCGAGCTTTAGAGAAACGCAGCCACAGGAGTGGAAGCTCTTAATTGAAAATAACCGTAAACGGTTTATGAATAAATGGGGAGCCGATCCCCGGCAGTTCATTCAAAAGGAGGAGAGTTCGTGAAAGGTGTCATTTTGGCGGGAGGAACAGGCACAAGATTATTACCTTTAACCCGGCTGATTAACAAGCATTTGCTTCCGGTCGGCGAATGGCCGATGATCTGCTACGGGATCGAAAAACTTAAAGAGGCAGGAATTACGGATATCTTGTTGATTATCAGCAAACAGTCCGCCGGACTATACACCGACTTTTTAGGGAGCGGGAGCGATCTGGGTGTCAGGCTGACTTATAAAATCCAGGAGAATGCAGGAGGGATTGCCGAAGCATTGGAGCTTGCCCGCGGCTATATTGTTCCAGGCGACCGCTTGGTAGTTTTGCTCGGCGACAACCTGTTTCTTGAGAGTCTGAAGCCTTTCGTCGACAAATTCGCCGAGCAGCCTGCCGGGTCGGCCAGGGTGTTGTTGAAGAGAGTCGACGATCCCGAGAGATACGGAGTTCCGGTCTTTGACCCGAATCATCCTGAATTGATTTCATATATTGAAGAAAAACCGAAGCATCCCAAGTCTGATTTCTGTGTCACCGGCATCTACATGTACGATGATAAAGTATTTGAGCACATTGCAGTTACCAAGCCGTCCAGCAGGGGGGAGCTTGAGATTACGGACGTCAATAACTTGTATGCCGGCGAGGGGAAGCTCGAATACGACATCTTGCATGGGTGGTGGACGGATGCAGGAACGTTTGAGTCCTTGCATGCTGCTGCGGAGCAAATGAAGGATACGGGGCCCGAGAAGAAACCTTGACAGCGGGAGGTAGGAAGATGAGGACCAGACCGGGCAAAAAGTGGAGCAGGCGGAGAAGGAGAAGGTTTTCTACGAAGCTTTCCCGTGAACGCAAATCTGGTTACCGTGATCGGAGGCGTTCAGGCAGACGCAGATCCGCCCGGACATTGCGGGGGCAAGCGGATTCTCCGGTTCTGTATGAGAAAGAGCATGACCTTATCATGGATTCGGAATCGGAGAACCCCTCGTTAGAAGGAGAAGAGCAGGAGAATTCCGCGGGTATGCTGGAGTCTTCACTCCGGGATGCCTATGAAGCCGGCTACCGAGAAGGATACTTTGAGGGCGGAGAGGGGATCGTGACACGTTTGCTCCCGCCGAACATGATTATGCCCGGCGTGACGGTCGAAGGCTTAATCGCTTCAGGCATCCGGCAGCTCGCTCCGGAAGAGATGATCCCGCTGCTCCCTCCGCACGAGGTAGCTCGAGCGCTGCAGGATGCCATGGATGACAAACTTCATTTGTCGGTTATCCGGCTCGGTGATGGAGAGCTTTTGACGTTGGCTCATGACACGATTCTGCCGGTGGAGGAAGTGCGTAAGCGTGGACCCTTCCTCCCCTATAGCGGGGTAGAGCTTCCGGCACATTCGATCCGCGAGGCACTTGCTGACGCATTGCGCAAGGCGGATATCATCGGTGTCCCGCAGTCGCGGCATCCTTCCTTCCAAGGCTTGCTGCTCCCGGTTTTCAGACATTACGGCCTGAACCCGGCAAGCCTTCGGCTTACTTCCTCTACGGTGAATTACGCCTTAGAGGAAGAAGGGCTGCTGCTTCCGCTGCTTCAAGGCAGGAAGGTGCTGATCGTCGGCAATCGGGCAGAAGGGCTTGCGCTGGCATTGCAGCCGCATGATATTGAGATTAGCGGTCTTATTACACCGGTCAGAGGTGTTCATGATACGGAGTTGGTTGTGCGTGCTGCATCAGGCTACGCCTTTGACATTGCGCTGGTGGCGGCGGGGATTGCGGCGGTGCTGATTTGCACGGAAATTGCAAGCCGGCTAGGCAAGCCGGCGTTCGATTTCGGCCATTTGGCGAATAAACTTGAGAGTGGCGCTTAGCAGAAGGCTCCGCCAATCGACAAGGAGGGGGCGCATGAAAAGAAGCGGACAGACCTTATTCGATAAGGGGTACAGAGCCGGATATGAGAGAGGAAAGACGGCGGGCTATGAGGACTTTGAACAGCCGTTCGATGGAACAAGCATTATTATACCTACTTTCAATAAGAAGGATCTGCTGCTGCAATGTCTGGACAGCATAGAAGCTAATACCCCTTTTCCCTATGAATTGATCATTGTTGACGACGGATCGGATGACGGCACGCCTGAAGCGCTGCGGACAAGACGCAGAATCCGGGTTGCGGTGCATGAGCGCAATAAGGGTTTTGCCGGAGCTGTTAATACCGGACTGATGATGGCGAAAGGGAAGACGGTGCTGATTCTTAACAATGACGTGATCGTGACGGAGCATTGGCTTGAAAATATGCTGACCTGCCTCCATAGTTCCCCGGACATCGGCGCCGTCGGCCCGGTCACTAATTATATCGGCGGGGAGCAACAGATTGAGGTTCCGTACAGAGATCTTACAGGCATGAGGGAATTTGCAGCCAGCCGAAACCGGTTAGACCAGACAAAATGGAAAGAGACGGAACGACTCGTCGGGTTTTGCCTGCTGCTGCGGCGGGAGGTCGTCCAGAAAATCGGCTTTTTCGATGAAGGCTTTCGTATTGGCAACTATGAGGATGATGATTGGTCGGCGCGTTTAAGGCTTCTTGGATGGAGGCTGGTGATTGCCGGGGATTCATTCATCCATCATCTGGGCAGCGAAACAATCAGGAGTCTGGACGCCCGGCTTTTTGAACGAATCGAACAGGAGAACGAGGCTTATTTCCATTTAAAATGGGGGCAGGTCCATGAACGGCTCAGGCAGATCGAACGGAAGAGGAAGGAGCGGGGCGGGCAAGCCTTTACGGATCAGGCTCCCCGGATAGAGGGCTGCCCCGTTCAAATCCTTGCCAGCAGTGGGGCAGGACATTTGTATTGGATTGACCAAGGGATGAGATACAGGATCAAGAACGCTAAAATGACTGATCTTCATGCATTGCATCCATCTGCAAGTGCGATCAGGTTATCACAGCAGACGCTCCGGGCATTGCCGTTTGGGGGAGAGTGGGAGATAGAGGAAGCGGTCCGGGCATTGTCGGAGGCGTGGCGCGGGGATCGGCCGATCGGTGAAGGAGCCGTGGTCCGGATTCCGGATGGCCGGCTTTTTCAGATTGATCAGGGAGCAGCACGGCTCATTTGGTCCGAGTATGCCGCTGAAGCATGGGGATTAAAGAATAGGGCAAGAACAGTGACAGCCGAGGAGCTTGCTGCATATCCGGAGGGCTGGCCTGTGCTGCCGCCGATCCGGTACAATTCTGCAGAAATTTGATCGCGTGTAATATGGGAGGAATTCCCGTCCTGTCGTAACATAGAACAGCGCCCCGGCATATGCTGAAACAGTAGAATGCCAGGGCGCTTTTTCGGGTAGTTGAATGAAAACGTCCTGATTCTTAGGTCAAATGGAGGGCTGGAAGTGGAACAGAAAATCACGGATATTATCATGCATATAGGGCACTCGCATCAGCAATTGGCCCGTATCATTGATGCCGAACGCCATGTTACCGTCAGGCTGTCTGAAATCGTCAACGCGCTTCCCGACCAGAGTCCGAATTTCGAAGGTGTGGAGGGTTTGATGGAAAATTCGTCGTCTATCAACAAAAGCCTCGTATCGTACTTGAATTCGATTGCCGATCTGCAGGATGCCATGGCAGAAAATTTGACGCATGTCATGTCGGAGTTAAATGGTTCGGAAGATGAGTAGGCCGTATAAGCGGAAGCCGTTGGAGGTGACGTTATGAGCAGAGAACATGCTTATCTCAACATATTGGACGCTATGGCCAAAATTCAATGGAACGTGGCGATGATTCTCGAGGCTAAGGCGGTAGAGGCGGAAAAGGTAAGAACCTGGAGCTTGAACCACATACACGCGCAAAGCTTCGAAGATCATGAGGACCAGTTAGCGAAGCCGATCGGGGTGCATGATGAGATTGTGGAAATCATTGAAGGATTGACCAAAATGTCAAACGGCCTGGGCAGCAATTTGCGTTCACTGCTGTCGTCGGGTGATAGCAGCGGGGATGATTCGGGAGGCTTCGGGGACTTGTTTGGCGGCGGGATGGGCTTCGGTGATGGGGACAAGGAAAAATGATACCGATCTCTAGTCTCCGGAATGAACGGGATGCCAAGCTTGAGGTGATTCTTTCTATTTCGAGAAGTCAAAATGCACTGGCCCGAATTCTGGAAAGCATCGCCGATGTGTCGAGTTACTCTGAAGAAACAGCTCTTACATTAGCGAATCATATGGACCGGATAACGCGGTATCAGCAGGCGATGGCATCGATGTTAATGAATATCACGCTGAACCCGCTAAATACCGGGATCCCTTCAGCGCCTTGGATCAATCCGGATAAAGGCGTTTTTATTGAATCCAGTTTAAATTAAGGGGAGGCTGACCATTGAAATGGCGCTAAAAAAGAAACGCTCCAAATTGCGCAAAGGGAGAAAAGGCAGTATAAAGCGGACAGTACGAAAAGGCAGACGCCTTAGAGCGCATGGTAAAAAGGCATATGGACGGCGGAAGACACTGCGCAGAAGAAAGCTTGTCCGCCGCGGAGCCAGACGCCGGGGTTCAGCACGACGTCGCCGAAATCCGGTTGAGGCACCGACTCCTGTACCGGTGCCGGTGCCAGTGCCGGCAGACGTGGATAAGGATGCGCTCTATCAAGAGGGATATAATGAATCCTATCAGGAAGGCTTTAATTCCGGATTCGCTAAGGGCTTCGAAGATGGCCATAAATTGGCTTACCAGCAGCAGGAATTTAAGTAAAGGGGGGAAGCTAGAGCTTCCGCCCCGTGTGCAAAAGCATAAGGCAGTTAAACATCGGAGGGCGAGTTAGAGGGGCAACGTGTGAAGTATGCTTACGATCGCTGTTGTTCGCGGATTTCCATGATCGGACTAAGTTCTGGCAAGGGAGAAATTCGCTCACAAAGGCGAACGCTGACGCTTTATGCTTCCGAAGTAGCTTTCCTACAGAAAGCTTGTAACACTTCACACTTATGCCCTTGCTCTTCGCCTTTGCTGTTTAACTGATATGCAGTTGCACATGGCTATTCTGAAGCAGCATAGCAATAACTGCACTGCTATTAACTTGCCGCCTTGACATACAAGGAGGAGATTAAGCACAGCCTTGGGATAAACGCGAAGGGCAGCTTGCGCGATAGCTTATGCACGACGTCAATGACCTGCCGCGCCTAAAGTTGCACCTTCGCCTCACGATGCCTCGGCCTTGCACCGAAACATCGTCTGTCCTGCCAGTACGGAAGTTTTTCTCCGAACTTTACTTCTCCACTGGCATTCTAGGTCTTGCTCCGAACTTCAATTGCCCTACAAGACGATATGAGCAACTCATTCTTCTGCTCATGCTCATCAGGTCGCGATTTAATGAAATAACTTCCCTTAAAATCTTCATTCGACGCTCGAACCCACATTTAGTGAAAAAACTTACCTTAGATCGCCAGTAACAAACCAAACCGGTGTTTTAGTCCACTTTAAGTACAAAAATTTCACTATATCCGCATTTTTATCATTTCTACTGAATTTAAGGTAACTTTTTTCACTAGATGCGTAATAGTCATATTTTCATGCAGTCGACCGATCCCGTCATACTGCGAAACACCGCGTGCTGGAGGCTGCGCTCGGTGCGAGGTGTACTCATGCGTACTTGGTCGGTATTTTGCAGAATCTGCTGGAATTGCCTTGCTCTGCGGGCTTGTTGAAATGGGGGTATCCCCAATAATGATACGGTGTTGTCTACTTACTGTTTGAATGCATCTGTGTTTTAGAGGGAGTGCGGTGCAATCAGCATCATTATCTTGGCAGGAGTGCCGCCTTTTTTGCACTTTCAAAGACCGGACAAGCTGGGACATTCGCCAATTTACGAGGCGAACGGGTATTTATCCACTCCGGCGAATGGCCCTCCGCATATAGTTATACAGTCAAGAGATTAACCCATAGATAGGATTGAATGCCGTGAACAGAGCAACAGTACGAGCTAAAGAAAAAGCCCGGCGAGCGATATATCGGCAAGGATGGAGCGAGGGATATCGGTATGGAGGATGTGTGGCAGTCATGGAACAAACCCAGGTGACAGCCCCTCCTAAGGAAGAGATCCGCATTCTTTATGTTCAGCAGGGCTTTGAATCCGTAGATCAGGGGATGATTGGGGCTCTGCGGGCTTTGGCTGGAGCATTGGAGGTAGCTAGCCCGGAAGAAATGCTTCAGAAAGCGGAACAAACGAACCCCAATCTGGTGCTTGTAATGAATGCCCTGCATGTGTTTCCCGCCGAGCACAGCGAACAAATCGATTTGCTTCGCAGCCGGGGCATCCGAACCGCGGTCTGGTTTGTGGATGATCCCTATTATACCGACAGATCGCTGCCGCTTGCGGGGCATTACGATTATGTATTTACGCACGAACTTTCCTGTGTTCCTTTTTACAGGGAAGCTGGCTGCAGCGAGGTTCACTATCTGCCTCTTGCTGCGGACTCGGAGAGATTTGCTCCCATCGAGCCGCCCCGTTCTTATCAGTCCGACGTCTGCTTCATTGGCAGCGGATTTTGGAACCGGGTCGCTTTGTTTGACGAGCTGGCCCCATACCTGTCGCAAAAAAGGGTTCGGATTATCGGTGGTTTATGGAGCAGGCTTCAGCAGCAAGAGCTTCTTAGGCCCCATATTCACGAAGGATGGGTTGAACCGGGGGAGGCCCGGATCTACTATAACGGGGCGAAAATCGTCATTAATATGCACCGCCCTACGGAATCGGGCCAGGATAACGCGAACACAGCCAATCTGCCCGGTCTGTCGATCAATCCCCGCACCTATGAGATCGCCGCGTGCGGCGCCCTGCAAATTACAGATGTTCGCGAGGATCTTCAGCGGTATTACCGGCCGGGATATGACATCGAGACATTTGGTTCGGCGGAGGAATTGAAGCAAAAAATCGAATATTATTTGACGCATGAGCAGGAGCGCATCGAGATGGCCTGGAGATCGCTCCGGACGACGAGGGAGCGGCACACTTATAATGACCGCGCCGCACGTATGCTTGCCATCATGAAATAAGGAAATCCCCAAGGAGAGTGGAAATGTTGGCGAAACCTTATGGTGAGACAGAAATTGTAAGAAGAAGGAGTGGAAGAGCAAGACAGCCAAAGGCGGTAGTGCTGGTTCCTGAAGAGATATCGATAAGACAACTGGGCAGAAACGTTGGTCTCCAGGAAGGATTTGACGAAGGATATTTACGCGGGAGAATGGACGTTTTAGCGAGCAGACCGGCTCCCGTGTTTCCATTAAGGCAGATTCATGTCTTGTATATCACATCAGGCAAGGAGTATCCTTATGCGCCGGTTGATGATGGGATTCAGGAGACACTTCGCTTACTTGCCGCCAATGTCACGGTTGCGAGTCCGTCCCAGGCCGTTGCCCAGCTGGCAGCCGAAATCAGACCGGATCTTGTATTGGCGCTGGATGGGTGGAATTTGCCTCTTGAGCAAGTCGACGAAATCCGTGGAATGGGGATCCGGACTGCGCTCTGGCTGACGGATGACCCTTATTATACGGATGTTACCTCAGGGCTCGTGATGCACTATGATTATATTTTTACGCTGGAACTGAACTGTGTTGATTTTTACCGGCAAAATGGCTGCGCTAATGTACATTACCTTCCTTTCGCGGCTTATACAGGTTATTATCGGCCGCTTCGCGATCGTGCGGCTAACCGGCGCAATTTGTCCTTTGTGGGCAGCGCCTTTTGGAATCGGGTCGACTTCTTCAGACCAATCCTTAATGAATTGATGGACCGCGGACTTTACATTAACGGTTTTTGGTGGGACCGGTTGTTCGAACCCGGCGCATACCCCGGCAGAGTTGAGACGGACAAATGGATGGGTCCACAGGAGACGGCGGAAGTCTATAGCAGCAGTAAAATTGCGATCAACCTGCATCGGGCGTTCAACGACATCTCGGTAAATAACAATGCCGCGATGATCGAGGCCCTATCCCCGAATCCCCGTACCTTCGAAATTGCGGCCAGCGGCACCCTGCAAATCGTGGATGCCCGCAGCGATATCGCAAGATTTTATACGCCTGGCGTTGAGATAGAGACATTCAGTTCACAAGAGGAGCTGCTCGGGAAGATTGATTTCTATTTGAACCATGAGAAGGAGCGCCGTGAAATCGTGCTCCGTGCGCTGGACCGGACATTAAAGGAGCATACCTATACCCACAGGTTAAACGAACTTTTGACGGTCATCTTCGGTTAGCCCCTCCTGCAATCTATAAAGAGGAATATATGATAATGCCCGTACTATAGCTGTACCTGTCAAAGCGCTAGAAGACACATATAATATCTTATACTTCTTCCAAACCTCTTTATAGAATGGAGAATGCTCATGAAAGTTGTGATACTTGCAGGAGGGTTGGGTACCAGGATCAGCGAAGAGACCCAAACGAAGCCGAAGCCGATGGTCCAGATCGGCGATAAACCGATACTTTGGCATATTATGAAAATTTATAGCTATTTCGGATACAACGAGTTTATCATCTGTCTCGGATACAAGGGGGAAGCTATTAAGGAATATTTTGCTAATTATGTTCGTAATCATTCCAATGTGACTTTTGAATATCCCAGCGGGCGCTCTCAATTTCACAATATACAGGTCGAACCTTGGAAGGTGACGCTTATCGACACAGGCAGCGAAACGATGACCGGGGGGAGAATCAAACGGATTCAGCCGTATGTTGGCGATGAACCTTTTATGCTGACTTACGGTGACGGATTGTGCGATGTATCTCTTAAGGATCTGGAAGCGTATCACAAATCCCATGGGAGACTCGCTACGGTAACCGCCGTCCAACCTGCAGGCCGATTCGGCGCGCTCTCGATCGAGGAGGATGGAACCGTAAACCGGTTTAACGAGAAAATGAAAGGGGACGGCAAGTGGGTAAACGGCGGCTTTTTTGTATTGCAGCCGGAGGTTTTTGACTATTTGACGGACGATACAACGGTCTTTGAACAGGAACCGCTCGTCAATCTTGCTGCGGGAGGACAGCTTCGTGCTTACAGGCATGATGGCTTCTGGTATGCGATGGATACATTGCGGGACAAAAACCACCTGCAATCCCTTTGGAGCTCCAGGCAAGCTCCCTGGAAAGTGTGGTAACCTTCATTTCAATAGCTCAACTATATAGTTTAGGAAAGTATGCATGCATAAGAAAAAGCGCGGGCTCCAAGGGATAATGCCCTTCAGGAATCCGCGCTTTGCTGTATTTATTCGCCGTCGTAGGATCGGATGCTTTCCTTCACGTGTTCGATTTCTTCTGCCGTCAAATCTGGGAATAACGGCAGGGTGACCAGTTGTTTCCAGATTGACTCCGCCACCGGCGTTGCTCCAGCAAACTTCATGAACAAAGGCTGCATCGGAAGCGGCATATAATGGACGCCTGTCGACACGCCCCGAGCCTGCATGTGGGCGATGAATCGTTCCCTGTCCTGTACCCTTACGATAAATGCCCAATATGAGGAGTCCTGCAAATGGTAGGGAATGGCTGGATGAATATAATCCAGGTCCTTAATGGTGTTCAAATACTGCCCGATAATGCTCTCTCTTCTCCGATTCATGGCGTCAAGCTTTTGCAATTGAACGAGACCGATCGAGGCCATCAGATCATTCATATTGTATTTATAGCCGATGTCAGAGATTTCGTAATACCAGCCGTTCGTATCCGAGCTTCCCATTTCAGACTGTTCATAACGCACCCATGTATCCTTGTTGATGCCGATCCAGCGGACATGTCTGAGCGGATTCAGGAGCTCGGGGTCATCAAAGGAGATCATGCCTCCGTCGCCGGTCGTCATGCATTTCTTCTCTTCGAAACTGTAACAGCCGATATCCCCCCAGGTTCCCAGCGACTTGCCTTTATATTTGCCGCCGGCGGTGTGGGCGCAATCTTCGATGACCTTGAGACCACGCGATTTCGCCCATGCGACTAGTTCGTCCATTGGCACCGGGTGACCGCCGAAATGAACCGGCATCACAGCGACGCAATCTTTGTCGCATTTTCTATCGAGGTCCTCGAGGCTGATTCCAAGTGTTGTTTCGTCTACATCGACAAAGACGGGGATGAGCCGGTTATACAGGACCGCCATTGCGGTTGAAGCAAACGTCAAGGCGGGAACCAGCACTTTTTTTCCTTCGGGGAACCGATAAGCGGCAAGAGCCAGATGGAGTGCTGCTGTGCAGGAATTCACCCCCACTGACTCCTTAGAGCCGATATATTGACTCCACCGCTGTTCGAATTCCGTCACTTTCGGCCCTAAGCCGAGCCATGCGCTTTTGAACGAGTCCTGTATGCTTTCAAGCTCCTCTTTGCCGACGGAAGGTTTAAATAATCTGACTTTCATATCCGTCCCGCCTTTCAAGTCGGTAAATTGCTTTGATGAAGCTTCAGAAACACTTCCCTTTTGATTCGCATCGTAGCCAGCTCACGTTCGGGAGGGGGGCTTGATCCGGGCTGTCCTGGAACCCAGCGGGTCACGCCATTCTCCTCCAGCCGGATAAGCGAAGTTCTTTCGATTTCTTCCGCTCCAAGACTTTCATACATACGAATAGCCCGATAATTGTCCGCGACAACGCGGATGAAGCCTTCCATAACGTCAAGCTCTTCGATGGTCCAAATGCCAAGCGTAATCAGAGCATAAATCATGATGTTTCCGAACTTTCCTTTCCGTCCCCGAAGCAGGTTATCGAATTCGCACTGTTTCTTGAGCGGATCATAATGCAGGATTCCTACCTGGCCCACGGGGGTACATTCCTCGTCTTCCACAAAGAACAAAATCCGGTCGTCGGCGCGCCACACTTGCTCCAGCCACCGTGAGGTTCCGGCTTCCGACAAAGGAAACCGTGTGGTAAACCAATCCGCGGAGGCCTCCCTCCACTCGGCAATCAGTTTGATTTCAGCCGGATTTTGGAGCGTATCGCCTGTGATCGGCCTTAATCTTCCCCGAACAACGCCCTTGGCGGTAATCGGGATGCAGCGGGCAGCGATAGAGCTTGCGGGTGTTTGTTTATAGCTTCGCAGTATCTCTTTCATGTAGAACGATCCCTTCTGTTCTCACGTAGCCTAGGTTTTAGGCAAAGCCCCGAAGCTTTGCAAATCTTTCAAACACTTTATAGTCCATCTCGGCAATTTTTTGTGCGTATTTACTTTGGGAGAGTTGTTCGGGATGGAACCGCAGATAGCTTAACGGCTGAACGAGATAGATAGCATGGCCCCGGGTCATGAGACTGAACCAGGAGGCCATATCGACGGCAAAAAGCACTTGTTTCCCGGCGAGTACCCCGAATGGTTCGGTAAGGTCTCTTCTGCGGAATAATGCCGTAGTCGGTTCTCCGATGTAGTTGGTTCTGTCCTGAAGCATATCCCGCGTTAAAACCCCGCCATCAATGACCGTATCCACGGGACGAAGCACCTTGAACGTTCCGATCGGGGGAACAAAGATACGTTTTCCTTTACTATCAATGACTCTTCTTTGAGATGTGACGAGCACGACGTTCGTATGGCTGAGAATATGACGCATCATAATTTCGATTTTGCGGGGATGAAACAAATCATCATCATTCAGATAATTAATATACTCGCCGTTGGCGAGATTGAGGAGTTGCTGCTGGTTGGCAATCGGGCCGATATTTCCGGAATGATGATAATAACGAATCACCGAGCCGCGAGGGTGTGACCGGTGTTTCGCAACGATTTGCTCTGTCAAATTGTTCGTGCTGTTATCGCCGACGACAATCTCGATATTGGGATAAGTCTGCATCAATGCGCTAGCCAAAGCCAGTTCAAAGTATTCCGGGCGATTATGAGTCGGGATCAAAATACTTACCAAGGGGTTCATCATCATCTCTCCTTTGTTTTTTGCTGCTGAATCCGTTTGAATTCATCAAGCGAAGGAAGGGAAAGGTCCCTTTCTGAAATGATCGGTTTCAGAATGGGCCAGGTGATACGCAGGCTTTCGTCGTTCCAGATCACGCCGCCTTCATGCTGAGGAGCGTAAGGCTGGTCGGTCTTGTACACGATCTCGCAATCATCCGTAAGCGTACAGAAGCCATGGGCAAAGCCTTTTCCAATATAGACCATTCGATGGTTGTTCTCCGTCAGCAAAATGGAATCCCACTGACCGTAGGTGGGAGAGCCGGGCCGCAAATCGACGAATACATCGAAAATGCCTCCTCTGGCTGCCCGGACCAGCTTTGTCTCCGCATAGATCCCGTGCTGTAAATGCAGCCCGCGGAGTGTTCCCTTTTTCGCTGAGAACGACCGGTTCTCCTGGATCCATTCCCCTGTTAACCCGTGTTCCTGAAAGATCTTCTGGTCATAGATGCGGGTAAAATGTCCGCGATGATCTTGCTTAGGTTGGAGGATGATTTCGTAAACCCCTTGCAATTTGCAAGGCTGAATGATCATCCTGTCTGTACTCCCTTCATATATTCGTTGATTTGCCGCAGGCTTAATGCCCGCATGTCTTCCTGCCGATGCCAGGCTTTATACCATTCAACGGTATGAGTCACGGCGGAGCCGAGGCCCCAGCGCGGCTGCCAACCGAGTTCCTGTCTGGCCATGGAGCTGTCCAGACTGAGGTAGCGGGCTTCATGAGGGTGGTCGGCGCTAAGCTCACTGGCAAAGGAGGCGCCTTCTCCCCACTCCTTGCATAGGAGACCCGCAAGCTGTTCGACGGAAGCCGAGCTGGCGTGGTCAGGGCCAAAGTTCCATCCTTGGGCAAATATCGCATTGGATGTCGCTAGATGCTGTGCCAGTAGCAGATATCCGGATAAGGGCTCAAGTACATGCTGCCAAGGACGATTCGCCTTCGGGTTGCGCAGCAGGATCGGCCGCTGTTCCAAAATGGCCCGAATACCGTCCGGAACCAGGCGGTCTTTGCTCCAGTCTCCACCGCCTATTACATTGCCGGCCCTTGCAGTAGCGACCGGGACAATTGGATCAGCGGAACCCGGGGGATGAAAGAAAGCGCGGCGGTAGCTGTCGGTAATGATTTCAGACCCGGCCTTGCTGCCGGAATAAGGATCGGCTCCGCCCAGAGCGTCGGTTTCGCGGTATCCATAGGCCCATTCCCTGTTGTCGTAACATTTATCAGTCGTGACATTAATGACGGCCGAGATCCTTGAGCCGTGACTGACGGCCTGCCTGACCGCTTCTAATAAATGAACGGTTCCCATCATGTTGACTTCGAATGTGGTAACCGGGTCATGATACGACTCCCTGACAAGGGGCTGGGCGGCCATATGAATAACGATATCCGGGCTGGTCTCGCAGAGTGCTGCCGATAAGGAAGCAAGATCGCGGATATCACTATAATAAGAAGGTATAATCTCATCCATTCGGCAAATCTCGTAAATGCTGGGCTTGGTGGCAGGTTCAAGAGAATAGCCGGTGACCTGTGCGCCCATCGAATGCAGCCACAGGCTTAGCCATGTCCCCTTAAACCCTGTATGACCGGTCAAAAACACCTTTTTTCCTTTCCAGAAGCCGGGGCACGGCTCCGGCTTGTCGAGCGCCATTTCACCATCTCCTCCTTTCCATAATTTAAATGAATGAAGATAGCAGATCGTTCAGAGGCATCATATGGTTTGGATAAGGACTCTGGAACTGGCAAGAAACTACTGGACTATTAAATTTTAAAAATATGTATTCATCCAAGCACGAGATTCTTTTTGGCATAGAATAGCACGAGAAGGGAGGGATATTGGATGAATGAATTGGAAACTAGACTGCAGCAGGTTACCACCATGTTGCAAGGATATGTTGGTGACGAAAATCATCCGCTTGGTAAATTGTTTAGAGTGCTAGGAGAACTCCAAACAAATACAGATGCTGCGCAAGGCAGTGGAGCCACTGAGCCGTCAATAGCTCAATTCCAGCAGCAAATGGCCGCGCTAAATCTGGATGACGAGCAGAGAAGCGAACTTCAAACTGCGCTTGCGTCAGCGGCACGCGAAGAGGCAGCCGGCGCGGTTCCGGCTGCAGCGGGATTCAGCCCGCAAATTTTGAATGATCTTGTGGCTCAACTGAACAGCATTGATAGGCTGATCAGAGATCCGCAGGTGAATCCGCAAACGGCTCTTTCCTCGATTCGTCCATTCTACGATCAGCTTAATTCGGTGCTTACGAATGTTGCAGGATCCTTCAACCTGAATGGGAATGCGCTTCTTGGCAATTTGCAGACTTTGCTGAGAAATCAGACGCAGATTCGCTTATGATCGTTTGACGAAGGAGGCTCTCTCGAAAGGCGCTTATGCCTTTAGAGAGCCTTTTTTTAGATTTTGGAGCTATAAGTTTCTTGAACATGGTATGCGCCCGAATATTAAGGCTTGTACCTGTGCGTCTGCCGTGCCATTACGCGGCTATTGTGCCATAAGGTAGCAATAAATAAAGATTTCGCTGGGTAAAGGGCTTAGCGAGAGGAGAGAACTCGTTTGGAACCGCGAAAAATCTTTTTTCTGAATCATCTGTCCTGTTATATTAACAGCCTGGGCGATGCTCTAAGCCAGCTCGGCCACAAATTGTATTATCAGTCATCCTGGAACCAGCAAGAAATCGAAGCTGCAATTGCTTACTTTCGGCCTGAGGTCCTGATCACTGTCGGTTACGACAAACCTATGGCCGAGTTTCCGTTGGAAGTCATTCCGGACTGGTGCGAGAAATATGGATTGCTTCAAATTTACTGGGCTACGGAAGACAAAATTCATTTTGAAAGGCTGTCTCAAAAAGCGGTGCAGCGTCTTAACCCCGACATCGTCTGGACGATTCATCCCGATTGTGTCTCCATGTACCGCGAAAAAGGGATCATGTCGGAGTTTCTGAACTTTGCTTTTAACCCGCGTCTTTTTCCGGAAAAACGGGACGTCGGTCCCGAGCAGTACGACATTGCTTTTGTCGGGACGACGCATCTGGAGACAAGAACATATCGCTATGAAAGCCTGAAGGAGCTGCTGTTCCCGCTGGTTGCCTCGCCTGAGAGCGTCCATGTTTGGGGGGGGAACTGGAAGGAGAACGCGGCGCTGCTCAAGCATGAATTCGGCATGGCCTTGCCGCCTTCATGCATTCATGGTTTCCTGCCTTACAAGAGGACGGTGAGAGTGTACCATGACAGCAAGATTATGCTCGGTGTGCAGAACGCCAGGGATCAGGTTACCCAGCGCACGTTTGAAATTCTTGGCTGCGGCGCCTTCATGATCGCCAGCCGGACGGAAGAGCTGGAAAGATTATTTGAACATGGGAAAGAGATTGTCTATTCGTCGGAACCGGATGAAACATTGGAGCTGGCCCGGTACTACTTGAAGCATCCGGAGCAGCGGACGGCCATCGGCCGCATGGCAAGAACAAAGGTGTTGTCCAGGCATACGTTTTCCCGTGAACTGGAACGCCTTTGGCCTAACGTGGAACAATTACTAAAGGAAAAGAGGGTATCGTTCTATGATTGAATTAGTACCGTTGGCCCGTCAGTTTCAATCGATTCTGCCTGAAATGTTGGAGGCCATAACCGAAACCATTGAATCCGGCAAGTACGTGCTGGGGCCAAATGTTAAAAAGCTGGAGAGCGAGATTTCGGCCTATCTGCAGGCAGCGCATGCGATCGGCGTCGGTAACGGCACGGACGCCTTGGTTCTGGCACTGGACGCTCTAGGAATTGGCCCCGGAGATGAGGTCATCACGACTCCGTTTACTTTTTTTGCTTCGGCGGAAGCGATATCCAGGGTCGGCGCTGTTCCGGTCTTTGCCGACATTGATCCGCAAACCTATTGCATTGACCCGGCCCGTATTGAAGAAAAAATAACCTCGGCCACGAAAGCGATCATCCCGGTTCATTTATTCGGTCAATCCGCCGATATGGACGAAATCATGGATATTGCAGACCGATATGATCTGAAGGTCATTGAGGATGCGTGTCAGGCATTTGGCGCGGAGTATAAGGGACGCCGTGTCGGAAGCATCGGCCATGCGGCATGTTTTTCGTTCTTTCCGACCAAAAATTTGGGCACCGTCGGGGACGGCGGCTTGATCGTCACCTCAGACGATGAGCTTGCCCGGAGGGTCCGGCTCCTTCGTCAGCACGGAAGCGAGAAGAAATATCATCATACCATCCTTGGGTATAATAGCCGCCTGGATGAATTGCATGCAGCCATCCTTCGCATCGCCTTGACAAAGATTGATAGCTGGAATAAGAACCGGATGATTTTGGCCGCGCGCTACCGCGAAGCGCTGAAAGACTTGCCCGATCTGACGATTTCACCGGAAAGAAAGGACCGAAGTCACATTTATCATTTATTTTGCGTAGAGTCTAAACAGAGAGAAAAATTGCTGGAGCAGCTCAAACTTCGCAATATACAAACAAGTGTATATTATCCTTGTCCTCTGCATTTACAGGAAGCCTATGCTCATCTTCATTATAGCCAGGGCGATTTCCCGGTGTCGGAACGGCTATCGGCTCAGTTGTTTGCCCTGCCTATGGGCGCTTTCCTTTACGAAGAAGAGCAGGATCAAGTCATCTCCGCTTTGCGTACCACGAAAGGGGAAGGCCTGTCATGATCAAGTTTGGTTTGGTCGGCTGCGGAAGAATAGCCGATCGGCACATCCGTTCGCTGGCCGAGTGTGAAGGCGCGGAGCTTACCGCATTGTTTGACGTTCAGCCGGAGCGCATGGCTGCAGTGGAAGCGGATTATGTGAAACTTTCGGGTTGTCAGAGAGAACTGGCTAAATATACGGACATGGAGCAACTCCTAAAGGATCCGCAGGTTCAGGCGGTCATTATCGCTACTCCCTCGGCCCTGCACGCCAAGCTCGCCAGTGAGGCTATTCGAAGCGGCAAGCATGTCATGCTCGAGAAGCCGATGGCCCTATCCCTTCAAGATGCGGAGAATATGATCTCCCTTGCCCGCAAGCATGAAGTCATTGTGCAAGTATGCCACCAGTTAAGATATAGAAAAGTAATGACCCAGGTGAAGGAGTTAATCGAGTCGGGTACGATGGGCAAGTTGTACCTTGGCGTTGTTTCGATGAGATTGCAGCGATCCGCCGCATATTATGAAGCAGCCCCTTGGAGAGGGACATGGGAACAGGATGGGGGGATGCTGCTGAACCAAGGCATTCATCTCGTCGATCTGCTTCAATGGTTTCTGGGCGACGGCACTCGGGTATTCGGAAGCTTGCAGCGCGGTCTGCTTATGAAGGAAACCGAGGATGTAGCTGCCGGTATCGTGAATTTTAAAGACGGTGCGATCGGGATGATTGAGGCCAATACGGTAACTTATCCCGGCAACTATGATAACTGTATCACCTTGTTCGGAGAAAAAGGAACGGTAAGCATCGGAGGCATTCGTCTGGACGAAGTCCGTAAATGGTCATTTTCAGATCCCAATGTCCCCGACCCGGTGATAGAGCCTGCCGGAGAGGAGCATGTCAGAATGTACGAACGCTTTATAGCGGCGGCCAAGAACCGGGAGAATTCCGTACTGATTGATGCGGAGGAAGGGAAAAGGGCGCTCGAGTTGATCTTCGCTTTATATGATTCTGCGCTGAAAGGCCAAAGCGTGCCAATTCCATTAACCTCTTTTCATACGGAAATGATGGGCGATCTGGAGGTGGGAATATGAGCTCGGCTTTTGGACGGGTGCTGGTAACCGGAGGGGCGGGATTCATAGGCTCTCAGTTATTGCTCAGACTGCTTCCCGTTTCTGAGCATATTACGGTGATCGACGATTGCTCGACAAGCCGGCGAGAGAACGTGCCGGTCTCGGACCGGATCACCTTCCATGAGATGTCCTATGTGAATGAAGAGCTGTTGGAGCAGGTGCTTCCGGGAACGACCCATATTTTTCACTTGGCTTGTAGAAATCTTGTCATGTCCGCCGAAAATATGGACGATGACTTTCATGTTAACCTGTATGGAGGCTATTTGCTGCTTCAAAAGGCGATGCACTTATGTCCTGATTTACAGCGGTTTGTGTATACGTCCACGGCCTCTGTTTATGGGAATGCGGAACAATTTCCGACTCCGGAGAGCTGGTATCAGACATCGGTTCCTTATGCAGCAAGTAAATTTTCCATGGAGCACTACTGCCAGGTTTATTTCAGGATGCATCAATTACCGATTTCGGTGCTCCGTTTGTCGAACGTTTACGGTCCGGGCCAGCTGACGACGAATCCCTACTGCGGGGTTGTAGCCAAGTTTTTCGAGGAGGCTGAGCTTGAGAAACCCTTCACGATCTTCGGGGACGGAACGAATACACGCGACTACACCTACATTGATGATGCGATCGACGCCTTGATGGCTGCGGGAGTCCATCCCGAAGCCATAGGAAAGGTGTTTAATGTCGGCACTGGGGTGGAGACTAGCGTCATGGAACTTGCTGAGCACATTTCCCGGATTGCCGGACAGTCCGAGCCAGCCATCTCCTGGCACCCGAAGCGAAAAGTGGACATCGTTCGGCGTCGGTCTTTGGATGCCGGACTGCTGCGGAGCACGCTTGGATGGAAGCCTCAAGTGGATTTGGCCTCAGGACTTAGGAAGACGGATCTATGGAGAAGAGGAGGGAAGTCGCCGGGATGAGGATTTTTCATGGAAAGCTAGAAATCGCCGGGCAAATGGGGATCATGTGCGGAGAATTGAAAAAGCGGGGTCACCTTGCCACAGGCTATAATACATTCCATACCTATTTGGGATATAGGGATCACCTGATCAATACAACGATAGAAGAGCTCGTGAATACGAGCCATCATCTGATCAATTTTTACGATGTGTTTCATTTCCATTATGCGACCAGTCTTCTCGACGGCTATAAGGATCTGGAGATCATCAAGAGCAAAGGCAAAAAAATGGTCATGCATCACTGGGGCAACGATGTCCGTTTTCACGAGCAGGCTCGGGAAAACAATCCTTATGTCTTTACCGGAGATTCACCGCCTAATGAAGTCATTGACAGCCGCTTAACAGAGATTACCCGATATGTGGATGAAGCCATCGTTCAGGATTATGAAGTATACACCTATGTCGAGCCTTATTACAAAAAAGTGCATGTCATACCGATCTCGATCGACCTGGCTCCCTTTACCCCGGCATATCCGAGCGGAAAGGTCAGACGGCCGCTGATCGTGCATGCTCCGACACAACAGGATTTTAAAGGAACGGTGGCCATCGAAGCGGCCATTCAAGAACTGCAAAAGTCTTATGACTTCGAATACATGCGAATTGAAAAGATGAACCACGAGCAGGCAGTAGAGATGTACCGAGCAGCTGATTTGGTTGTCGATCAAATCCGGTGCGGCTCCTATGGTCTGCTCAGCGTAGAAGCGATGGCCCTGGGCAAACCGGTTATCACCTATATTCGCAGCGATCTGGTCGAGAAGTTTCCCTCCGAATTACCGATCATGAATGCCAATCCGGACAATATCATCACCGCCATCCAGGTGTTTCTGGAAAACCCGTCTCTTTATGAGGAGTTGGGAAGAAGAGGCAGATCGTATGCAGAGAAATATCATGCCAAAGAAGTCGTCGTGGATCAGTTGGAGCAGGTGTATGCCAATCTGCGGCCATAAGAAAGGAGGTCTGAGATAACCGATGAATATCCTGGAGAAGTCGATGCTCTTTATTCCAAATCGTTACTCTGCTCATGGGAAGGAAATCTATGTGTCCTATAATATATCGGTCATTCCTGAAGACATGGAGGTTCTGTCCATGAAACTGGTCGTAACCGCCCATGTTCCAGCTACGGGAACGCTTGTATTGCGTGAGATCGCACATGGCTGGGATGAACAGTACATCTTGAAGGCTCGGCCAACGTGTACGGAGATTAAGGACACTGTTGCCATTTCAGGGGTGAAGGAAGCCGAGTTTGATTTGACTCGATTGTCCGGACCTTGGCGGTTTGATAGCCATAACAATCATGGGGTTTATGTAGGCTTGGAATCTGAGGGTGATGCCTCGTTCTTGCTGGAGGACCCACCCTATTTGCTTGTCGGCACCATGTGACCGCTTCGAGGCTTGTCTTGAACGTGAAGGGCTGTTTGAGTGGAGGCGGAATCGCCGCTTGCGCTCAGGCAGTCTTTTTATAACAGAAAAAACGGCGGAACAGTAAGTCTGTCCGCCGTTTTCGCGTTCTAGTATGCGATGCCAGGATAATCAACTCTTTGATAGATGCCTTTAACGAATGTGTAGAGCCGGATATAATCAGTGACCCGCTCTTTGTATACCGTCTCAAGGGTTTGATTCGGCAATTGATATACAAGGAAGGAGTCTTTCATATAGTTCTGTTTATTCGGAAGTCCAAGGTTGAAATAATCGAGATGATGGTAATCGCTGTAGATCATTCCTTTGCCGAACGTAATTTGAGTACCCAAATGATAGAATTTCGCGAAGCCGGATGAGTTTAGAATCCAGTTCGTCTGATAGCCGGTATTTCCCGTATAGTTCGAGTTCAAGGCTACGACATGAAAGCCAAGCTCGCGCCATTGGATCACCCCATTGGCTCCGTAATTGGGCAGCCACATGCTGAGCTGATTTCGAGAGGCAATCGCTCCGTTGACCCATTTTAAAAGTCCCTCGTCATTGCTTTGCGGAATGATGGATTCCCTTTGCCATAGAAATCCTCTGAAATCCAATTTGTCGTGCAGATCGGTTCGCTGGTTCCATCTGGCATTGAACTGGTCGATCCACCAGATGACTGCAGCAAAGCGGTCTATGTTCGACGAAAAGTCAAGGTTGCGGCCCTGAATTTCCCCGAATGCCTTTTGAAATTGATGAGGATACGGGATGGAGACCCAGACATCGAGTTTATCGCTCGTGGCAAGCCGGTGCAGGGCAGTCAGATTGACGCCGGGGGCGAACAGGTTGTCAATCCATTCCAGCCAGTCGGCTTTTCCCGAGGGCTCTCCGAAGCCGACGTAAAGCGGGTACATGAAATGGCGATTACTCTTTGTACGGATCCCGTTAAAGATGAATCCCTTAAAAAAGCTGTCAATCGGTTGACCGTTCAGCATGTAATTCGTGTAATAGCGTAATTGGTTTTCATCCCAACTTAGAGGCATTTCATTCAATAAATCTCCGCACGGTATCATGCACACCTGGTTTTTCAATTGATAGGCCTGCGGTGATAAATATCCACTAGCCGACGCAGGAATCATCTTTTCACACTCCAGCCATTTTATTTTTTGTTCTTTTATCAATAAATAGTATGTTCTCAGAATTAGGGATGACCTAGACAACAATCCAATTTTGTCCAGAGCACTGGCAACCATCTCTATAAATGAATAAATCATAATGTCAGAAGAATGCAGTCATTTATTGAGGGGAGGAGCATTATGAAGATCGTTCATGTGCCGACCGAAATTGCGGGTCAAATGCAGACCATGGTGAATGGGCTTCGGCTGGCGGGACATGAAAGCAACGGCTATAACTGGTTCCTCAGTTATTTGAACTACAGCGGAGACATCAATATAACGGATGCTTACGAGCTAATCAGAATCGTGGATCCGATTGCCAGATATGCAGACGTAATCCATTTCCACAACGGCAACTCATTTCTGGCCAATAATATCGATTTACCTTCCCTGTATGCGAATGGAAAAGCAATGGTCATGCATCATTGGGGAAATGATGTGCGGACTAAAAAGATCACTGCCTTGCTCAACCCCTATCAGATTCCTGCTAGTTATTTTACCGATGAACGGATTCATCAAAATCTTATGTTTACGAGCAAGTATATCAAGCATGCCATTGTTCAGGACTATGAGCTATACCCGCATGTGGCCGACTATTACGAGCATGTTCATGTTCTGCCTCTGGCTTGCAAGCACGAGGATATTCCTTTCGCTTATCCTTCCATAGACAACAGGAATCCGTTAATTATCCATGCTCCCACCAATCGTGAATTCAAAGGCTCGGAATATGTGGAGAAGGCTATTGCGGAGCTGAAGAGAACGAAGAGGTTTGAATACCGTGCCATCGAGAAAATGAGCCATCGGGAAGCGATGAAAACCTACCTGACCGCTGATATTATCGTCGATCAAATCCTCTGCGGAACCTACGGCATGCTGAGCGTGGAAGCTATGGCAATGGGAAAAGTGGTGGTTGCTTTTGTCAGGGACGATGTTAGAGCGAAGTTTCCGCCGGAGTTGCCGATTGTGGTGGCGAATCCGGATACGATATCCGCGGTGCTTGCCACGCTGATCGATCAACCAGAAGCGAGACATAACCTGGGCATAGCCGGTCGTTATTATGTAGAGAAATACCACAGCTTGAATTACATCACTCCGAAACTGCTGGATATTTATAACAGCGCTAAAGGAGGAGAGTAATTGGAATCAGTAAAAGTCATGCACATTCCGGTGGAGATTGCCGGACAGGTCGGCCTGATCTGCGATACTTTGATGAACAAAGGGATCCATGCCATTGGTTTTAATTATTTTCTGAACTATTTGAATTACAACCGAGTAATCCCTATTGAATCCTATGAGCTCGTTAAGCTGCTGGAATACAGCATCCTGAATTATGATTTGTTCCATTTTCATAATAGCTATACTTTCATCGAGGATAAGCGGGACATTCAAATGATACGCGAGGCTGGCAGAGGCGTTATCATGCATCATCGAGGCAATGACGTCAGGTCCCATAAGCGGGCGAAGGCATGGAACGGATACAAGAATCCTTATGTAAATACGGATTCCTCCTTTCCCGAGGAGGAAATCGAACAAAACCTGAAGTTTTTTGCCAAGCATGTATCCGCGGCTATTGTCCAGGACTATGAATTGTATCATTACGTGGCGGATTACTATGCGGCAGAAGGAAAAAAAGTATATGTGCTGCCCAGACTGTTTATTCCGTCTTCCGTCACTCCCCCAAGTCCGAAGTCACAAAAGTCAGATCCGCCATTGATTGTTCACGCACCGACTCATCGTGAGTTCAAGGGAACCAAGTTTATTATCAATGCGGTTGAGAAACTGGCGAAAGAGGTTCCGCTTCGCTTCAAGCTTGTCGAAGGGATGAGCCATGACGAAGCGATGGCGCTTTACGAAGAAGCGGATATCGTGATCGATCAGGTGCTTTGCGGCGCTTACGGCAACCTGAGTGTGGAAGCGATGGCGCTCGGGAAGGCGGTTGTATGCTATATACGCCCGGACCTTAAAGACACGTTACCGGCTGACTTGCCGATTCTGTCCTGTAATCCGGATACGCTTTATGACGGTTTGAAAGAGCTGGTGCTTCACCCGGAACTCAGGGTGCAGCGGGGGCAACAGGGCATCGCCTATGTTAAGAAGCATCATGATGCAGATCAAATTATTTTACAGTTGATCTCAATATATGAAGAGGTTTTAGGAAGGAGCATTTTATAGATGGGCGTAAGAAGCACAGAGATTTTGTATGGATCGAATGTTACGATCGGCGAACATGTCATTATTGAGCCTGGCGTGGTAATCGGTGATGATGTCGCCATTGGGAATTTTGTCGTGATCAAGCAGGGCACGAATATCGGCAACGGGGTGCACATCGGAGATCTGTGTGTTCTCGGTAAGCGCCCTGCGTCCAATCCCAAAATGTCACAAAAGCCGCCTGTGGACCTGCCGCCGCTAATGATCGGCGACCGGGTCAAAATCGGCTGCAGCGTTGTGATCTATTGCGGAGTGAATCTCAGCGAGGATGTGTTCGTAGGTGATATGGCCAGCATTCGTGAACGGGTAAGCATCGGAAACAGCAGCATTATCGGCCGTAATGTCATCGTGGAGCCGAAAACGGAGATCGGAAGCAGAGTTACGGTTCAAACATCTTCGTATATTACCAGCGACATGGTGATCGAAGACCATGTTTTTATTGGTCCATGCTGCTCTACCTCTAACGATAAATATATGGGGCTCGGTAACTACCCTCACCAAGGCCCTATTATTCGGCGTCACGCAAGAATAGGGAATAATGCAACCTTGCTGCCTGGGATTACGATCGGTGAACAAGCGGTCGTCGGTGCGGGAACGGTCGTTACGAAAGATGTTCCTCCTGGCGAAACGGTAGCAGGCAACCCGGGAAAACCGATCAAATCAACTCAATAATTATTAGCTATATTTTGAACCAAGGAGGACGTATTTATGACCGGCAACAACTCCAAGAATTTGATCAAAACGATTGCCGTAATCGGGCAAGGATACGTGGGCCTGCCGTTGTCCCTGTTATTTCTCTCCAAGGGATTTACCGTGTACGGAGTAGATAAAGACCTTGGGAAAATCAGGGCGCTGCTTCAGGCCAAAAGCTATCTGCCCGATGTGACAGATGAAGAGCTGAGTCAAAGCCTGGAAACGAACCGGTATCACCCGACCGATGAAATGAGCTGTATCCCCTTAGTAGATGCGATCATTATTTGTGTACCTACGCCGCTCAATTCAGAGCATTCACCAGATTTGACCATTCTCGAAAGAGCAGTAGCTGACATCAGCCGATATTTGCAAAAGGGCCAATTGGTCATCCTAGAAAGTTCTACTTATCCGGGGACAACGAGGGAAGTTATCAAACCGGTCCTTGAACAAGGCAGCGGTTTGACTGCAGGCATCGATTTTCATATTGGCTACTCCCCAGAAAGAATCGATCCTGGGAATGAAAGCTTCAAGGTGGAGCAGATTACCAAGGTGATCAGCGGGTTGACTCCGGAGTGCCTGAAACTTGCGGAGGAGCTGTACGCAAAAGTATTTGAAAGTGTAGTGAGCGTCTCGTCGCCGGAAGTAGCAGAGTTCACGAAGCTGCTGGAAAATGCCCATCGATTGGTTAATATCAGCTTCATTAATGAACTTGCAACCATTTGTGATGAAATGAACATTGATATTTGGGAAGTGATTGAAGCGGCCAAGACGAAGCCCTTTGGCTTTACCCCGTATTATCCGGGCCCCGGTATCGGCGGGCATTGTATTCCGGTCGATCCGCTATACCTGCAGTGGAAGGCGCAAAAAGCGGGCCTGACGAGCAAATTTATTGAAATTGCAGATGAAGTTAACCGGAAGGCGCCGCACTATGTCGCTGCTCGAATCCAAGCCCTGCTTAAACGGCATAATGCTCCCGATCAGGCAAACTTGCTCATCTACGGGGTTGCTTACAAAAGGGATATCAATGATGTCCGGGAATCGCCGGCTCTGGATCTGATTTCCTTGCTGGCCCAATCCGGGCATCATGTCAGCTATCACGATCCTTATATTGAAGAGATTGAAGCTGGGGGGCAAACTTATAGGAGCGTTGAGCTTCATGAAGAAATATTGAAGAATACCCATTGCGTCATTATTGTGACAGATCATTCCGTTATTCCTATTGATAGCATTGCCGCTCATGCTCAAATCGTTTTTGACACGCGCAATGTAACGGATAAGCTGGGGGATAAAGAGAACATTTATCGCTTCGGAGCCGGACACGGAAACTTGACTTGATTAGCAAGGACAACTTGCCAGAGAGCTGAAAAAATTACACGGAAAGCTCAGATGATTTGACCAAGCAAGGGGGAGGTACCGCTGCATATCTTAAACAGTCGGACGATAAGTCTGACAGAGTTATGAAGAAAGGAGGTGAATTCATGGCTCTGATCTTGGATGCTTTCACTACAACCGCTAATACAGTGGTTACGGCAGATACTGGAGCGCCTCCTGGGTCCCTTCCCACCCCCGCAATCGTCGTACCAAAAGATCCGGAAATGCCATTTATTAATGGGAACGGGACTTACATCTTTTCTCCGTTCGACGGACCAGGCTCAACAGTAACATTTGTGTCCACTTATTCGATTCCTGCCGGGTTGCTTCCAGTCTTTACGGTAGGCCTTCCGATTACGGCATTTTTTGCTTATGCTGCTGACGAAACGGCCACTTCGACAGTTACACTGGAAGCGATCAACTTGTTGGGAATCGTCGTTCTGACTGTGCCGCTGATTACAGGCCTTAGCAATGGCGGAAACAAGCAAAATGTAGCTATTGGTTCGGGTGATACACTCTTGCTCGCTACCCTTGGCCCATTAGGTTCCGTCCAATTCACAGTAACAACGACCGTAACAGCACCGACTGTAGCACCCTATCCATTTGGTGCCGCCGGAGAGTATCTTGGCGAACTGCGTGTTCACTCGCTTGCCGTAGTGTAGCAACTATTCTCGGAAGAGGCCGGAAGAGAGCTTTGTCTCTCCGGCCTCCTTTCTCTTTCCATTCAATAGTCTATTCCAGGATATGATGTTTTGCAGTACGCCCCTGAAATAAATGCATATAGTCGTTCATAGTCTTCGGGTTGTTTTTTCGATAAATCCCCCAGTCTTTGGTTCGGAAACTGGTATACGAGCAAATGGCTGGAGGCATAGCCGTTTTTCTCGGGAAGCCCCAGATTTAAATAATCGAGGAAATGAGTATCGTTATATAAAATGCCTTTTCCGCAAATGATTTGGAACCCGGCCCCGCAGGATCTAGCCATGATTGCTGCATGATTAATCCATTCTACGCCCATTCCGGCGTTTCCGTAATAGTTGGCATGGATCGCTGCGTCATTGAAACCGAGCATGCTGAACTTCACGGCCCCGTATGCCCCATACTGCGGCAGCCAAAGGGAATGATAACCTTCAGAGGCAATAAACCGATTGGTCATTTTTACTAATGGTTCGTCATGCTTATCGATCGATTCCCTCTGCCATAGAAATCCTCGAAGCCCCAGATTACCAAAATCATTGCCCACTTGATTCCATCGTTCTAGAAACTGGTCGATCCACCATTCAACCGCTTCATAACGGTCTTTAGCGGACATAAAATGAAGCTCTCGGCCATTCAATTTTCCGAAATTTGTATACAGCATCTGCGGATAAGGGATGGACACCCATACATTAAGCGGCCGATCCGCAAGGGAGTTTAAAGCGTCCAAATTACAGCCAGGGGCGAAAAGGGAATCTATCCACAAAAGCCAATCACTTTGGTCAGCGGCCGCTCCGAATGCCGCGTACATCGGATACATGAAGCGCCCGGGACGAGAGCCGATTCCATTAAATATAAAGCCATCGAACAGAGGCTTGAACGCATGAGATCCGGATAATTCCTCAGGTACATAATGAACGTAAGGGGCGAGGTCAGATGAGGTCCACGGTGCGAAATGCTCAGGCAACAGTCCGCCGCAGGGCAAGACACAGAGATGCTTTGGTCTTGGCAATATTTTGTCACCTCACTTTTGATTAGAGAGAATCGATCTATGTATATGTAGAAGGGGACGATACAGACTTGAAAATTGTTCATGCTCCAATGGAAATCGGCGGTCAGGTAGGGCTATTTTGCAAAGAACTGGGCAAATTCGGGCATCAAGCGGTTGGCTTTAATTATTTCAGAGCATTTCAGAATTATACGGAAAATATTATGCTTACGGACCAATATGAGTTAATGAAAAATTTTGGTGAAGCGCTGAATTACTTCGATTTGTTCCACTTCCACTTTAATATGACGATGATCCCCGGCATGGATGATTTGAAGCTGATCCAAAAGGCGGGAAAGCCTATAGTAATGCATCATTGGGGAAATGATGTCAGAATGCTAAGCATGGCTTCACTCCATAATCCTTACGTTCGTATCGTAAATGCGCCTAAAGAGAGTGATATTAAGCGCAGGTTATCCCATGTTGGAGAATATGTTCCAATCGGGATCGTGCAGGACCATGAGGTTTACGAGTACGTCAAACCCTATTATAAAGAGGTGTGTATTCTTCCTCTCGCTATAGATGTTGTCCATAGTTCTCCAGCTTACCCCGACGAACACGAATCTTGCCCGCTTATTATTCATGCGCCTACAGATCCGTTGTTTAAAGGAACGGAAAGGATAGAGGAAGCCATAAGCAAGCTGAAGTTGGAATATCCCCTGCGATACATCAGGGTTGAGAAGTTGGCGCGTGAGGAAGCGCTGGCATTGTACCGCCAGGCCGATCTTATCATAGACCAAATTTTATGCGGATCTTACGGGTTGGTTGCAGTTGAGGCGATGGCACTCGGAAAACCCGTGGTCGCCTTTATTAGAGAGGCTCTCATAGGCACATTTCCCCCAGAGCTTCCTCTGTGTAATGCTAGTCCCGATACGTTGTACGATGTATTGAGAACATTGATAACCTCAGGCGCCTTGCGTAAGCGTAAAGGCATCGAGGGAAGGAAGTTTGCAGAACATTATCATGATATCCGGGTCGTAGGCTGTCAATTGCTTTCGATATACAATCGTTTATAAATTTCCCGGCGGCTTCCTTGTCAAAACTTTTCAGGATACTGTTTCATGCAGAGAGCCATTCTATAGCTGTAATCATTATAGCTATGGAAGGGGAATGTACTTTCGATGCATATAAAGAAGATGGTCCATTTATCATTGTCCGCCGCTCTTATCGCCGGGATGGTCGGTTTGACGGCCTGTGGAACTCGTACGGATAACAATAATGTCAAAACGCAAAGCCTGCGAAACCATAACGGACGAAATGTTGACGTAAATTCGCTGCCGCAAGGAAATCGTTTGTTTTCGCGGAGCGCGGGTAACGGTCAATCGGAGCGGATTACTTCGCTGAAATACAGTCCTGCGCTGAGCAACAAAGTTGCCGGGCTGAGCGATATTCAAACGGCTCATGTCGTCGTGACTGACCGGGATGCTTATGTAGCGGTGACGCTTCATGGAACCAATAACAATCCCGGGACAGGATCGGGCATATCGGAGATGTCGACAGGGAGGTCAACAGGGATCAATAATAACCGGGGAATGACGAATTCCAGCGGTTCGTACGGAGCAAACTCCGAGACCCGAGGAAGCGGAGGGAATGGCGGGCTGGCTCGCGGATTAACAGGGCGTTCCGGAACGGCAGGCAGCTTGTTCGATATAAATCGCGGCGATGGGGGCATGGGAACCGGCACGTTCAATGGCATCGAGAACGGTACGGAAGCCGGCAGGGTGACTGACAATGTGACTCAACAGGTAAAAGATCAGGTTACCGATGTGATTAAAAAGACAGCCCCGAATATTCGTAATGTCTATGTATCCAATGATTCCGACTTTGTATCAAGGGTCGGCAGTTATGCTACAGAATCCCGCGGCGGATCAGCACTCCAGGATATGATTTCCGACTTTCAGACGATGATTGATCGGGTGTTTCCATCCCGCGCAGGAACCATGACTGGACCGAACGGTTATGCGCCGACACAGCCGAACGGGATTAACAATAGAGGCATGACACCGGCCGGAATCAATAATAATGGCTATTCAGGCGGAGTGACTCGTTAGAGACAGGAGTCTGCAGCAAAAAAGAACTGTCCCTTCCCTCGGGGGAATCACGGACAGTTCTTTATTTTACATAGACCTATTGAAGTTCACTCTGGAAGGCACGGCCCTCGACCCAAATCTTTTCCAATTGCAGGTCCGTACTGACAAGCAGCAGGTCCGCCAGCTTTCCGGTCTCGATGGAGCCGGTGGAGTGATCGATTCTTAGCAGTCGCGCCGGGTTGCCGCTTGCTGCTTCTGATGCTTGCTCTATCGTCAGGCCAATCTCCTGAACCAGGTGTCGGAAGCCGCGAATCATGGTCAAGGTGCTTCCGGCCAAGGTTCCTTCATCCTCTTTGAGCGTACATACATTATCCTTGACGACGACAGGCAAATCCCCAAGCATATAATCTCCGTTCCCTAATCCAGCTGCGGACATCGCATCCGTGATCAGAATCAGATTACGTTTGTTCTTGACTTGGGCAAGCAACTGGATGCCTGCTTTATGCACATGAATCCCATCGGCAATAATCTCTGCGCTGATAGCTGGGCTGCTTAGCACGGCCCCGGCAGTTCCCGGCTTGCGATGGTGGAACGGAGTCATCGCATTGAAGGTATGCACTGCATGATGGAGACCCACTTCAACAGCCGACATGATCTCCTCATAGGTTGCATCTGTATGGCCTGCAGCAGCAACGATTGCTTGACTGCGAAGGAAGGCGATAAGCTCATGCGCTCCTTCTTGTTCAGGAGCAAGGGTCACCTGCTTGATTAGGCCGGGATATTTAGCATTCCATTGCTCGACCCAAGCCTTGTTGGGAGGAACGATGTGCGCTGGATTCTGGGCGCCGGGCCAATTCGGGTTGATGAAGGGACCCTCCAGATGGACACCTGCCAGCTTGGCATAAGGCATCCCGTCTTCTATATAGCGGTGAACTTCTTCCAGAACCGCATCAATAACCTCTTTTGGCATAGTCATGGTGGTGGCTAGCATCGAGGTCGTGCCTTGACTCAGGTGCAGCTTGGTAATATCATCGAATGCTTGTTTGCTTGGCGCCGAAAAATCCTGGAGCATGCCGCCGTGAACATGTATATCGATAAATCCCGGCAGGACATAGGCCCCCTTCGCATCAATAGCTTCATGGGTCGACAAGCCTGCCGAGGCGAGGCCCGGGGTTGTACCCACATAACGGATCACTCCGTTTTCTACCGAAACTGCGCCGTCCTTAATGATGCCCCGTGGAGTAACGACCTGTGCATGAATAATTTGCAGAGAAGAGGATTCCATTAGAGAAGTCCCCCTGCGGCTTGGTCCAGCACAACGACAACATTAGCGTGAGTCTGGAGCAGGGATGCCGGGCATTGAGTCGTGATCGGTCCTTTTAACGCTTTGGCTACAATTTCGGCTTTGTCGGCGCCCTTTGCCATCAACAAAATCTGCTTGGCTTGCAGGATCGTGCCAATTCCCATCGTGACCGCATGGGTTGGAACTTCTTCAATTGAAGGGAAATAGCGCGCATTGGCCTGGCGTGTTAGTTCATCCAATTCCACGATATGGGTTGGTCCGTGCAGGTTCTCGCTCGGCTCGTTAAATCCAATATGTCCGTTATGTCCCACGCCAAGCAATTGCAGGTCAATCTGTCCCGCCTTCTCCAGCAGTCGGGTATATTCTTCTGCGGCTTTCTCTGAATTTCCGGAAGGAACATGTGTATTCTCAATCGGAATATCGATATGATTGAACAGCTTTTCATTCATGAACCGGCGGTAGCTCTCCGGATGATTCTCAGGCAGACCGACATACTCATCCAGATTGTAGCTGCTGGCTTGTTTGAAGCTGACCACACCTTCACGATATAGTTCTACCAGCTTCTGATATACGCCTACAGGCGTGCCGCCGGTAGCCAGACCCAAAATAGCCCGGGGATTGGATTGCAGCAAGCTGGCGATAATACCGGCACCGGTCTCATTAAATTGTTGTTCACTGTTCACTTTAATAATATTAATCATTTTTGTTACCCTCCTTGGATATTCTGTATGCTTGAACGTTCTGATAAGAACCTTCCAATCTCGGAATGAAATCCTCGAACTCTGTACTGACCATACCTGTAAATAGAATATCGATAACATGAAGCTGAGCGATTCTGGATGCCATATCTCCCCGGCGCATCCCCTCTTCAAGTGAGGATGAGAACAAAGAGATATCAGCCATAGAGGCGAGCGAGTTGCTGCCGTATTGCGTCAGCGAGATCGTTACGGCTCCGCTGTCTCTTGCGCACCTTAGGGCATCAATGGTCTCCGGGGTTTCCCCGCTGTAGGAAATGGCAAGCGCCGCATCCCCGGCCTGAAGTCCGGATGCCGAAGTAATCTGCATATGCGAATCGGAAAATGCTGTACTATTTTTGCCGATTCGAATCAGCTTTTGATAAAAGTCCTGAGCAATAATGGAAGATGTGGCCACCCCGTATAAATCGATCCTGCTGGCCCGGCACAAAGCATGAATAGCTCTCTGGAGTGTATTCATGTCCAATAGCCGGGTTGTGTCCGTAATGGATGCCACATGGTTTGCTTCCATAGCCTGCACGATTTTGTGCAAGTCATTTCCGGCAATAATATCCTGATACTGGGCTTCCGATGTCTGATGGGCCAGCTCTCCGGCCAGCTTCATTTTGAAATCAGGAAACCCCTTAAAGTGAAAGGTTTTGCAAAAGCGCGTCACTGTAGACGGGCTAATTCCGCATGTATTGGCTAACTCCGTAATCCCAAGGTGAATTACAGCGGAGGAATGCTCCAGAATATACTCCCCCAGCCGTCTCTCTTGAGGCGGGAGTGTCTCCAGATGGCTGGATACTGCATGCAAAATCGGTGACAGCATATTCTATAATCACCCTCTTTCTGAGAGAAAATTATTTTTATATTATCTTTAATATACATGAAAATTATTTTGATTTCATCATAACCAATTCTCCCGGTGAATTCAAGCAGGCATGATTTACTGTTGTGATTTGTGCAATTGCATACTACACTAAAATGGTAGAATCAAGGATTGCCGAGGTGAAAAAACATTGGATTTTGACCTGGATCATTATATTGAACGCCTACTGGCTGCATGGTCTAACAGCTTCCGTAAAATCCATAGTGAAATTATGCAGCACAGTGAGCTTGGCCTGACAGGTCCCCAGTTCCAGATGCTGAGCTTGATCTACCGCAGTAAGTCCTGCAACGTCAGTTACCTGTCAGAGAAATTGGATGTTAAGCCGAGTGCGATCACCGTAATGGCTGATCGTCTAGTTCAAAGCGGTTATATCGAGCGCAGGCATGATGAACAAGACCGCCGGGCGGTGCTTCTGTCAGTCACCCAGCATGGGGCAGACGTCTATAAGGAGGCGGGGAACCGATCGCGCAAGGTTTTAAAAGCTCACCTTTCGGATTTAACCTCACATGAATTGGAGATTCTGATTGGGGTCATCGAAAAGCTTTCGCAGAATGATGTCCCGAAATCGGACCGTGATTAAAGTCTTGAGGGAGACTGAGAGGAGCTTGCCTGCGGGCAGGCTTCTTTTCAAAATCGTTCATATAGAGCAGCTTCAAAATTATAAACGGTCTGCCGTAGAAGAGAGGCGAATTAGCGATGTATCAGCAGAAAACAAAGGAAACTGAAAACAGCGTCATCGAATTTATCGAAAATGTGGATCAACCCCAAAAACGCGAAGATGCCTATCGGTTATTGGATATTTTCAGTGAAACGACAGGCTATCCGGCAAAAATGTGGGGATCCAGCATCATCGGGTTCGGATCCTATCATTACAAGTACGCCTCCGGGCATGAAGGCGATGCGCCGCTCGTGGGTTTCTCCCCGAGAAAGGCGAAGATCAGCTTGTATTTCGCGACGGGGGATGAAGCGCGGGATAACCTGCTCGAACAGTTGGGCAAGCATACAGCGGGAAAAGGCTGCGTTTATATCAATAAAGTGGCGGATGTTAATGAAGATATTTTAATAGCATTGATCAATCAGTCGGTTCAATTTCTGAAAGAAACTTATCCGCCGGCGGAATAGAATAACTGAAGAACGCTCCGCAATAAGAGGCTGGAAAAAGAAAGGGGAAGATTTTATTTGGAAACCTATATTCTTGCTCTGGACCAAGGAACAACAAGCTCGCGGGCCATTTTATTCAACCGGGAGGGCGCTGTCGTTCATTCCGCCCAGCGCGAGTTCCCCCAGTATTTTCCTAAGCCGGGGTGGGTGGAGCAGCAGCCAAATGAAATCTGGGGCTCGATTCTCGCGGTGATCGCTTCCTGTCTGTCCGAATCCGGGGTGAAGCCGAAGCAAATCGCCGGAATTGGCATAACGAATCAGCGGGAGACGACGATCATCTGGGATAAGGAGACAGGCATGCCCGTTTATCCGGCTATCGTCTGGCAGTCGAGACAAACGGCTTCCATTTGCGAGGAATTGAAGCAAGCAGGCCATGATGAGCTTTTTCGGGATAAGACAGGACTGCTTATTGATCCCTACTTTTCCGGTACAAAGGTAAAATGGATACTTGACCATGTCGCTGGTGCCAGAGAACGGGCGGCCAGAGGTGAGCTCCTGTTTGGCACAATCGACACCTGGCTGATCTGGAAGCTGTCCGGCGGTGCGCTGCATGTTACGGATTATTCCAATGCCTCCAGAACGCTGATGTATAATATTCACTCCCTGGAGTGGGATCAGGAGCTGCTAGCTATTCTGGATGTACCCGCGGCTATGCTGCCGGAAGTGCGGTCCTCCTCGGAGATCTATGGCAACACCGTACCCTATCATTTTTTTGGCGAGGAAGTTCCGATTGCAGGTGTCGCCGGGGATCAGCAAGCTGCTTTGTTCGGCCAAACCTGCTTCGAAGAGGGAATGGTGAAGACCACCTACGGAACAGGCTGCTTCATGTTAATGTATACGGGCGAACGGCCCGTTGAGTCGGCGCATGGACTGATTACATCGATTGCTTGGGGGATTGACGGCAAGGTAGAGTATGCCTTGGAAGGGAGCATTTTCGTGTCCGGATCGGCCATTCAATGGCTTCGGGACGGTCTGCGCATGCTTCGCGATACCAAGGATAGTGAGGTTTATGCGAGCCGTGTGGATTCGACGGAGGGAGTTTATGTGGTTCCTGCTTTTGTAGGCTTAGGCAGTCCTTATTGGGACAGTGAAGTGAGGGGAGCTGTGTTCGGGTTGACTCGGGGCACGTCGAAGGAGCATTTTATTCGTGCAACACTGGAAGCGCTCGCTTATCAGACGAAGGATATACTCACAGCCATGGAGCAGGACGCAGGTATGGCGGTCTCCAAGATGCGCGTGGACGGCGGAGCCGTATCGAATGCGTTTTTAATGGGATTTCAGAGCGATATTTTGGACCTTGCCGTGGAGCGGCCGGAAGTTCGCGAGACTACAGCACTGGGAGCAGCCTTCCTGGCTGGGCTTGCCGTAGGCTATTGGCAGGACCGGGAAGAAATCCGCCAGATCTGGAGGCTTGATCGTCGCTTTGAGCCTTCTCTAGAAGAGGAGGTTCGTTTGTCCCTCTATGAGGGCTGGAAGCGCGCGGTAAATGCGGCTATGGCCTTCAAGTAGCTCAAGCCCAAATTGCCTGCATACCGCACCATTAACCCGGTTTCTTCATAAGATGTGTTGACTGTATCCCTGAACCTTGTTAAACCAAAAACCCAAGCAAGGAGGGGTGACGCATTTTGAAGACTAGCGATCGCAACAGCAAATTTCTGTTAACACATCGTGAACGGGAAGTTTTTGAACTCCTCGTGCAGGATAAAACGACACGGGATATTGCAGGACAGCTGTTTATCAGTGAGAAGACAGTCCGGAACCACATTTCCAATGTCATGCAAAAACTGAACGTAAAGGGCCGGGCACAGGCGGTTGTCGAGCTGATCAAGCTTGGGGAGTTGAAAATCTGACGATGAGCGGTAAGTCCTCCCGCTCACTGTCGTCATTTGCAGTGTGAATGCAAAACTGAGAGCTAACGAGCTTCCGCATAGGAGCGAGGAGGCTCTTTTTTTTCTAGTCTGGAAAGGTGCCGCGCTATGCCGCCAACGCGCCAGGAAGAATCGAAAGCCTCCGCCCTGCTTGTTATGCGGGAGCGGAGGCTTTTGCGTTAAACGTCCATGGGCGCGCGGCTATGCACCGCCGTCAGGGCGGGGGTGTCGGGTTGGAACGGAGTCCGGATTTCGGACAACTCTCCATTGAGCGTTCGAAGTCCGGGAAGGAGCAGCATGACGCAGGAGCTGAAGATCGGGAGCAGCCCGGCGGCCAAAAACATCGTCTGCACGCCGTAATGCTCGGCGACGATACTCCCGGCAAACGTCCCCACCGGATACAGGGCACCGCCGATCAAGAAACGGTTCGCATTTACGCGGCCCTGCAAACGGTCGGGAACGAGTTTGCCATGCAGGGAAGAACTCAGGGAGCCGAAGAAGGGCCCGCAGGCGCCCGAAGCAAACAGTGCCGCCAGAGCAACCGGATAGCTCCGAGTTAGACCGAGGATGGCGTTGAAGCATCCGATCGCCGCCAGACTAAAGACCATAACCAACCGCCGCTGCTTGATATCGCCCAGCCAGGAGATCAATCCAAGCCCCGTCAGGGAGCCCAAAGCGGTAGCGGTCGTGAAGGTCCCCATCGCTGCGGCGTCCAGCTGCAGGACTTCGCTGACGAACGGAACCATCATCGTCCAGATGGCGCCTTGGCACATATTGCTGATCGAAACCATGACCATGACGGCGAACATGGCCGGAACCTGCCTGTAAAACGAAAAGCCTTCGGTGATCTCCCGCAGATAAGCGGCGATGGAAGCGGAAGGGGTCTCGTTCCGGCGCGTGCTCCTCGGCAATAGCAGCAGCATGGCGATAGCCGCCAGGTAACAGGCCGCATTGATTCCCAATGCGGGCAGCGACCCGAATCCGGCCACTACACCGCCTGCGATCGCCGGACCGACCAAGGCTGCCGCATTCCGGGATCCGTCGATCATGGCGAAAGCCCGGGTCAGTTTGCGGGAACCGGCTGCTTCCGGCACGAGGGCCATGGCTGTCGGCATAAACAGGGCCGAGCAAGAGCCGCTAAGTCCGGCCGCCAGGAACAAGTGCCATAACTGCAGATGCCCGGCCAAGCCGGCGATCCAGGGCAGAAGAATGGCAGTCAGCCGCACGGCGGCCAGTCCTGCCATGAGGCGGTGCCGGGGCAATCGGTCGGAGAGTGGCGAACCGAGCAGGCGAATCATCAGCTCCGGAATGCCGGAAGAGAGAGCGAGTGCTCCCATCGCCAGTTTTGAGCCGGTGATTTCATAAACCAGCCACTCCATGGCAAGCAAGCCGAACGCATCTCCGAATCCGCTTAAGGCGGTCGTTGACAGCAGCCCGTAATAAGCCCGATGCTTCAAGGTAATCATCTCCTTATTTCACCACGACCGGATCGGCAAGTTCGCCGCCCGCGAAATAGTCGTCGATTTGACCGGACAACCCGTTTAACGCTTCGCGGCGCAGGCTGTATTCGACCGACTTGAACTCTGAGCTTTTGGCCTGGTAATGCACGATCACCAATCCGGCCGCCCGAAGGGCGATCAAGTGGTAATGGATCGTGCTCTTGGAGATGGCGATATCGCGGGTGATTTCGGTAAATGTCATCTGTTTTCGGGCCAGCAGCCGGAGAATGCGAAGCCGGGTTTCATCCGACAACGCTCGGGTCAAGCGAAGCAGAGCAGGAGCGGGGTAGCCCGGGGCCGGAGGAAACAGGTCGCATGAATATTGGGTGAAAATCATCGTCTCGAAGATGCTGGAAGTCACCAGCGGGCGAGAATGGTATTGGGGGATGAGCACGACCCGGGCTAGAGCATCGCCTGGATATAAACGCATCCCGTTCGTCGCCATCTCGTAGATGTCCATGCCGCTTGTTTCGCCGCCCAATCGGGACTTCAAGGAGGACGCTTCCTGCTCCAGACCTTCGATGATCCGGGGGTCGATCGTGGAAAAATAATGCAAATGCCATTCCTGCAACACCTCGCAGGCCGCATCCCGAAGCTCCGCAAGATTGGCGGGGACGGATTGGCTGCAAGCGGCTGAAATTTCGTACAGTTCACCCAACGACAATCCGGAGAACCATTCCAAAAATCGGGTAACTGTACGCGGACCCGGGCATTTCCAAATAAACGGAGACAGGCTGAAGTCATCCAGCAGTTTGACCGACACTCGCATTTTCTGCAGCGTCGCAGGCGCAAACCGCTCCTGAACGTCCTTCACCCATGGTTTTCCGGCATCCAGGGCACCGTGGTTTTGTTTGGCGAAAAAAGCCGTCAGGCTTGCCGCGCATTCATAAATTGGAGCAAAATCCGCTTCGATTTGATAGTCCATTACGCTTCTCTTCCCTTCTCTTTCCTGCCCTTCTCTTTCCTGCCCTTTTCCTTCCTTGAACAAGGCAGGCATTACAATGTTCTTTAGTTCTATAAATATAGAACGACGTTATTGTTCTATAATAATCGAATCTATCGAGTGATGCAAGCTTATCGAACGGATAGCGGACCTTCGGCCCTTACCAAGGCAACAGGTATAAGGAAGGTCTGTTGTATCGGAGTTCATTCGGACGGTCTGATAGCAAAAAAACCGCCCCATGGGGACGGCTTTTCGAAATTGAGGTTTACAGCGACTTCAAATATTCAACAATCGTCAGCAGACCTTTGTCAAAGTTTTCTAAATGGAAATGCTCATTCGGAGCGTGCAGGTTTTCATTCGGCAAGCCGAAGCCCATCATGACGGCAGGAGCCTTCAGAACACGGGACAAGGTCTCAACGATTGGAATAGAGCCGCCATCCTTCGTGAACAATGCACGGGTTCCATAGATTTTTTCATAAGCATCTGCAGCCTTTTGCAGCATCGGGTCGGACGGATCGATAGTGAACGCGCGGGCCCGCTCCAGCTGCTTCACTTCAAGCTTGGCGCCAGGAAGCAGATGGGCTTGAAGATGGGCTTCAATCTTATCAAGCACATCCTGCGGATCCTGATCTCCCACGAGCCGGCAGGTGATCTTGGCGTGGGCTTCCTTCGGGATGACCGTCTTGGTTCCCTCCCCTTGGAATCCGCCGTACACACCGTTTAATTCCAGTGTCGGACGAACACCGGTGCGGGCGATGAATCCGAAGCCTTCTTCACCGTACAGCGTGTCCAGGGCAAGGGTTTGTTTCAGCCCTTCCTCGCTGAATTGAAGCTTCTCGATTTCTTCGCGAATCAGATCGGTCATCTCAGGCACACCTTCATAGAAGCCCTCGACGGCAACCCGGCCTTGCTTATCATGCAGCGAAGCCAACAGATCGACCAGCACATGAAGTGAATTCGGCACTCCGCCGCCATATGTCCCGGAATGCAAATCCGTATTTGCCGTTCTTACGCTAACCTCCAGAGAACACAATCCGCGCAGACCGGTACAAATGGCCGGCTTGCCTGGTTCCAGCAAGGCGGTATCAGAGATCAGAACGACATCGGCAGCCAGCTTGCCCTGATGTTCGGTCAGGAAGGACGGGAGATTCGGACTTGTTACCTCTTCTTCACCTTCAATACAGAACTTGAGGTTGACCGGCAGCTCTTTATCCAATTGAAGAAGGGCTTCGGCGGCCTTTATATGAAGAAATATTTGCCCTTTATCATCGGTAGCTCCCCGGGCAAACAATTTGTTATCGCGAATGGTGGGCTCGAATGGCGGGCTTTCCCATAACTCCAGCGGGTCTACAGGTTGTACATCGTAATGTCCATAGACCAAGACCGTAGGCTTGCCAGGAGCATGTACATGCTCACCGTAAACAATCGGATGACCGTCTGTCGGATAAATTTCTACTTGCTCCATGCCGGCACGGCGAAGGGAGTCGGCAACCCATTCAGCGGCTCGGTTCATATCGGATTTATGTTCGGATAGAGCGGAAATACTCGGTATCGAGATCAGTTCGCCCAGTTCCTGTAAATGCTTGTCTTTGTTGCTCTGAAAATAGCTTTGGTAATCCATCGTTATCATTTCCTCCCGGACGTTAGTTTCCCTCCCATTTTACACCTTTTTGCACGATAACAGAAATAACCGGCGGTAAATTCTGCGGTTCAGATTAAAATTGTCTTAAAAAATGTGCATCTTTTTTAGGATTCCTTAAGGTATAACCTGCATTAATCTGATAAAGTCATAAGAGTATAAGTTTGTACAAGAATGAAGGGAGTCAGCGATCGAATGGAAGATAAGGACAAGGAATTAGAAATCGTCCCGGGCGGACAAGCAGAAGAGGATGCGCTTACAGAGGGAAGTGTTGACACACCTGCAGAAGAGAAGCCTGTAGAGACAGGCGGCACCGCGGCTGAAGACACAGAGACCCAGCCTTTGGAAGAGATTGCGAATGAAGAGGAAACTGAAAGCGAGTCTTTGACAGTAATGGCTCCGGTTCATGATGAATCAATCAAGGAGAACGGCTCGTTATCGAATAACGGGAATGGCGGCAGCAACAAGGTCTGGTTATTTACTTCACTGGCACTTGTGGTTGTGCTGATTATTGTGCTGGTCAAGCCGCCATTTGCAACGAACAAGGCAGAAGCAGTAGCTACGGTAAACGGAGTGGAAATCTCCAAGGACCGTCTATATGAAGAACTAAGCTCCGCCACCAAGCAATCCGCACTTGATCAATTGATTATGGAGGAGCTTGTCAATCAAGAGGCAGTGAAGCAGAGCGTTGAGGTTACGGAGAGCGACATTGACGCTGAAGTTGCAGATCTGGAAAAGTCCTTCGGCTCAAAGGAAGCACTTGACAGCGCACTGGTTTCTAACGGTATGAGCATGGAAGTGCTTCGTGAAAATATTCAGTTGAAATTGTTAATGACGAAGCTGCTTGAGCCGCAAATCACGGTCACGGATGATGAAGTCAAGCAAACGTTTGAAGATTACAAATCGTCATTCGATACACCGGAGCAAGTTCGGGCCTCGTTGATTGTTGTCGCTACGGAAGAAGAAGCGAATGATGTAATCAAGCAATTGAAGGAAGGCAAGGACTTTGCAGAGCTCGCTGCTAGTGTGTCATTGGATGAATACACCAAGGCTAACGGCGGCGATACAGATTTCTTTGCCCGCGGAGAGCAGGAGGAAGCGATTGAAGAGGCGGCTTTCGCGCTTGCCAAGGATGAAATCAGCGAAGCTGTCAAGACAAGCGGCGGCTATACAGTAATCAAGGTTACGGACCGTATTGAAGCACACTCGGCGACCTATGAGGAAGAGAAGGATTATATCCGTAAAACGCTGGTATCCAACCAAGTATCGGAGCTGAGCAACAGCTGGATTGAGGGCCTGCGCAGCAACGCAACAATCACGAATACCTTCACAGATTCATCGGATGACGAAGCAAACACAGAAGCAGCAGAATAACTGGAATGATAGAGGGGCCTGAACAGGCACCCTCTTTTTTTAGTGAGTGTTTGTACAGGATGATTCATTGGAGGTACAATAAAGGCTATATACATATGGAACAGAACAGAGCTCAAACTGGAGGAGAGATCATGGCGGAATGGTATGAGCACAGCTTTGGTGAAGACTACTTGCTTGTATATAAGCATCGTGATACTCAGGGGGCTAGACGAGAAGTCGAGCGCATGGTTGAGTGGCTGAAGCTGCCGCAGGAAGCGAAGGTTCTTGATCTGTGCTGTGGAATGGGACGCCACTCCATGGCGTTGGTGGAAGCTGGCTTTGAAGTAACGGGCGTTGATTTATCGGAGGTCCTGTTGCGTGAAGCCCGAAGAAATGACCCGGAGCACCGGGTGACATGGCTTCAAGCGGATATGCGGAAGCTGCCGCTAACGGAAGGATTTGATGCGGTTGTGAACCTGTTCAGCTCCTTCGGCTACTTCAAGGAGGACCATGAGCATATTCAAGTGCTGCGTGAGATTAAGCGGGTACTGAAACCGGAGGGAAGGTTTATCATTGACTACCTGAATCCGAGGTATACTGCGGATCACTTAGTTCCAGAGTCCGAACGAATGGATGATGGCCAGCGAATTGTGGAGCGTAGAGTGATTCAGAATGGGTATGTCATGAAGCGGATCTGGATTTCTCAAGCAGATAAGAGCGAAGGAGACGATCGGGGGGAACCCCGTGAATACCTGGAGCGGATCAAGCTGTATACTGCTGAACAATTTACCGCTATGCTTGGAGAGGCCGGGCTTACATTGGAGCAAATTTACGGAAGCCATGCAGGCGAGAGCTACGATCAGATAATGTCTCCACGTATGATCCTGTTGGGTGGATGCCAATGAACCGGCAGATGATACAGGACTGGGACGAATATGGGATTCACGCCGTGCATATTCCGATGGCTCCCCCGCTCCGATGGGTAAACAGCTATGTTTTGCAAGGAAATGGAGAGATAACACTGGTTGATCCCGGGCCCCGTACCGATGAATCCATAGCAACATGGGAGCAGGCGCTGGGAGAATTGGGGATTCAGGCTCAGGAGATTACCTCCATCGTAGTGACTCACCATCACCCGGATCACTACGGATTGGCAGGATACATGCAGTCCCTTAGCGGAGCCAAGGTTTATATGTCCCGCCGTGCCTATGAAGAAGCCCAGCTGATGTGGGGGAAGGGGCAGCGAATCAACGAAGAGCTGAGCGCCTTATTTGCTCAGCATGGAATGCCGGACTCCTGGCTCGCCCAGCTTCCGGGCCATCTGGACAGCTTTCTTTCTCAAGTGGAGCCGCAGCCTGAACTCACATTTATTGCGGACGGAGAGGTCCTTCGATTAGGAGGTCGAAGCTGGACAGCTATCGAAACGGCAGGCCACGCCCCTGGACACCTATCGTTCTACGAGGATGGGCAGGGAATCATCTTATGCGGAGATGCGGTCCTTCCGCAGATATCGCCGAATATCAGTCTGCTTCCCGGAAGCGACCCGAACCCGTTGCATTCCTTCCTGCAATCTTTGGACAAGCTGAAGGACTTCCGGGTAAGTGTGGCGTTCCCGGGGCACCGAAATCCCTTCTCCGGCTTTACTGAGCGAATTGACCGACTGCTGCTGCATCATGAGGAACGCTTGGAAAAGATTGAGGCTTTGCTGGACGACGGGAAGCGAAGCGGCTTTAATATTTGCGAAGCTCTGTTTGGCACCGAATTGGGTATTCATCAGATGCGGTTTGCCATGGCGGAGACATTAGCGCACCTGTTTGAATTAGTACGGCGGGGAAGGCTCGAGATTAGTAATTCAAATTCACATATCCGGTTTGGCTCAACAAGAATGAAAAACCGCTTGGAGTGAAAGAGTAAATCTCTTTTCTCCAAACGGTTTTTAAATGGAGCTAACGGACGATATCTTTGCCGAGCGTATCCTCGCCCTGCTCCTGTTCCCGCTCCGCCTGCTTGCGATGAGCAATCCGGCTGCTGGCCGACGCTGCGACCGCACCGACGATATCGTCGAGGAACGTATTGCATGGCCCTAGTGTCTTATCGTTAAGACGCTCCAGAATGCCGGGCTTCAATTTGTCCACGTATCCATAGTTCGTAAATCCGATGCTTCCGTACACATTGACGATGGAAAAGGCCAGAATCTCATCCACGCCGTACAGTCCCTCGTCATTAGCGACCATATCCTGCAATTCAGGGATCAAAAGTCCCTGCTCCGCCAGTAAATCGAGCTGAATACCGGTTAGCACAGCATTCTGAACCTCTCGTTTACTCAGCACCTGCTCCACATTATGAATGCATTCCTCTATGGCCAGGTCAGGATAATATTTCTTCTGTAGCAGCATCACTAATTCTGCGATTTCCTCGATCTTTACCCCGCGCTTCTCGAGCCATAACATCGTGGCATCCGCCACCTTCTTGCTGTTCAGGCTATAAGGAGCCTTCGTCTTCCGTTCTTCTGTTTCGATCTTCATCACCTACTCCTAACTGTATTCAAGCTATAGCTATGATGCAGTGTGTCCATCTTGGTGCAAAAAGATAGTTATTTTTCAAAAAGGGGCTCGTATACATAGTAATAGAGGTTGTCTGAAAAGTCATCTTTTAGAGGTTGTTCAAACGCGCACTTTTAGACAGTCAAGATCAGATTAGGAGGAGTCCCTGTCATGAGAATAAGCCGATTGCTTCGAATTACAGCAATGTGCAGCATACTTGCCGTTCCGCTCGTGTTATCGGGATGCGGACTGTTTGGCGCGGGTCCTGCTGCGCAGATCGATCCGCCACCCAGCGATATTGAGACCCAGATGCTTCAATCTCTCGAATCCTCGGATCAGACAAGCCTGGAACTGGAGGAATCGCTGTCGACGGTCTATTTGCAGGACGAACAGGGATGGCTGGCTCCCGTGTCGCTTCATTTACCTTCGGGTGAAGCGCAATCCAGGGTTGGACGCCAATTGGAAATGCTGGTCAAGGACAGCCCGTATCAGGCGCTGATTCCATCCGGGTTCAGCGGCGTGCTTCCTGCAGGAACTCAGGTGGAGGCTGTGACCATTAAAGAGGATGAGAAGCTGGCGATGGTGGAATTCAACCAGGCCTTTGGCGGTTATGATGCTGCTGACGAGCGGAAGATTATGGAGGCGGTAACCTGGACACTCTTGGGGAACGAAGGCGTGGAAAAGGTACAGATCTGGATGGCTGGAGCCAAGCTGAACGAAATGCCGGTGGGTAAAACACCAATGGATCGTCCTTTGACACGTGCACTAGGCATCAATCTGGAGCTTGGCGAGGGCATGAGCTTCTCCCAGACTCGCCCGGTTACACTTTATTTTGCGGCTACAAATCCCGATGGAGCGCCATACTATGTTCCTGTGACGAGGTTTGTCTCCACAGGCAAAAATGCGGTTACAGCCGCGCTGGGCGAGCTGATCGAAGGCCCGGTTAAAGGTAATGGCCTGGAAAGCGTTCTGACTGGCGGGACGGTTCTCAAGGCGGTTGAACTGTCGGAGGATGGGGTTATCACAGTTTCCCTCGAGGACGATATGTTCGAAGCGGGAGATAAGCCGCCGGCTCAGATGCTGCAGTCCCTCGTTCTGACCGTGACAGAGAATGCACAGAACTATAAGGTCAGAGTATGGTTAAATGGACAGAAGAATGTGGTCGGAATGGATAATCAGCAATATGGCGAACCTGTACTTCGTCCGGCCAATATTAATGAAATCAAGCTGTAGACAGGTAAAGTGAAATTAAAAATGGACCTGAAGACCGGGCCTGCGGAAGCAGGCCCTTTCACCGCATTTCCCCCAACCATCGCCAACAGAGGGGAATGGAAGGGTGCTTTTATGACCACACTTTGATAGAATAAGGACAGCATTTAGGCATCTCGAAGACAGCAAGAACATGTAGGAGGCAATGATGATGAGAATAAATGGCCGGGAAGCCAACGAGCGGCGATCGATGAAGATGACCGTGGATTATAACAAATATGCGGAGGGATCAGTCTACATAGAAGTTGGTGACACAAAAGTGCTCTGCACGGCTACCGTGGAAGAGAAGGTCCCTATGTTCATGAAAGGGCAGGGAAAGGGCTGGGTTACAGCTGAATACGCCATGCTGCCGCGGGCAACTCACAGCCGCAATCAGCGCGAATCGGCCAAAGGAAAGCAGAGCGGACGAACGATGGAAATCCAGCGTCTGATCGGCCGGGCCCTGCGTTCTGTCGTAGACCTGTCCGCCCTGGGCGAACGTTCAATCACGGTGGACTGCGATGTGCTTCAAGCAGATGGCGGAACCCGGACGACCTCGATTACGGGAGCGTTTGTAGCGCTGGCAATTGCAGTGAATAAACTGGCGGTTAAGCATTCGTTGCCGGTGTTTCCCATCACCGATTTTCTAGCGGCAGTCAGCGTAGGCGTCGTAGGTGACCGGCAATTGCTTGATTTGAACTATGAGGAAGACTCCAAGGCCAAGGTGGATATGAATGTAGTCATGACCGGGCAAGGCCAATTCGTGGAGCTTCAAGGCACAGGTGAAGAAAGACCCTTTACAAGGCAGGAGCTGGATGGCTTGCTGGAGCTGGCCGAGCAGGGGATTTATGAAATGATTGAGCAGCAGCGCGAGGCCCTGGGGCCGATTGCGTTGAAAATTACTGAAGGAAAAGCGGGGGCGAATGTGTAATGGAACGCAGTGAATCCGTCATTGTTGTTGCTACCCGAAATCAGGGTAAGGTGAGAGAGTTCGCCCATGCCCTTGCTTTTCTCGGTAAACCGGTCAAAAGCATGTACGATTATCCGGAGGTTCCGGACATCGTTGAGGATGGAGAGACATTTGCCGATAATGCCAGAAAGAAGGCCAAGACTGCCGGCGATATCCTCGGACAACCGGTGCTTGCAGATGACTCCGGTCTCTGTGTGGATTTACTTGACGGTGCTCCGGGCGTCTATTCGGCTCGTTATGCAGGAGAGGGCGCTACAGATGAAGACAACAATAACAAGCTGCTCCGTGAGCTGGAGAAGCAGAAGCAAGGCGAAGATACGGAGCAGCCGCTGCTGGGCACGGCTCGCTTCATTTGCCACCTTGCTTTGTATGATCCGGCTACCGGTGATTTTACGGAAGCATCAGGCTCTGTTGAAGGGTGGATCACCTCGACACCGGCAGGAGACGGCGGCTTCGGCTATGATCCGCTGTTTTACCTTCCGGATTATGAGAAGACGATGTCTGAGCTGACGCTCGAGGAGAAGCAGGCCATAAGTCACCGCGGTGCGGCGCTCCGCGAGCTGGCTGCGAAGCTGAAGGCTTAAGCGGCGGAGTCAGACAGCCTTATATAACCGGTAAGAGCCCTGAGCTTCCTAGCGCGGAAGTTCAGGGCTCTTTTTGCTTCGCATTGCTCTAATTAACCAACCGATACCTGGTACTTGCTCAGCCAATGATTAACCTGGGCAAGGTACGCAAACAGCTGCGGACCGGACATGAGTTGTCCGAACCAGGGCAGATTGGTGGAAGACTCCGGTGAGGAGGCAATCTCCAGGATGCGCGCCTTGTTGATTAACGGAAGGATGGGCGAGGACGGATCATTCAGAATGTTTAGAACCTCCGCTTTCACAGCAGAGAGGTACTCCGGATTATGGGTTTTCGGGTAAGGACTCTTTTTTCGATACAATACATCTTCCGGCAATACCCCCTCAAGCGCTTTGCGAAGAATTCCTTTTTCGCGGCCTCCTAACGCTTTGATCTCCCATGGGATATTCCAGACATAATCCACTAATCGGTGGTCACAGAAAGGAACACGAACCTCCAACCCGGCACCCATACTCATTCGGTCCTTTCGGTCCAGTAAAGTTGGCATGAAACGGGTGATATTGAGATAAGACATCGTCCTCATTCGTGATTGTTCAGGAGTTTCTCCTTGTAAGTGCGGCACTTCGTCGAGCGCTTCCTGATACCGCTCAGCCACATATTGCTCCGGCTTGATCCAGTCCCGAACCTCTGACGAGAGCAGGTCTGCCCTTAAATCAGTTGCAATTGACCAAGGGAAGGTGCCTGCTCCAAGCAGCTCTTCGCGGTGAAACCATGGATATCCCCCAAACACCTCATCAGCCGCTTCCCCAGAAATTGCAACGGTAGCCCCTTTTTTAATCTCACGGCAAAATAATAATAAAGATGCATCCACATCCGCCATGCCAGGGAGATCCCGCGCTTCGGTCGAATCGGGCAATGATTTCAGGAGCTCGGGTGTATCAAACGCAATCCAATGATGCTCTGTTCCAAGCTCCTCCACCATCCGTTTAATCCAAGGAGCATCAGCCCCGGGCTGATAGCTGTGAGCCTGAAAATACTTGTCATTATCGACATAATCTACAGAGTAAGTGTGCACCTGACCTTGCCCGGTTCTTCGGTAGTAATCAACCGCAAGTGCAGTTAGCGCGCTGGAATCGAGTCCCCCGGAGAGAAGAGTGCATACCGGAACATCCGACAGCAGCTGCCGTTCCACGGTATCCTGCAGGAGACTGCGGATCGTAGCGGCTGTATCCTCTACAGAATCATGATGCGTTGCCGCTCGCAGCTTCCAATAGGTAAAGACCTGCAAGCCGGAGCGGTTGAAGATCATAGCATGGCCTGGGCGGAGCTCCTTCATGTTTTTGTAGATTCCGTGTCCCGGAGTTCGAGCTGGCCCAATAACGAAAATCTCGGCAAGGCCGTCCGCTCCGACCGCCGCTTGCATTTTCGGATGCTTAAGAAGAGACTTGGGCTCGGAGGCAAAAATCAGCGTACCGTCCAGATTGCAATAGAATAAGGGCTTAACGCCCAGGCGATCCCGGGCAAAAAAGACATGCTGTCTTCCGCTGTCCCAGACTGCAAAAGCAAAAATACCATTTAATCGCTCCAAGCAATCCGGTCCCCATTCCATATAGGCCTGGAGCAAAACCTCCGTGTCGCAATGGGTGTTGAACCGGTGTCCCCGTTGTTCCAGTTCCTTGCGAAGCTCTGGCGCATTATAAATTTCGCCATTATATACAATGGCATAGGTGGCATCCTCCTCCGTAAAGACCATGGGCTGCGCTCCATTCTCAGGGTCCATGACGCTCAGACGCCGATGACCAAAGGCACAAGGTCCGGAAATCCAGGTTCCCTGGGCATCCGGACCTCGCTTTTCCAGACACGATGTCATGTCAAGCACTAAATCCAGTTCTCTCGTTAAATCTCGATTCCACTCGATAAATCCGGCAATTCCGCACATGATGCTGTCTCCTCTCTCTGCCTGGCTTTCACCAATAAACCTTACCCGGATGAAAAGTAATAACAAAATATGCCTGGAGCAAGCATAAAATGTCTGTCCAGCATGGAAAACTATGCAGAATCGAGATGAACCGCATGGAGGGTGACGACGATGAACTCTACTGATAAGAAGATCTACTATGTGTCTTTGCAAGGCAGATCATTGCTGGAGGACCAGCAGGCCACGGCATATGAATGGAGGATTGAAGCGACTCCCGAGGAGGCGGATCAGGTTAGTCATTTGCTGGAGCAGCTTGGCGAACAGGAGACCCGCTCGTTTCTGGCGTTTACGTATCCCTGGCCTGATTCGCCGGAACAGGATGTGAATGCAGGGTATCAAAGTGTTGTAGATGCTTTGTACAAGCTAATTTATCGTTTTGGAACGCCGGAGACTCGTGAGCAATTGTCGCGGTCGATGGGATATACAGAGGAGGAATAAGTAAATGTACTATATTAAAGAGGCTGCTTTCAGAAATGTGACGATGCTGGACGGACAGCCTTGCGCGATGGTTCAGGTATTGCCAGGAGAGGCAGACGGGCCGCAATTGTATGTCTATATTGCCCGATCGGAGTCGGCGGATGACGGCTATGAAATCATCCGTATGATCCGCAGCAATGCGGATGAGGAAATTGACTGGTTTAATAATGATATGCATCAAGCAACAGCTGTTGTGAGCGAAGAGGAGTTCGGCGATCAGGGGTGGCCTTCTCCCGAGCGGCAGCGCAAAGAATTCAAGGCAAGGCTTCTGGCCTACCCGGGAATCGCAGATCGCCTGCAGAAAGAGCTGTCCGTATGAGAAGGAGGGAGCGTAATCGGCATTTATCATATATTTAAGGGTGTTATGCCATCCGCTTGAGATTGCTGCAGGGTAACACCATAATGAAGTAGCCTCCTGTTTGTACAGTTTACTGCAACAAAAAAGCCGCCCGCAGGGCGACTTATTTGGCCGGGAACCGAATCTCGCCGTCGGCGACGACGGCTGCTTCCTCCGGCAGCACAACCTTGTCCCGGGGGTCCGTTACCGGTGCGGCTTCCAGGGGCATGGCGGTAAGGGGATCCCCCGATTGCTTCGAGCTCACGTTGTAGAGATAGTAAGCTTCATCCCGGACCCTTGATTCCGGACTTTCGTCTGATCTGCCTTGGATTGTATATGATTTAATGACGGCCACATTTTCATCCATCCAGCCTGCAACCTCCAAGGCGGCATTTTCATCGTCTGGGGCCGCCAGGCTTCCCAGGGATTGTCCGTCCGGATCATAGAAATGAAGCTCGCGGGGCGCGATGCGCAAGTAATCGATATCTATGTCCAGAATTCGTCCCTGGCTGTCCTCGGATTGCTCCATCCAGGCGACGGTGCCCGCAGGGTTCCACTTGATTTTTTGGGAGGGGACGTAATCTTCCTCCGGCAGCGCTATGGAACGGAGCTTTTTTCCGCTGCTGGTGTAGAAGGTCAGATCCCCGCTTTCGTCGTCGTGCACGAACCTTTTGAAGGACGGCGACAAGAACAGGGATGGTGCGCCAGTTGTCGAGTGAGGGATGACGCGGTATTTCAGCAGATGAACCTCATCGTCTCCCGTTTTCAGGTCAAACAACCATACATTCCCCAAATAACTCTGCATAAACAATTTCTGCTCGTCAGCTTTCCAATTGAATTTGTAGATATAGTCATAATCATAATCATCTGTAAGCGGCCAGAAGGCCTCCCGCAGCCGCTTGATTTCACCTGTGCGTATATCGTAAGCGGAGAGGTGGTATTCCCCTGCGTCCTCCGTCAATTCCGGTTCCAGAAATACCAGTTGGTGCTCGCTCAGCGGAAACAGCGGCGTATAGCTGCTCATAAACGCGTTGTTCCAGCGGTTGTTGGAATCGGTGAGCTTCTCGCTCCACACAACCTCTGCCCGATCCGTAGAGGGATCAAGGGCAACGATAGCATTAATAGCGTTATGATCGCCGTAAAAGAGGTGCGTGCTTACATAGGTTTTGCCTTGCAGCTTCAAAGACGGCCCACCGGACAGCATGTATTGATCCTTTCTTAAGCCTTCGGGCACGGCAAGCAGTTCTTCGCCGGGGCCTCGTTCCGTACGGAAGGTTAATTGCGTTATCTCAGGCTCCGCGAACATAATCTGCTTCAATTGCTCGGTAAGCTGCTTTGAAACGGTGTAGCCGGTCCGGGTATCCTGCATATCCATCAGCATGGCCTGCTCGCTGTTATCCCTTAGCCACAAAGTATAAGTGTATTTCTTGCCATCTGTATCTTCGATATGAAGACGATAATCCTGTTCTCCTACATTCAAGATGCCGGTGATCCGTTCAGCAGTATGTATGGCCTGCATAAATAGCCCAATCTCGTTCTGATCGGTATAAGGCGTATGATATCCGCTCCCTAAAGATTCAATGGTAAGCGATTTTGCTACTATTAGCGGCTTGGCAACCTCATCGGCTTCGGTGTCCCGGGTTACGGGACTTGGAGAAGTCGGCTCGGCAGCTTTGTCAGCAGCGCAGCCGGCCAGCGTAGCCGAAAGGGCAACGGCAAGAACACTCATGTTCAACTTTTTCATGAAATAGGCGCACTCCTTCTTTTAATAACTAATATGACGGATAAGAAAAGGATAAAGTTGCTAATATGGAAGTAAATTAGGGCATTATTCATATGATTTTTCGCGGTCGGGCGGATAAGGAGCTGGACTTGGTTAATAACGATATGTATCTAACTTCGGCCGTGGTGAGCGGGGAAGAGCTCGGTGATAGGGGGTTACTAAGGTTATCTAATCAAGATATTGTTCATTTGGGACTTGAAAAAACGAAGCGATGCGGTATAATATTACTGTTGTCTCAAAACGTGTCCCAGTAGCTCAGCTGGATAGAGCAACGGCCTTCTAAGCCGTCGGTCAGGGGTTCGAATCCCTTCTGGGACGTAGATAAAGAACCGGTTCATATGAACCGGTTCTTTTTGCGTCCAAACAGGATGAGAACCCCTTGGGGGTTCGTCGAAGTGAGACGATCAGTGCCTAGCAGACTGTCGAACGGAGTCTCGCGCCGAAGCGCGAGTATCCTTCTGGGACGTATAACAAAAAGGCTCCTCTCAAGGAGCCTTTTGTCGTTCCATTGGGATGAGAACCCCCGAAAATACACTGCTTACGTCTGCGCATCGGCAAGCTTCTCCAGCGCTTTCCGTAATATCCCGCAGGATTGCTCAAACTTTTGCCGCTCCTCTAGGCTTAGATTTAATTCGATAACCTCTTGAATACCGCCTTCGCCAATGATGGCCGGTACCCCGGTGCACACATTGCTTTGCTGATATTCTCCCTCCAGAATGGCAGAGATGGCGATGATTTTATGGTCATCGTTCAAAATGGAACGCACGATATAGGCAATGGCATTCCCTATACCAAATTGGGTATTGCCTTTGCGGGTAAAGATTTCCCATCCGGCGTCCTTGGTCTTCTGTTCGATTTCCTGAAGATCCACATGCTGGAATCTCTCCTTGTGCTGGTCCAAAATTTGTAGCAGAGGCTTGCCTCCGATAGTGACATGGGACCAAGCGACGAATTGTGACTCGCCATGCTCACCCAGAGCATAACCGTTCACACTTCGCGGATCGATGGAAAATACGTCAGACAAAAGTGTTTTAAGTCGTGCCGAGTCCAACGAGGTTCCCGTCCCAATCACTCGCTCGCGAGGAAGGTCGGACTCTTCTCGGACGATATAAGTTACCGCATCGACAGGATTCGCCGCTACGACAAACACCCCGTCAAAACCGCTGTCCATGATTTGACGGACGATACCTCGGGTGATTTTATCCGCTTCTTCAAGGAGATCAAGCCGAGTTTGGCCCGGCTTCGGATTAGCTCCGGCAGTCAATATAACAACATCCACATCCCGACAATCCTCTAACCGGCCTGCATATACCTTCGTGCGGCTTGATGTGAAGTCCATGCAGTGAGACAGATCAAGAGCCTGGGCTACAGCTCTGTCGTAAGTCCGGTCCACCATCATAATCTCATCGCAAATCGATTGATTAATCATAGAGTAAGCGCAGGCCGCTCCTACAAGCCCTGATCCGACCACGGTCACCTTTTTTGTTTTTCTGGCCATCTCTCCGCCTCCAATCTCCTTGTCTTTTTAAATACATATTCCTGTACGATATCTTCGATTATAACTGTAACGGAATGGCACAATCCAACGGATACCTGACACCAATTTCTACACTTTTATGTCACTATAACTGAAATCGAAGTGTCGTTGTTCTGACAGCCTTCTCTACGATATTCAGCCTGCTGATGGAATCGCACTAAGAAAACATCAGACGACTTAACTTTTTTCAGGGAAAATGTGCTAAAATATCGAATACAGTATTCGGGAGGAAAATGAATCATGTTTATCGAGATTATTTGAACATTATAAGTCTAAGGGAGAGGTCATAGACCTCCCTCGTTTTCAATTTTTTCGATTTATCGGCTCCTCACTAATTGGGTTGTTTGTTACGCGCTTTCTGTTCTCAGATGGGCAGTCATGGGATGGAGAAGGAGATTCGCGACGTTGTACAACTCATTCTGAACGGCATTAAGACATAATAAGTTGGAGGCTGTATTTCATCCATGGAGAATCGCAGAAAAGAGCCCTTTAGGTATTCCTTAACTCCGCCTACAGGCTGTTTCATTCAGATTACTACAATTAATCAATCTGCTGTGGCCAGCAAACTTGCTGAGGCTGTACTGATTGATATCAGCAAGGCAGGCTGCAGAATTCAAACCTCGCTGAATTTGCATGTTGTACAGAATTTGATTGGAGCCTCCATTCATCTTCATCTCGGCGAGAACTCCCAGGTGTATACGGGGTACGTTCGTTGGCAACGGCAAGTCGCAGACGGGTTATTCCATTATGGAATGAAATTGGAATTAGATGCAGCTCAAAAGGAGCAATTGAATATCGATCTGCGCACCCTTGCTGCAGAACGAAAGATTATGGTTATTTGAAATCAATCCGCTTTATTGCTATAATAGTGTAGTTAAATGCGGGTGTAGTTCAATGGTAGAATGCCAGCTTCCCAAGCTTGAGGCGAGGGTTCGATTCCCTTCACCCGCTTTTCAAGGCTTTTTGCGGCTTTTTTGTTTTGCGTCTACGTTGAAACCTGTTCTTGAAATCAAACACACTAACTAATTGCCAACAAGCTTTTAGGAGGTGTGTTTTTTGTCGTGTTAATTAAATTTGCAGTACAAGACCTTCACGATATCAAATGTATAAATGCAGGGCCTTTCCTTGCTTACTCCAAGCTGGGGGATATCCATTGAATTTATTTTGAGTTTTATTCCCAGCGTCTTTTCTAAACCATACATGCGCCCTCCTGCACAACTTTCATAGTACAACACAAACGGGGCGGTAAGTTTTCCATCCAGCGTATGTCGGAAACACTCATCACAGGCAAATGTTATTGTCAGGGTATGATTTTCTTCATTTAGAGTGATATTGCGTGTCTTTCCGGAGTGATCTTTTACAAAAGTGTTTAAGTATAGTTCTAACCTTAGTGGAAGGGGGGTATCGGCATGTTCCAACGCAAATGCTTTACGGATTTTATCTTGCCCTGTACCCTGACAACCTCCGAGTTGTTCCCAAAGCTTATAGCGTTGATCCTTGGTGAGATGATTACCCATGGCTTCCATAAACCTATTATCGCACTCGTTTCCACTATATGTTTGCACAATGTCTTCAAATATAGACAATATGTTTTCAGGAATATCGTTATTTCGCTTTTTCATTATTCCTAGCATCGTTTTCAAGGGGCTAAGCCTTCTTCCTTTAGTTTTATAGGAACATATCTTTGCAGCTGTTCATAACCAAGGCCTTTTCTTACTTCCTCGTCATTATAGGTCATATTCCCCATGATATCTCGTTCGCTATCAAGCATGAAATTCGTCTTCTCCAACCATTTCAGGATTTTATGTTCAACTTTCATAATACTGTTATCATCACCGTCAATGCATACTGCAGAAGCGTACAAGCCGCCCTCAAATTCAACCGCTTCGTACGGAGCGGTATCCATTTCCTTGACACACTCCTGTACGCTATACAACCATCTGAATTTCCCATCGCTTTTTCGGCACAGAAAGTCGGCGCAGTCGAAGATAATTTTTTGTTCTAGCTGTCTATGTCTATCCATCCAAAACATCAAACTAGCTTCATTGAACAAATCACCAAAGTCTTGATACTGCGATGTCAGTGCCAGGAATTTCGGAATCCTTACAATCATTACATCTGGAATTTTCCTGTCTAGTTTTTCGGTTATTTCAATCAAACGGTTTACATCCGCTGGTTTTCCGTTGTAGTCAACATGGATAAGCTGTCCTTCAATTTCCTGCGCTTTTTCGTATAGCAGCCTCACATCCGCATCCTTAGCAAAATTGGCTTTTTTAATTTGTGCAATAAACTCTAGAACGATCGACTTCAACTCGTGAAGAAGTGCTACTTCCTCGTCAATATCGCTAACTTTATTCTCAAGAACGTCCAGTACTACCTGAGAGCCCGTTGAGTCAAATATACGCTGGATATCTTTTATGCTGATATTCAGCTTACGGAGAATCAATATTTGCTCCAGCCTTTTTATGGCCAACTTATCATACATTCTATAGGCATAATCCTCACTTCGGGTGCTGGATAGTAGCCCCATATCCTCGTAGTATTTCAATGCGCGTGTAGAAATATTGTAATTTAATGATATGTCGCGTATTTTTATAAGCTCACTCATCTGTTACCTCCATACAAATTTTATACAACGATTGTAAAGTACGACGCAACGATCAAGTCAATAGAATGTGATTAGCAACTTCGTCTCTTCTCTTTTTTAAATGGCGTCCCAGAAGGATACTCGCGCTCCGGCGCGAGACTCCGATCGGACAGTCCGCTGGGCACCGACTGTCTCACTTCGACGAACCCCCAGGGGTTCTCATCCCGATGGAACGACAAAAGGCTCCTCGAGAGGAGCCTTTATCCTATACGTCCCAGAAGGGATACTCGCGCTCCGGCGCGAGACTCCGATCGGACAGTCCGCTGGGCACCGACTGTCTCACTCCGACGAACCCCCAAGGGGTTCTCATCCCGATGGGACAACAAAAGGCTCCTCGAGAGGAGCCTTTATCCTATACGTCCCAGAAGGGATTCGAACCCCTGACCGACGGCTTAGAAGGCCGTTGCTCTATCCAGCTGAGCTACTGGGACATAAAAAACAGAAGCAAAAAATATTTTATCACGTTAATCCGGGTTTCGCAATAGCTTGCTTGTTCTAGCCATTTTTGCCTTCTTGCATCTCTATGCTATAATCTCACTGATTAGAACGGACGTCAGGGGGTGGTATCATTAGCGGGAATCACAATAGCGAAAACAACCTGGTGTTATTTCCGAAGACACTGGATTTCTATCAGATTGAGCTGACTCGTATGCTGGAGACGGAGCGCTATGGCGAGGCGGCTGATCTGTTGCGGTTTTTGTTGCAATGCCAAGGACAAGAGGAACGTCTGTATGATGAGTGGCGCGCCTTGTTGAATTGGTTAATCGATGCATTTCCCAACCTTCAGGGAGAAGCGGCGGAGCAATCCCGAACAGAAGACGAGGGAGAAGAAGAAATGGCGAGGCGGCATCTGGAGGCGAAGATGGCGGAGGATGCGCAATATGCCGAAAAGCTGCTTAACACCGTTATCAAAAAGCCGCTGTCCGAACAGACCTTGCTGGCGCTGGATCAACTGGCCTATCTCGATAAGCCGGAAGTTGATAAGGCATTGATCGACTGGCTGGAACAGCAGCAGCTACATCCGTTATTGCAGTTTCGGGCCTTGCAGATTTTGCGAAGAAGGGAGACTTCAGGGATCGTCACGTTATCGCGCTCTGGCGAGAGAGTAGAGATCGAGTTGGACTTTGTTCCGCTGAATCCGGAGGATTTTCCTAGGCCGATTCATGCCGTCTTGGATCGGATTGCGGATCATGCACAGGTGCAGAATCCGACCTTGTTTTATTTTTCGCAAGAGCTTTGGAGCCAGTTTATCATGGCTATGTATGGAACAAAGGACTACATTTCATTGCTCAACGAAGAGGATGATTTCATTGATATCTGGGCGGCGGCATTGCATAAGACGGTGTCAGAGAGTGTCCCGGCAAACCTGGATGAACAGGAGATTCGCTCCATGTACAGTATCACAGATAGTCTGAGACTCCGTTATGAGCAGGCTTATCGCTCCATCCGGCAATTTGTCGCCGGCGGGCTGAAAGGTTAGTCTTTAAATCGTAGCGGTATGCTCTTTAAAAGTCCGGAAAATTCGCGGCTTGGATGAGCCCTTGTAAAATGCTGTATTGTTGTTTATAATGTAATGGTTATTCTGATCGTGGAACAATGACAGCTATACTGGAACCAAGATAGCTGTTTGATCGCGATTGAGGTTTCAGTATTTAAGTATATGGAAATTTGGAGGGGAAGGCATAAAATGAAAGCAACTTGGGAAAAAATAGAGAAGAACCTCGGCGTTCTCGAGGTCGAAGTGGATGCGGAACGTGTCGCCGCAGCACTGGATAAAGCTTTTCAAAAGGTAGTCAAAAAAGCAAATGTACCTGGATTCCGTAAAGGTAAAGTGCCGCGGCCGATCTTTGAAGCCCGCTTTGGCGTTGAAAGCCTGTACCAAGACGCAATCGATATCTTGCTTCCTGAAGTATACTCTGAAGCGGTAGAGCAAACCGACATTTTCCCGGTTGACCGTCCAGAAGTAGACATTGAGCAATTTGAAAAAGGACAAGCCTTCAAGTTCAAGGCTAAAGTGATTGTGAAGCCTGAAGTGAAGCTTGGCGATTATAAAGGCGTAGAAGTTCCAGCTGCAAACGTTGAAGTAAGCGAAGACGAGCTAAATGAAGAGCTTACTCGCCTGCAAGAGCGTCATGCCGAGCTGGTTGTTATCGACGAAGAAGCAGCTAAGCAAGGCGATACGGTAGTAATCGACTTTGACGGATCCGTGGACGGCGTACCGTTTGAAGGCGGCAAAGCCGAGCGCTATTCCCTGGAGCTTGGAAGCAACACCTTCATTCCTGGCTTTGAAGACCAAGTGATCGGTTTGGCTACGGGAGATTTCAAGGATGTTACTGTAACCTTCCCTGAAACCTATCAAGCAGAAGAGCTTGCTAATAAGGAAGCTGTATTTAAGGTGAAGGTTCATGAGATCAAGCGTAAGGAACTGCCAGCGCTTGATGATGAGTTCGCAAAGGATGTCAGCGAATTCGATACATTGGACGAATTCAAGTCCGATTTGAAGAAGCAGCTTGCTGACCGCAAGAGCAAAGAAGCAGAAGCTGAACGTGAAAAGGTGCTTGTAGATAAAGTTGGCGAAAATGCGGAAGTAGAGATTCCAGAAGCCATGGTTCAAAGTGAAGTACAAAACATGGTTCGCGACTTCGACAACCGCTTGCGTGCGCAAGGCATGAACCTGGATATGTTCCTTGGATTCTCCGGTCAAACGGTAGAAGACTTGAAGGAGCAAATGAAGGTCGATGCCGAGAAGCGTGTTCGCAACAACCTGGTGCTTGAGCAAATCGCCAAGGCTGAGAATATCGATGCTTCGGAAGAAGAAATTAACAAAGAGCTTCAGGACATGGCTGATGCTTACAAGCGTTCCCCTGAAGAAATCCGCAATATTCTTGCTGCTAACGGCTCGCTCGGCAGCTTGAGGGAAGATGTCCTTCTGCGCAAAACGATCCAATTCCTGATTGCAAACGCAAAGGAAGTTGCGGCTGAAAAGTCTGAAGAAGCTGCAAAGCCTGCGGCAAAGAAGACAACGAAGAAAGCAGCAAAGTCCGAGCCGAAAGCGGAAGAAGCCGCTGGAGCGAAGACAGACGAAGAATAAGAACTGCGCTTGGCAATCATTTGCTGAATTGCATGACATTCATTAAGGCACGTATACTTAAATGCGTGCCTTAATTTTTCACTTTTTGCTATACAGTTATTTCCAGAATAGTTCTGCAAATACAACTGTTACATAAGGTAATCTCAAAGAGACGCGGGTTATTGCGTGAGAAATGACATAGCCCTATGAACGTGATAAAATATGTGGTAAGCAATTTATCTGAACATGAAGAGAGGTTGGTCGCTAATGAGTCTGGTACCTATGGTCGTAGAGCAAACAAACCGTGGAGAACGGTCTTATGATATTTATTCGAGACTCCTCAAGGATCGAATTATTTTCCTGAGCAATGCGATTGATGATGATGTTGCCAATCTCGTAATTGCCCAATTGCTGTTCCTTGCTGCAGAGGATCCTGAAAAGGATATTCATCTCTACATCAATTCTCCGGGTGGTTCCGTTACAGCCGGTATGGGTATATATGATACGATGCAGATTATCAAGCCGGATGTGTCCACGATTTGTGTGGGCATGGCTGCTAGCATGGGCTCCTTGCTGCTGACAGCGGGAGCACCGGGCAAGCGCTTTGCGCTTCCGAATAGTGAAGTGATGATTCACCAGCCGCTTGGCGGAGTCCGGGGACAGGCAGCCGATATCAAGATCCACGCGGAGTGGATTATTAAGACACGCGAGAAGTTAAACCAAATTTATGTGGATCGAACGGGTCAACCCCTTGAAAAAATCGAGCGTGACACTGATCGCGACTTTTTTATGAGCGCGGAAGAGGCTAAGGCCTACGGGATTATCGACCAGGTCATCACCAAGCCTATCTAATATTTGAAGGGGTGTTTACATGTTTAAATTTAACGACGAAAAGGGACAGCTGAAATGTTCCTTCTGCGGTAAATCGCAGGAGCAGGTTCGCAAGCTTGTTGCCGGACCGGGCGTATATATATGTGATGAATGTATCGAATTGTGCACGGAAATTGTAGAAGAGGAGCTCGGCCATGAGGAAGAGCTGGACCTGAAGGAAATTCCGAAGCCAAGAGAAATTCGCGATATTCTGGATCAATATGTTATTGGTCAAGAGTATGCGAAAAAATCGTTGTCCGTTGCGGTGTACAATCACTATAAACGGGTAAATACGCATAGCAAGATCGATGATGTTGAATTGCAGAAGAGTAACATTTTGCTGCTCGGCCCTACAGGGTCAGGGAAGACGCTCTTGGCTCAGACCATGGCGAAAATCCTGAATGTTCCGTTTGCAATTGCGGACGCTACATCCTTAACCGAAGCGGGCTATGTGGGTGAGGATGTCGAGAATATTCTATTGAAGCTCATTCAGGCCGCAGATTATGATGTGGAGAAGGCAGAGCGCGGCATCATCTATATTGATGAGATCGATAAGGTTGCCCGTAAATCGGAAAACCCGTCCATTACCCGTGACGTATCCGGCGAAGGTGTCCAGCAGGCATTGCTCAAAATATTGGAAGGTACAGTAGCTTCCGTTCCGCCGCAAGGAGGACGCAAGCATCCGCATCAGGAATTTATCCAGATCGATACGACCAATATTTTGTTCATCTGCGGCGGTGCCTTTGATGGGCTTGAGCAGATGATCAAGCGTCGGATCGGCAAGAAGGTCATCGGGTTTAACGCAGGCAGCGAAGGTCAAAAGGACCTCAAGCCAGGTGAATACTTGTCTATGGTATTGCCTGAAGACCTGCTTAAATTTGGTCTGATTCCGGAGTTTGTCGGCCGTCTTCCAGTCATTTCGACTTTGGAGCCGTTGGATGAGAAGACATTGGTCCGGATTTTGGCCGAACCCAAAAATGCCTTGGTGAAGCAATACCAGAAGCTGCTGGAGCTTGATAATGTGAACTTGCAGTTCGAGCCCAAGGCGCTGGAGGCCATTGCCCAGGAAGCAATCAAGCGGAATACCGGTGCCCGTGGACTTCGCGCAATCATTGAAGGCATCATGCTGGATGTGATGTACGAAGTGCCTTCCCGGGATGATGTTACAGATTGCGTGATCACTGAGAAGGTAGTCGTTGAGAAGACGTCTCCTGAGCTTGGAGGCAAGAAGAACAAGAACAAAAAGCAAGAGGAAAGCGCGTAAGTTCTAACTGCGCGGCTTTCACAGCATAGATGACCCAATCTCCACTTCTGGGGAGGAGGCGGTTTTATTCCGCTTGCTCTGCCAGGGGTGGAGCTTTGGCGTTATTGGGGGGAGATATGTAATGACTTTCTTGAGACAGAATACGCGCCCGGTCAAGGTCGGGAATTTGACGATTGGCGGCAGCAATGAAGTCCTTATTCAAAGCATGTGCACAACGAAGACTGCAGATGTTGACGCTACGGTAGCGGAAATTCTGCGGTTGGAGGAAGCAGGCTGCCAGCTTGTCCGGGTAACGGTCAACAATGATGAGGCTGCAGAAGCCATCAAGGAGATCAAGAAGCAGATTCATATTCCGCTCGTCGCGGATATTCATTTTAATTATAAGCTGGCCTTGAAAGCTATCGAGAACGGGATCGACAAGGTGCGGATTAACCCGGGGAACATTGGCCGTCGCGAAAAGGTGGAGGCTGTGGTAAAGGCTTGTAAAGAACGGGGTATTCCGATCCGTATCGGGGTTAACGCCGGTTCGCTGGAAAGCCATTTACTGGAGAAATACGGTTATCCGACTCCTGAGGCTATGGTGGAAAGCGCCTTGTACCATATCGGCATTCTAGAGGAACTGGATTTTCATGATATTATCGTATCTTTAAAAGCCTCTGATGTGCCGATGGCGATTGCAGCCTATAGTAAGGCGGCGGAGGTTATCCCTTACCCGCTTCATCTTGGAATTACGGAGGCGGGAACGCTGTTCTCGGGAACCGTAAAGAGTGCGGCGGGAATCGGCGCTTTGCTGTCTATGGGAATTGGCTCGACAGTGCGCATTTCACTGAGTGCGGATCCGGTGGAAGAAGTGAAGGTAGCAAGAGAGCTGCTTAAGACATTTGGCCTGATCTCCAACGCGGCTACCCTTGTATCCTGTCCGACATGCGGGCGTCTGGATATCGATCTGTTCTCGCTCGCTAATGAAGTCGAGGACTATATCGCTAATTTGAAGGTTCCTATTAAGGTGTCCGTACTTGGCTGTGCAGTTAATGGGCCAGGAGAGGCGAGAGAAGCGGATATCGGCATTGCAGGTGCGCGCGGCGAAGGCTTGCTGTTCCGGTATGGAGAGATGATCCGTAAGGTGCCTGAAGCTGATTTGCTGGCGGAGCTGAAAAAGGAAATTGATCATATTGTGGAAGTGTACGAGGCAACCGGAGAAATTCCAGGCCGGAAAGAGCATCGATTATCGACGGAAATCAAATAAATTTATATACCAGGCCGTGAAGCGGGGTTGACGCTTTGCGGCTTTTTTTCTATTTCGTAGGCTCTGTCGTTTTACGATGGTGGGAAAGGGCAATACTATCATGTATCAGTTAAAAGTGGGGAGGCTCTATGAAATGGATTTAAGTATCATTCTGATGGCGGTTCAAATGTTCTTTGCGGTGGTGATTGGCCTCTACTTCTGGAATCAGCTCCGCAGCCAAAAGGGCAATCGGAGTGCGGTGGATCGTGAATCCCGCAAGGAAATGGAGAAGCTTCGCAAGCTGAGAGCTATATCTTTAACCAAGCCGCTCGCCGAGCGCACAAGACCGGCTGCGCTTAGCGATATTGTCGGTCAGAAGGACGGACTCCGCGGGCTGAAGGCTGCGCTGTGCAGCGCCAATCCGCAGCATGTGATTATTTATGGTCCACCGGGAGTTGGCAAGACCGCGGCTGCTCGCGTTGTGATGGAGGAAGCGAAGAAGAACCCGGCCTCTCCGTTCAAGGCGGAGGCGAAATTTCTGGAGATTGATGCCACCATCGCCCGCTTTGACGAGCGAGGCATAGCTGACCCCTTAATCGGTTCGGTGCATGATCCGATCTATCAGGGAGCCGGGGCTATGGGCGTGGCGGGTATTCCTCAGCCGAAGCCGGGGGCAGTGACCAAAGCCCATGGAGGGATTCTCTTCATTGATGAGATCGGGGAACTTCACTCGATTCAGATGAACAAGCTGTTGAAGGTGCTGGAGGATAGAAAGGTCTATCTGGAAAGTGCTTATTACAATTCAGAGGATCATGGGACTCCGGCTTATATCCATGATATTTTTCAAAATGGCCTGCCTGCCGATTTCAGGCTTGTCGGGGCAACGACCCGTTCCCCTCAGGAGATTCCTCCTGCGCTGCGTTCGCGCTGCATGGAAATCTACTTCAGGCCCCTGCTTCCTGAGGAGATCGCACAGATCGCCGAGGACGCCGTAAAGAGGATTGGTTTTCAGCCTTGTCCGGAGGCGGTTGAGGTGATTAAAAAGTATGCGACCAATGGACGTGAAGCTGTAAATATGGTGCAGCTGGCTGCCGGACTGGCTTTGACCGAGAAGCGGGAACATTTGGATGCCAAGGATTTGGAATGGGTGGCGACCAGCAGTCAGCTTGCTCCGCGTCCTGAACGCAAAATCCCGGAGCAGTCGCAAATCGGTGTAGTTAATGGTCTAGCCGTATATGGAGCGAACATGGGCACCTTGCTTGAAATCGAGGCAACGGCTGTCAAGGTGGAGAACGGGAGGGGAACCTGCACCATCACCGGCGTAGTGGATGAGGAGGAGATTGGAGGCGGAAGCCGGACCCTGCGGCGGAAGAGCATGGCCAAGGGCTCGGTGGAGAATGTCATCACCGTTCTGAAACGAATGGGGCTGGACCCGGCAGGGTACGATATTCATATCAATTTCCCTGGCGGGACTCCGATTGACGGCCCATCTGCAGGGTTGGCAATCACGACAGCTATTGCCTCCGCACTAAGGCGGATTCCTGTTGACCATCGGATTGCGATGACCGGCGAGATTGGCATTCATGGTATGGTCAAGCCGGTTGGGGGCGTGGTGGCGAAGGTGGAGGCCGCATTTCAAGCCGGTGCTACCACGGTTCTGATTCCAAAGGACAATTGGCAAACGTTATTTGAAGGCCTGGAAGGGCTCCGGGTTATTCCTGTGGAGTCGGTAGGCGAGGTGTTTCGGCATGTATTCGGACCGGAAATAGAGAAGGATATCGGCTTTAGCTCCGGAGGGGAGCTCTTTGCTCCCATGCCAACACCGGCTTCGTTCCTGCAGGCGAATTCTCCGTCCCCGAATGGAGGCATGTAGGCATTTCGGCATTGCAAGGGCGGTTGCGGTTTGCGCGGCCGCCTTCATTGGTGTTTTAAGATCACTTTTGCTAAAATAGGTATGAAATTACGAAGAAAAATGAGTTCAAGATGCGAGGCCGTTTTTTCATTAGAATCTGCTGCGTGAACAAAGGCCGGATTTTTGAACATTACTGAAGGGAACGTTGGAGGTGCATAGCGATGGGACCCCATAAAATGAAAGGCCGTCGTTTTCCTTTGCTGCCGCTCCGCGGCCTGCTCGTGTATCCGAGCATGGTGCTGCATTTGGATGTCGGGCGTGACAAGTCCGTAAAGGCACTGGAAAAAGCGATGGTCGATGACAACTTAATTCTCCTGTGTTCTCAATCGGAAGTGAACATTGAAGAGCCGACCCAAGAAGATATTTTCCGTATCGGGACGGTCGCCAAGGTTCGTCAGATGCTTAAGCTCCCTAATGGGACCATCCGTGTATTGGTGGAAGGGATGGAGCGGGCGGAAATTGTAGAATACCTGGATAATGAGGAGTACTATGAGGTGTTGGCTAAGGAACAGCCGGAAGAGGAGTCCGACGATCCTGAGGTTGATGCTCTTATGCGTACAGTACTTACTCAGTTCGAACATTATATCAATCTGTCCAAGAAAGTGACTCCGGAGACATTGGCAGCTGTATCGGACATTGAGGAGCCTGGACGGCTTGCTGATGTAATTACGAGCCATTTGTCTCTGAAGATTAAGGATAAACAAGAAATTCTTGAAACGATCGAGGTTCGGATGCGGCTGGAGAAGCTGCTGGATATTCTGAACAATGAGCGTGAAGTGCTTGAACTGGAGCGGAAGATCAGTCAGCGGGTCAAAAAGCAAATGGAGAAGACCCAGAAGGAGTACTATCTCCGTGAGCAAATGAAGGCGATCCAGAAGGAACTGGGCGAAAAGGAGGGCCGTGCCGGAGAGGTTGAGGAGCTTCGGGCGCAATTAGAAGAGAAGAATCTTCCCGAGAAAGTGCGTGAGAAGACGCTTAAGGAAATCGATCGTCTGGAGAAGATGCCCGCCAGCTCTGCGGAGGGCGGAGTTATCCGCAATTACGTGGATTGGCTGCTGAGTCTTCCATGGAGCAATAAAACCGAGGATGATCTGGATCTGACGAAGGCGGAGCAAGTGCTGGATGAGGATCATTATGGACTGGAGAAGCCGAAAGAGCGTGTCCTGGAATATTTAGCCGTTCAGAAGCTGGTGAAGAAGCTGAAGGGGCCGATCCTTTGTCTCGTCGGTCCGCCCGGAGTGGGTAAGACCTCTTTGGCTCGATCCATTGCCCGTTCGCTAGGCAGGGAGTTTGTACGAATTTCCCTCGGCGGGGTGAGAGATGAGGCGGAGATTCGCGGACATCGCCGTACCTATGTCGGAGCGATGCCGGGCCGGATCATCCAGGGGATGAAAACCGCCGGAACGCTGAACCCTGTTTTTCTGCTTGACGAGATTGACAAGATGGCCTCGGATTTCCGGGGAGATCCTTCTTCGGCCTTGCTTGAGGTGCTGGATCCAGAACAGAACAATACATTCAGCGATCATTTTGTAGAGGTGCCTTTTGACCTGTCCAATGTGATGTTTGTGACGACAGCGAATGCGGTACATAACATCCCCCGTCCTTTGCTGGATCGTATGGAAATGCTCTATATTCCGGGTTACACCGAGCTGGAGAAGCTGCAGATCGGCACAAGATACTTGCTGCCTAAGCAGAAGCGCGAGCACGGTCTGGAGCCGAATCAGCTGCAAATTGGCGAGGAAGCGCTGCTTCGCACCATTCGCGAGTATACCCGTGAATCAGGGGTTCGGAATCTGGAGCAGCAGATTGCTGCGTTATGCCGAAAGGCAGCCAAGAAAATTGTATCCGAAGATCAGGAAACACTGGCTATAGGACCGGAAGAGATCAAGGATTATCTGGGAGTTCCGAAGTTCCGTTATGGGGTTGCTGAATTAGAGGACCAGATCGGAACGGTGACCGGGCTCGCCTGGACCGAGGTTGGCGGTGAAACGTTGGTCATTGAGGTTACAGTGGTTCCGGGCAGCGGAAAGCTGATTCTGACAGGGAAGTTGGGCGACGTGATGAAGGAGTCTGCTCAAGCCGCATTTAGCTATACGAGATCCAAGGCAACAGAGCTTGGAATTGATTCTGATTTTCACGAGAAAAACGATATTCATATTCATATCCCGGAGGGAGCTATTCCAAAGGATGGTCCTTCTGCCGGAATTACGATTGCTACTGCCTTGATCAGCGCTCTGACAGGACGCCACGTATCAAAGGATGTTGCAATGACTGGTGAGATCACGCTGCGCGGAAGAGTGCTGCCGATCGGAGGACTGAAGGAGAAGTCGCTCGCCGCTCATCGGGCAGGATACAAGAAAATATTGCTGCCCAAGGATAATGAGCGCGACTTGCGCGATATTCCGGATAGTGTGAAGGAAGATGTGGCGTTCGTGCCTGTGGCCCATATGGATCAGGTTTTGGAGCACGCGCTTGTGGAACAGCAGTCCGGGCCGCACTAGAGAGAGGAATGGAAGTATGAAAGTAAATCAAGCTGAATTTGTAATAAGCGCAGTCGGACCTAGTCAATATCCTGACGATGCCTTGCCGGAGATTGCTCTGGCAGGGCGTTCCAATGTAGGGAAGTCTTCCTTGATCAACCGAATGATTAACCGGAAGAATCTGGCCCGTACGAGCTCTACACCAGGCAAGACGCAGCATCTGAATTATTACCGGATTAATGAGGACTTGTATTTTGTGGATTTCCCCGGCTACGGCTATGCCAAAGTGTCGAAGACCCAGCGTCAGGCTTGGGGAGGCATGATAGAGAAGTATTTGCTCGAGCGTGAGACGCTCAGACTTATCCTGTTGATCATTGACCTTCGACACCCGCCGTCAAAGGATGACGAGCTGATGTATGATTGGCTCAAGCATCATGACTTACCCGTATGCGTTGTTGCTACCAAGGCGGATAAAATTCCGAAGTCCCGCTGGCAGAAGCATATGAAGATCATTCGGGATGCGCTTGTGCTGCGGGCCGGAGATCAACTGATGCTCTTCTCTTCGGAGGCGGGAATCGGGAGAGACGAGCTATGGGAACAGATTAATTCCTTTATCGAGGACGGTGCAGAGCAGCAAGAAGAGGACAACTTGTAGCCTAATCAGGTATACAGCCCCAAATCGATGGATCAAGAAGGGATTTGAAGCAGGAATGGCAGGAAAGTGAGCATACTGCGATAATTTTGCATGTAAAAACGGCTCAAACCGATTTTTCCTGAAATATGCCGCAATTTTACGATTTACCTGTTGAGCAAGGAGTCAGAGTTATATTGTATAATTACTGTATATAATTGCTAAATTGAAGAATTGAGGAGATTTTTATGGCTCAGCGGTTAGCCACAGAGTATGTAAACGCCAGTATGTGTTTGTCGGAAGCCCAGATGTCGCAGTTTATTCATAAGGTGTACGATCCTCATGTCCGCCAGCGGGTGAAAGTGCTGGATAACGGCAGTCAAGAGGTGGTGCTGGAGGATGACGGCGGGGAGGAAGTCCATCTGCCTTTTGACCTGAGAGACGGTAACTATGTCTGTGAATTATCTTTCCGCTTGGAGACGCCCCATTTGACCAATGTCATGAGATTGCTCTTTGCTGCCTTTAAGGGCTCAGGCATGGTCACCAGAATCTTTAACGGATTCATGATGATGTATTATTATGAGAATGGCAGAGTGCGTAAAATCGTCGAGTATTCGAGAGAATCGTACAAATTAGTGTTCGAGCTCAAGGATACCCTTGCTGAACTTCAGAGCATATATCGCAACGAAGCCATTGAACAGGAAATTGAGTCGATCCACACCCGGATCAATCAGCTTCTGGATCAGCGGTTTGTAGCAAGCCAGCCGAAAGTGCTCGACCGGATTGACGACGAGCTTCGGAATTGCTCGCGCCGGCTCTTTGCACTTGAAGCTTAACAAGTACAGTTATACAGAATAAAGATTCTTCAGGGGAATCCTTGAAGGATCTTTTTTTTGTAAGGTTAAATCGGATGGGGCAGCCGGATTGACGGATGTAGTCCAAATAACCTACAATAATTTGGAAGTATGGGAACATACAAGGATATCGGATAGCATGACGGGATGATAGGATTGGAGGCGGATAATGAGTCGATGGTGGTTTAAAAAACAGGTACTTTCTTATCTGCCGTTGTTATTATTAATTATCTTTGTGCTGTTAGGAGCAACCTTCCTGTCTACTGTCCAGCAATCCAAACAAGATGTTGTTCGTGCCAATGGGGTATTTGCAGAGCATGTTCAGCAGAGCGTTGATTTCAACCTCAAGGCGGTTGAGACGCAGGTTTTGAATGCGGCGCTGCAGAATGAAAAGCTCGCAGCCTATTTTTATGAGAAGGAACTTGGCGAACGATATTTCTATAAGTACGAAATCTCTAGAGAACTGGATAAGATCAAGCTGTCATTACCATTAATTGATTCGATCTATCTGTATCGCGCCGCGGATGAGACCGTGTTGTCTGATACGATGAATTTGCCGCTGGACAAGCATGGTGATCAGGCATTTATTCGAAATTGGCTGGAACGCAGCGAGCGGGATCACAAATGGTCGGATGCACGATCACTTCGCAACAAATATTCAGACCAGTCCAGAGATGTCGTCTCGTTAGTAAGCGATTACCCTCCTCCCAAGGGTGAGAGCGGACTTATTGTTGTGAATGTGAAGGTATCCGAGCTGCAGCAACTGGTTGCAGAAATGAACCAGGCGGCGGATATTAGCAGTGCAAGATTAATTGGCAGCAATGGCCGGGAAATCTTCAAATCTTCGCTCCCGGACAAGATGGAGGAATTGCATCACATTGTATCGGACTATACAGGCTGGACGATCGCCACGGGCATCCAGGATGGCTCGGTTTATACCTTCACCTCGGGGCTGTTCACCTTGATGCTTGGGATATCCGTTATTTTATTGATATTGGGCATCGCTTGGATCGTCTATACAGCACGCAGTCAATACAAGCCAATTCATACGATCATGCAGCGCATTGTTTACTTTCACTCAGCCCAACATGAGATTTTTCAGCCGCAGTCGCAGCCGACCAAGGATGAGCTGAAAATTATCGAAGAGGCTTTCCAGCATCTCACTAGACAGGTACTCGAATATGAGCGCGAACAGGAAGAAAGCTTGATATTCAAGCGTCGGCACAAGCTGCGTGAGTTGGTTGCCGGCACCGAAATCTGGAATCGGGATGAATGGAAGAAGGAAGCTGCCAAGCTGAAAGTATGTGATTTTTCCAAACAGCTGTCGGTTGGGATTGTTGAGATCGACCATTATGGGGATTTTGCCGATCGTTATTCTACACGTGATCAGTTTTTATTTCAGTTTGTTATGAATAGTGTAGTACGAGAACTCTCGGGTCAGCATGCGGTGAATATATGGGCGGAGTGGCTGGAGGGTCCAAGGATGACGATTTTGCTGGTCGACACGGACGGAACCGAGCCGCTTGCTCAAGGGGATTCGTTGAATAGGAATGGAATGGAAGCGCCTCAGGGGAGGGTCTATGCGATTGCTGCTCAGCTATCCGATTGGGTCAGAAGCAATCTTGATTTCACGGTCTCGATTGGACTCAGCAGGGTGATCTCGGATCCGGAGCAGCTGTATCTGATTCATGCGGAAGCTCTTGAGGCTCTGAATGACAAGTTCATTCAAGGCAGCGGACGTGTAATTGCTTATGAAGAACTGCAAGTTGAAAGTCAGCGAGAGGTTTATAGACTGATTCCAAAGATTCGTTCCCTCACTCACGCCTATCGGATTGGTGAAGAGCGCTGGAAGGACGAGCTGCATCTGCTGTTCCAGGAACTGATTGCTGGCGGCTTCGCGAAGAGCGATGTATACTATCTGATTAATCATATTACCCAGATGCTGCGCAGGGAATTGATGGAGTTCTCTGAAGAGGGACAGTCGCTATGGAATAATGATCTGTATCCGGTTCTGGAGCGTATATTACAAGGGATGGAGACGATTGAAGAGACCAGGCAGCAACTCACGGCTTTATTTACCGAGATGGACGGCCGGCTTGCGGAATACCGCGAGTCGCGCAAGCATCATAGCCGAATGCAAGAGGTGCGACAATATATTGAGCAGCACTATGCGAATCCGGATCTTTCACTGAGTATGCTGGAGGAGCAATTTGGGATTAGCGGCAAATACATGAGCGCCTTGTTTCGTGAAGAAATCGGCGATAAATTTGTTGACTTCCTGGCCAAGGTTCGCCTGAGTCATGCGGAGCATCTGCTGCTGGAGACGAATGAGGCGATTCAGCAGATTGCGCTGCAAGTAGGGTATACGAATCCGATGACCTTTATTCGCAGCTTCAAGAAGCATTATGGCATGACACCTGGTGATTATCGCAAGCAGGAAAATCAATTGCTTTAAGCCTGTTCAGTTATCCAATATGGATGACTGATACAGGCTTTTTTTTCTGCGAGTCAGCAGTTTTTTGTAAAAACGTCTATCGTCTGGATTTAACGCAATTGTGAATAAGGTAAATATTCTACCAAATGGCGATAAGCAGAAACTTGATGATTGCTCATCAAGAAGCCGCTGTCCTATAGTCGATGTATGGGTGGTACCACATCATAAGCAAAATTGTTCTTAATTCTTCTGATTAAGGATTGAAGGAGGTTGCCTGTGGCAGACTCAACTGGTGGTGCACTGGAGTTGCGTAATCATGTTCAGCGCCGACGTGAGACCAAGCGGAGATTCAGAGAAAACCTGCCGTTGCTCTCATTATTTGTGCCTGTACTCCTGTTCTACGTGATCTTCAAGTATGTACCGATGTTCGGCGCAATCATGGCGTTCAAAAACTACAACTTTACAGACGGCATTCTTCATAGTCCATGGATCGGGTTGGACAACTTCAAGATTCTTTTCAGCAACCCGCAGACAATTAACATTATTCGTAATACACTGGTGCTTAGCGTATTGAATATTGTTGTCGGCTTCCCGATTCCGATCCTGCTCGCTATTCTGCTCAATGAAGTACGCAGACAATGGTTCATGAAATGGGTGCAGACGCTCGTTTATCTTCCTCATTTCTTCTCATGGGTAATCGTTGGCGGGATCGTAGTGACGATGTTTGCCGAGCAAAATGGGATTATTAATGCCGTTCTGGAGCGGATGACGGGCAATACCTTTCCCTTCCTCTACGATGAGGGGTCATGGATTACAATTTTCCTCGGAGCTGGTATCTGGAAGGAAGCCGGATTTAGCACGATTATCTTCCTGGCTGCTATCACAAGCATCGACCCTTCTCTCTACGAGGCGGCAAGTATGGATGGTGCCAGTAAATGGCGGCAGATCATCAATATAACCTTGCCTGGAATTAGTGCTACAATCGTTCTGCTGCTGATTTTACAGATGGGCAGTGTGATGAGTGTAGGCTTCGATCCTGTGTATGTCCTGCAGAATTCCGGGGTGTACAACGTATCGGAGGTTATCAGTACTTATATCTACAAGGTAGGTATTCAAGGTGGACAGTTCAGCTTAACCTCGGCTATGGGCTTGTTCGAATCCATCGTGGGCTTTGTGCTGGTGTTCAGCGCCAATCTGGTCGCTCGGAGATTCGGCAATGGCCTGTGGTAGAGACCATATGCAATCAGAAAGCTGCTGATACAGAGGGAGGAAGAGAGGGGCCATGAGAACAACACGAGGTGAAAGATGGTTCTATGCATTTAATTACGTGATACTGACATTGGCTGGACTCAGTTGCTTGCTGCCGCTTATTCATCTGATGGCTGTATCCTTGAGTGATAATCATGCAATCCTGTCCGGGACTGTTACGCTGTGGCCGGTGGGCTGGAGCTTCGAGACTTATCGCTCGCTGTTTGTGGGCACGCGAATTGTGGAAGCGTTTACGAACAGTGTCATTCTTACAGTTGTCGGGGTAGGTCTGAGTATGCTCTTTACGGTCATGGCGGCCTATCCGTTATCCAAGCGGTATTTCTATGCACGGAGAACACTTACGTTGATCATTGTCTTCACCATGCTATTCGGCGGCGGAACGATCCCGACCTTTCTCGTCCTGAAGGCATTGGGGCTGATCAACAGTTATTGGGCATTGTGGCTGACGGGGCTGGTTAGCACGTACAATATGCTGGTCATGCGAACCTTCTTCGAAAGCATTCCTGAAGAGGTGATCGAGTCGGCCAAGATAGATGGTTGCGGAGAGTACCGACAGCTGCTGCGAATCGTACTGCCATTATCTATGCCGGTCATTGCAACCTTGACGCTATTCTATGCGGTCGGTTATTGGAATTCCTTTTACAGTGTGATGATTTTTATTCACGATACGACCAAATATAACCTTGCAGTGATAGTTCAACAGATGGTGCAGAGTCAGACGATGCTGCAGGAGATGAATAATCTCCAATCGGAGAGTGTCCAGCAGATGACCCCGGAATCAATCAAGGCCGCTGCATTGTTCGTGATGCTCATTCCGATGCTGCTCGTATATCCTTTTCTGCAGAAGTATTTCGTTAAGGGTGTCATGATTGGTGCGGTCAAGGGTTAACTGCAGGAATTGTCTTGCTGTTTGTTACGGCAAAGCATATTAATAAATGGGGGTTGTAAGATGAAGATGAGGAATAAAAGTGTATTGCTGATTGCAACGACTATGCTGATCGTGTTAGTGCTCGCTGCATGCGGAACAGGGAATAATAAGTCAGCCGCAGGAGACAAGTCTGCGAATGGGGACAAATCAGCTGCTGATCGCAGTACAATTACCGTTACCTTGTATGATCGTGGTAATGTGCCGCCGGCAGCTGGTACGGTGGACGACAACATCTGGTCCAAATGGATTAATGAGCATAGTCCTGTAGGGGTTGATTTCATTCCATTCCCGCGCTCAGAGCAGGTACAGAAGCTGAATCTGCTGTTCGCATCGGGAGATGCACCCGATCTGATTCTGGAGTATGACGGCAACTTCCTCAATCAGCTGTATGGGCAGAAGCAGCTGCTGAAGCTCGATGACCTGATTGCTAATCACAGCACCACCTACAAGAAGATGACGGAGGAATTCCCGCAGTTGCTCACTCTCGGACAGATGGATGATGGCGGTACCTATCTGGTAGGCCGGATCCTGGGTATGAAGACGAATGACTACATGCTGATTCGCAAGGATTGGCTGGATAAGCTGCAGCTCGAAATGCCGACCACGACGGAGCAACTCTATGAGGTGGCTAAGGCATTCCGTGAGCAAGATCCGGATGGGAACGGAGAGAAAGACACATTCGGTATGAACATGGGCGGCAATAATGCAGAATCTGTCATCAATGCGATGTTCAATAATGGAAGCCGTTTTGTACAGGACGGTCAACTGGTTAATCCAACAGTAGGCGAGCAGGCTAAGGCAGCAGCGGATTTCCAGAAACGCTTGTTTGAGGAAGGCATCGTGGATAAGGACTTCCTGACAGATAAGACGGGCGAAGTTGCCAAGCAAACTTGGGTAAGCGGGAAGCTGGGCATTTATCTGTCGAGCAGCGGGATTGACAATGCCTTGCTGCTGGAAGCATACAAATCCTTGTTGAAGAATGATCCCGGAGCGGTGATTGAGCCAGTTCCGCTGCCAGAAAGCCAATATGGCGCGTTTAATCCCAAATATAAATCACCGATTCAGATGACTGGCGCTATCAATGCCAATGCCAAGGATCCGGAAGCTGTTATGCAATATATTGATTTCCTGGTAGATCAAGACACGGCCATGACACTCAAGAACGGGATAGAGGGTGTTCACTATAACAAGGATGCAGACGGTGTTGCGATCCCGATTGATGCGGAGAAGAATAAAGCTGAACTCGTAGGCATGCTTGATTTCAATATGCTGAGCTTTATCGGCACATTGCCGGAGAAGGAGCAGGCTGAGGTCAAGCTCAACATGGATATCCCGGAAGAGAAGGGGTTTAGTGAGCTGATTGATGCTGCACATGCAGCATTTCTTAATCCGGATCGGCCATACGCACATCCGGTTATCAACTGGCCAGGCTTGCCGTCGGATCTGCAAGTGATAGCCAAAAATACGGAAACCATCGGTGATATCTGGAGAAAGTCGATTGTCAGCGGCGATAAATATACGACCGATCAGGCGCTCGCTGATGTACAGGCGCTGTGGAACAGTGCTGGCGGGACCAAGATTGATGAATACTTCAGCAATTGGCTTAAGGAGAAGGCAGACAATGTGCTTTACATCAGTGATTTTCAGCAGTAAACTGCCATGCAGGCTGCTTAGTGATGAGGAGAGAAGGGGAGAAACCGACGATGCAAGCTAATCTTGGATTTCCAATCGAATCGAGCAAGCGCATTTATCGCCATCCAGCTAATCCGGTGCTTGCACCCAAGGATGTGCCCTATGGTCCGGCAATGGTCTTCAATGCGGGGGTTGCCAAATTTCAGGGCAAGTATGTGATGGTATTCCGCAATGACTACGGCAATGAGCAGGGGGAGCAGGTATACCCGAGCCATACCACGAATCTGGGGCTGGCTTTCAGTGAGGATGGGGTAGACTGGAAGGTCGAGCCGACTCCATGCTGGAGCTGGCATGATGAGGAGGTTCAGCGAGTGTATGATCCGCGGCTCACCGTGATTGAGGGTCGCTGCTATCTTTGCTTTGCAGTAGATACCAAGCATGGTATACGTGGCGGAATTGCCGTTACGGATGATTTTCAATCGTTTGAGGTACTTAGTCTGTCCGTGCCGGATAATCGAAATATGGTCCTGTTCCCTGAGAAGATCGGTGGTCAGTATGTACGTTTGGAGCGCCCGTTCACGGTATATAGCCGGGGCGGTAGGGATCGGTTCGATATGTGGCTGAGCCGCTCGAACGATCTGCGCTACTGGGGGGATTCAGAGCTGTTGCTAGCCGTGGAACAGGTCCCCTATGCGAATGACAAGATCGGCCCGGGGGCGCCTCCAATCAAGACGGAGCAAGGCTGGCTTACCACATTCCATGCGGTTGACCTGGACCCGGCACGCGGCAAGAACGGCTGGGAGCCTGCGTGGAAGAAGCGCTATACAGCAGGGATCATGCTGCTGGAGCTTGACAATCCAAGTCGCGTGCGCGGGATATACAAGTCGCCGCTCCTCGTGCCGGAGGCAGACTATGAGGTCGCAGGCGGTTTCCGCAATAATGTCATCTTCCCGGGTGGCATGCTGCTCGAAGATTCCGGCGAGGTGAAGATTTACTACGGTGCTGCCGACACGGTGGAATGTCTTGCTACAGCACATGTGGATGATTTGATTCGTCTCTGTTTGGAGCCTCAGAGCGCGGAGTAAAGTTGCTTGAACTAGAACTGCGCAGAGCTATTGGCATTATAAACAAATAGAACTGTTGGCACTGTGGACGCGTTAGTTATGCTATCGCTCCTCAGTGCCTTTATTATTAAATAATCAGCAGGCTTCATTGAGGTATCCTAATTGCAGAGCCGGGAATATGATATGAGCGGGACAAAAAAGTATTGCATTTGTCTTGGATAGATGTTATTTTTAATCTCGTTGAAAAGAATATAGGAACCAGGATTCACTCAGGACATGTTGATGTTGCGAGAGAGTTTTCCCTCGGGAAGTGAATGACGTAGGTCCTAGCGGATGAAATTAGGTCAAACATTTTATTCCTAGGAAGGGGGAACCGAAGGTGGAATGTTCAACTTTCGGAAGACACGTTGCTGTTGATGCTTGGGGAGTGGACTTTGAGGTATTGAATAATGAGCATTTGCTTCAGGCTTTCTTAGTCGAAGCGGCGGATGTCTGCGGGGCAACTGTACTCTCTATTCAATCGAGAAAGTTTGAGCCGCAAGGCGCTACTGTGTTGGTAATGCTGTCGGAGAGTCACCTCTCGATTCATACGTATCCTGATAAAGGCTTTGCTGCAATTGATTGCTACACCTGTGGTGAGGATGTCGATCCTCAGCAGGCCGTGGAGTATCTGGTAACTGTCTTGCAAGCCGAGAAAAGCTACGCAAAAACATTGATTCGCGGAACGGGTGAGATGGAGGTTGCAACGCCTGCTTTGAATCCCGTAGAATTGGTGTAAAGCAATTCGCCTCGACTTATGTAAACCAAGAAGAATTTTGCGATAATATAAATTTAACCATGGACAATATCCATGGTTATTTGTTTTGAATGTGGACGTTCATAAAACATTCATAAATTACTCACCTAATTCCAAGGGGAATTCAAATTTGGTGTGATATAATTAACATTGTTTTTGTTGATTAGTTAAATTTAACGCCTAAACTTTCAAGAGGCAGGTGAACTTTGCAATGCACATTGTAGTTGTGGGATTGAATTATCGGACTGCGCCTGTTGAGGTCAGGGAGCGTTTTGCCTTTGCAGATACAGATATGCCACAAGCGCTGGAAGAACTGAAGCGCACCAAGAGTGTATTGGAAGGTGTCATAATTGCTACCTGCAACCGGACCGAAATCTATGTGGTTGTAGACCGGTTGAATATGTGTGGTCATTTTATCCGAGGCTTTATGGAAAAGTGGTTTGGTATTCCGCGCGAGGAGTTTACCAAGCACTTATATATATATGAAGATGAACAAGCTTTACGTCATCTATTCCGAGTCACCTGTGGATTGGACTCCATGGTCCTTGGCGAGACCCAGATTCTTGGACAGGTCCGGAATGCCTTTCTGTTGGCGCAACAGCAGAAAGCGACCGGCAAATGGTTCAATATGCTGTTCAAGCAGGCTATAACGCTTAGCAAACGGGCCCATTCGGAAACAGCCATTGGCGAAAGTGCGGTCTCGGTCAGCTATGCTGCAGTTGAGCTGGGCAAGCGTGTTTTCGGAAGCTTTGAAGGCAAGCGGGTATTGATTCTTGGAGCCGGAAAGATGAGTGAGCTGACAGCGAAGCATCTAAGCGGCGCAGGAGCCGCAGAGCTTCTGGTAGCGAATCGTACCTTCGCCAAAGCCCAGGAGCTTGCCTCCAAGTTTGATGGAACGCCTTGCTCGATGCAGGAAGCGATGCAGCGCTTGTCTGAGGTGGACATCCTTATCAGCTCTACCGGAGCGGAGGGCTATGTTGTGACATCCGCCCAGGTTGCTGCGGGGATGAAGCATCGTCCTGAGCGTCCTTTGTTTATGATCGATATAGCGGTTCCCCGGGATATTGAGCCTGCAATTGCTGAACTGCATAATGTGTTTTTATACGATATTGACGATTTGGAAGGAATCGTGGAAAGTAATATGGAAATGCGGAGAGGAGAGGCCATCAAGATTGAGAGCATGATTGAGCATGAGATCTCCGTCTTTGGCAACTGGCTCCACACGCAGGGCATCAAGCCGGTGATTCAAGCTCTGCAATCCAAGTCATCCGCCATCCATGAAGCAACCCTGGAAAGTCTGTTCAACAAACTTCCGGAGCTTGATGAACGGCAACGCAAGGTCATCCGCCGGCTGACCAAGAGCATTGTGAATCAGATGCTGCATGATCCGGTTAACCGGATCAAGGAGATGGCTGCGGAAGAGAATGGTCCTGAGGCGCTTGAATGGTTTACGCAAATTTTTGCGCTGGAAGAACAAATGGAAGCTTTAGGTGAGGAGAACAGCGCTGGTCAGGAATGGACCGCGAAGGAAGCGGATTCTCCGGCACCGAAGGAATTCCCGGCTGTAGTTGAGCCTTCGTTGGTTCAAGTTACTGTATAACGTGTAGTAGTCCTTGGTATGACGAATCTTTGCTCCTCAGGCTTAGCCTGCGGAGCGGAGCGTTTATACACGAGGGCTTTTTTTACATGCACGAAATTGTGTGCTCTAAAAGGATCGAAAGATCACTTTCTGAACAACCTCTGAAAGAGTCTGTCAGTGGAAAAATAAGTGTGTGTACAGTATGCTATACACATTGAGGTTGTAAGAGCGTGACAGGGGGGACACTATGCAGACTTATGTTCCATTGATGATGAAAGTGTCAGGAAGGAGCTGTATCATCATCGGGGGCGGACTCGTTGCAGAACGAAAGGCGCTTTCTTTGCTGGATGCGGATGCCAAAGTAAGGATTGTCAGCCCCGCAACAAGTGAACGGCTGCATCGTCTTTTTCTTGAAGGAGCTCTTGAATGGATTCAGCGAGGCTACCGGGAGGGTGACCTTGAGGGGGCCTTTCTGGCATACGCAGCAACAGATACACCAGAGATTAATGACGCAGTCGTTGAAGAAGCTAACCGCCTAGGAATTCCGGTGAATCATGCCGGGGATGGGGGACGAGGTTCCTTCATTACTCCGAGTGTACTGAGGCGCGGGAAGCTGGTCCTGTCTGTGTCCGCTTCGGGAAGCGGGCCGGCTGCAGCAAGCCGCTTATGCCGCGAGATTGACGAAGTCTACGGCGATGACTATGAGCTATATCTGGATGCGATGGCAATGGCGCGAACGCTGGTAAAGGCCCAGGTTCGAGACCCTCATAGAAGGTCCGTCTTGCTTGGAGTAGTTAGAGATATGGATATGCTGGCTCAGATCCGTCAGGGAACATTTACTCCGTGGAGTGAAGAAGAATGGATGAACTGGATCGAAGCTTATCGGGAGGATGATGAAGCATGAAGCGCACTATTATTGTTGGAACCAGGCAGAGTCAATTGGCTTTAACTCAAACCGGACATGTGATCAGGGCCCTGGAGCAAATTTGTGCTGAGCAAGATCTGCCATACAACTTTGAGATCAAAAAGATCGTTACGAAAGGCGACAAAATTCTGGACGTAACCTTGTCAAAGGTCGGAGGAAAGGGCCTGTTTGTAAAGGAGATTGAACAGGCGATGCTGGACGGAGAGATTGATCTGGCAGTACATAGTATGAAGGATATGCCTGCTGAGCTTCCTGAAGGCTTGATCATCGGCGCGATTCCCAAACGGGAAGATCCGCGGGATGCGCTTATCTCCCGCAACGGTCTGGAGCTGTCGCAGCTTCCTCAAGGAGCCAGGATCGGTACGAGCAGTCTGCGGCGTTCCAGTCAGCTTGCCGCGAATCGGCCCGATTTCGTGCTTGAGCCGCTTAGAGGAAATATCGATTCCAGATTGCGCAAGCTGGAAGATGAGGGATTCGATGCTATTATTCTTGCTGCCGCGGGTTTGCTAAGAATGGGCTGGGAGGATCGAATCACCTCCTATCTGCCGCCTGAGATTTGTCTGCCTGCTGTGGGACAGGGCGCCTTGGGCATCGAGTGCCGGGAAAGCGATGAGGCTGTGAAGCAATTGCTCTCCTTATACAATGATCCGGATACGGCGGTGACAGTAACGGCCGAGCGCCGTTTCTTAAACGTGCTTGGAGGAAGCTGCCAGGTGCCGATTGGAGCCTTTGCACAGCTGAATCCGGGGTCGGACAAGGAAGCACCTGCAGAAATGGTGTTGACCGGTCTGGTAGGCTCACCTGATGGAAAAGTGATTTTGAGACAATCGATGGCAGGCAATGATCCTCTCCTTCTGGGAGAAGCATTGGCAGGCAAGCTGATTGCCAAAGGCGCAAATACAATATTGGCTTCTACTGGAGAGTGATTATTGGTGAAAGGGAGAGTATATCTTGTAGGAGCAGGTCCAGGGGATGCCCGGCTTATTACGCTCAAGGGTCTGGATTGCATTGCTAAGGGGGATGTCATCGTCTACGACCGGCTTGCGAACCCCAGTTTGTTGAAGAAGGCAAGGCCCGGTGCGGAGATGATTTACGTGGGAAAAAGAACCGATCGCCACACGATGAAGCAGGAGGATATCAATCAACTGCTGGTCGATCTAGCCCTTAGCGGCAAGACTGTGGTAAGACTGAAGGGCGGCGATCCGACGATCTTCGGCCGTGTGGGCGAGGAGGCCGGGCTGCTGCGTCAGCACGGGATTCCCTATGAGATCGTCCCAGGCATCACGGCAGCTATATCGGTTCCCGCTTATGCGGGTATACCGGTGACCCATCGGGATATGGCCTCATCCGTGTCCATCATAACCGGACATGAAAGCCCCGATAAGCTGGATGAAGCTATTGATTGGGAACGCGTGACCAATGCGACAGGTACCCTGGTGTTTATGATGGGGGTAGCCAAGATTGGTTATATCAGCGGCCAACTCATGACCTACGGAAAGAGTCCGGAGACGCCGGTCGCTTTGATTCGTTGGGGAACACGAGCTGAACAGGAGACGCTTGTCGGTACACTTTCCGATATCGAGCAAAAAGTGCTGGAGGCCGATTTCAAGCCGCCGGCCGTTATTGTGGTGGGCGAGGTAGTTCAACAGCGCGAGCTTCTGAAATGGGCTGAGACGATGCCGCTCTTCGGCAGCCGCATTCTCGTGACTCGTTCCAGATCGCAAGCGAGCGGTCTGGTTCATCAAATTGAGGAGCTCGGCGGCGAGGCCTATGAGTATCCGGTGATTGACTTTGCTTGGCCTCAAGGGGAAGCTTTGCAGCGTACACAAGAAGCACTGGGACAACTGGATACGTTTGACTGGACGATTTTCACAAGTGTAAATGGGGTTGAATTCTTCTTCCGTCACCTGCTGGAGACGGGGCGCGATATCCGCTCTATGCATAAAGCAAGGATTATTGCAGTCGGTCCCGCCACGAAAGAAGCTTTGCGCCAGCATGGGCTGACCTCGGAGGAGCTTCCGGGAACTTTCCAGGCTGAAGGATTGCTGGAGACATTCGGACCTGTCCTTAAACCGGGTCAGAAGGTGCTGCTTCCTCGCGGAGATTTGGCCCGCTCCTGGCTTCCGGAAGAACTGAAAAAGCTCGGACTCGAAGTGGTCGAAGCGGTGATGTACGAGACAGTTCCCGCCGGGGAGGACGATGACGAATTACTGCGGCTGCTGGGAAAGGGCGGCATACATGCTGTCACCTTCACGAGCTCCTCTACGGTTACTTATTTCATGAAGGCTCTAAGAAATATGGGGATAGAGAATCCCGTTCAAGCATTGGATAAGGTTACGATCGCTTGCATCGGTCCGGTAACGGCCGAGACGGCAAAGACAGCCGGCTTGCATGTCGATCTGATGGCGGAAGAGGCTACGATTAACAGTCTCGTGCAGAAGCTTGTTGAATGGAAGGCGCTTCAAGGCTCGCAGCAATGATGACATAATTCGATTTATTAGTTATATAGGAGGGTAATCCATGAGTTTTCCAATCGTAAGACATCGCCGGCTTCGGCAATCGGCAGGTATTCGTGGAATGGTGCGTGAGACCGTATTAGATGTAAATGATTTCGTTCAGCCGATTTTTGTGGCGCATGGCAGCGGGATCAAAAGAGAAATCAACTCGATGCCAGGGGTATATCACTTTTCTCTGGATACGCTGGAAGAAGAAGTGAAGGACATCGTTGATCTGGGCATTCCGGCCGTCCTGTTATTCGGAATTCCGGAGAGCAAGGACAGCGTAGGCTCTTCCGCTTATGACGAGAATGGAATTGTTCAACAAGCTACCCGAAAAATCAAGGAGCTCTATCCCGATCTTCTGGTTGTAGCAGATACATGTCTATGTGAGTTTACAGATCACGGCCATTGCGGAATGGTTCATACCTTTGAGCGGGATGGCCATGTATGCGGGGATGTTTTGAATGATGAGTCCCTGGAACTGCTAGTTCGTACAGCGGTATCTCAAGCTCAAGCTGGAGCGGATATTATTGCTCCTTCCAATATGATGGACGGTTTTGTACACGCGATCCGTACCGGATTGGACGAAGCAGGCTTCAGCCATATTCCAATTATGTCCTATTCGGTAAAATATGCCTCTGCTTTCTATGGTCCTTTCCGGGAAGCAGCCGATTCGGCGCCGCAATTCGGTGACCGCAAGACGTATCAGATGGATCCTGCCAATGTGCGCGAGGCACTGCGTGAAGCGGAATCGGATGTATTGGAAGGCGCAGATATGCTGATGGTGAAGCCTGCTATGGCTTTCCTGGATATTGTCCGCCTGCTTAGAGACCAGTTCGACCTGCCAATCGTAGCTTACAATGTGAGCGGAGAGTATTCCATGGTCAAGGCGGCTGCCCAGCAAGGCTGGATCTCTGAACGGGCCATCGTGACGGAGATATTGTTAGGGATGAAGCGCGCGGGAGCCGATATTATCATTACTTATTTTGCGAAGGATGCGGCGCGCTGGTTACGGGAAGGAAAATAAGGGGAACAGGAGCTGAGCTTATGAGCGGAAATTTAGGACGGCATCGTGATGAGCATTCGCGTCAGGCATTTGAGCAGGCAAAAAAGGTTTTGCCCGGTGGAGTCAACAGCCCGGTGCGGGCATTCAAGTCGGTGGGACTAACCCCGATCTATCTGGATCATGGTGCAGGCTCCAGAGTATTTGATATTGACGGTAACCAATATATTGATTATGTAGGCTCATGGGGTCCTTTAATTATGGGACATGCCCATCCTGAGGTCGTCTCGGCCTTGCAGGAAACAGCGTCCAAAGGCACTAGCTTCGGTGCGCCAACCCTGCTGGAGACGAAAATGGCCGAATTGGTGGCCGAGCGGGTACCGTCTATTGATATTGTGCGGATGGTTAACTCCGGGACGGAAGCAACGATGAGTGCGATCCGGCTGGCTCGAGGTTACACGGGACGAAGCAAAATTATGAAATTTGAAGGCTCCTATCACGGTCATGCGGACAGTCTATTGATCAAGGCGGGTTCAGGCGTCGCGACGCTGGGCCTTCCGGATAGTCCCGGCGTTCCTGAGGGCGTTGCGGCTAATACGATTGCCGTTCCTTATAATGATCTTGCTTCGGTACAGCTTGCCTTTGAGCGTTTTGGTGATGAAATTGCCGGGGTTATCGTGGAGCCTGTCGCAGGCAACATGGGCGTGGTGCCTCCGCTCCCAGGCTTCTTGGAAGGGCTTCGTGAGATTACAACCCGTTATGGAAGCCTTCTGATCTTTGACGAGGTGATGACCGGGTTCCGGGTACATATTCATTGTGCTCAAGGGCGTTATGGAGTCACTCCTGATTTGACCTGTCTGGGAAAAGTAATCGGGGGCGGACTGCCTGTAGGAGCGTATGGCGGCAAACGGGAAATTATGGAGCAAATTGCACCGACAGGGCCGATCTATCAAGCGGGAACGCTTAGCGGTAACCCGCTTGCGATGACTGCCGGATATACGACCTTATCCTTGCTCACGCCGGAGGTCTATGATCAGTTGGAGCGTTTGTCGGCAAGATTGGAAGAGGGCTTCACGGTGAATGCGAGGGAAGCGGGCATTCCATGCCGAATTAATCGGGTAGGCTCGATGGTATGTCCATTCTTCACCTCGGACGAGGTTGTGAATTATGATACGGCCAAGAGCAGCGATCTGGAGCTGTTCCGCCGGTATTTTGCAGCGATGGTCACAGAAGGGATTAATATTGCTCCTTCTCAGTTTGAAGGGATGTTCGTATCCGGAGTCCATACCGAAGAGGATATTGAAGCCACGATCGAAGCACATCGCCGTGCGCTTAGAGCGCTGTGAGCCGTCTGCGCAAACCGGGGATCAGGCGGGGGGAATGGCTGGAGCTGATGCCTGGCAAGCTTCCTGCCCGCGAAGAGGGGGGCCGCATGAGTGCGGCCCTTCTGTGGTTGGAAGAGGAGTATGGACTGAACCGGAAGTGGCTCGCTTCCTTAGAAGCTGCCGGTGGAATCAAGCTTGCGGGCGACCGGCTTCGTATACATGGCTTTCCTCCTAAGATTTCTCAATATCCTCCTGCCCTTGAACCGGTGGAGGTTCTATATGAGGATGATTACTGCCTTGTGGTCCACAAGCCGCAGGGGATCAAGGTGCATTCGGACGGAGTAAGCCGAGAGCCGGCATTATCTAATCTCGTGTCCGGTCTTTATTCCGGCCGCGGAGAGTTGGTTGCTCCCGAGCATGTTCACCGCTTGGATGAACACACCTCAGGGCCGGTCCTGTATGCCAAGAATGAGCTGGCACGGCGGCAGCTTGAGACGGCTATGGAGGAAAAAAGAATCGGACGCATCTATGTTGCTCTGGTTGATGGAATAGTCCCAGCTTCACTGCGGCTCATTGATGAGCCGATCGGACGAGATCGCCATCATGCTTCCAGGAGGAGAGTATCTCCTACAGGAAAAAAGGCAGTTACCCGGGTTGAATTAGTGGAGACCCATCCTGCTTCAAGTCTTGTAAGACTTACGCTGGAGACGGGGAGAACCCACCAAATCCGGGTCCATATGAGCTATATGGGACATCCGCTGCTAGGCGATGCGTTATATGGCGGCAGCCTGCGATATCTGAAGCATCAGGCCTTGCATGGGGAGAGCTTGTCCTTTCCTCATCCGATGACGGGTGAACTGGTCGTTGTATCCGATCCTTGGCCGGCAGCCTGGGAGGGAATCCTAGCCAAGCTGAGATCGGCAGAATAAAAAGGAGTCATGCACTCCCTTTTTAAGCATATAGATAAAATCGAGCGATGATTTGGACCCGTGCACTTACCGGATACAAAATCATGTTTGGATATGCTGAAGGGAGGGAATTATTTTGGCCGATCAATCCTACGGTCTGAGGTTTGATATTTATGAACGCGTACACCTGGGAGAGAACGTTGCCGGCATTGAAGAGCTGGAGGAAATGGAGCTGGTTCCTAGAATCCAGGTTATTCCCGGAGAGGACTATGCTTCGCTGCGCGGGCATTTGCTCCTGTCGGGCGTATACAGCGGCGGAGAAGGCACACATCAACTGGAGCATTGGATTCCGGTTGAAATTACGATACCGCTGAGCCGGGTTGGCAAGCTGGAGGACATTGCCGTCGAGATCGACAATTTCGATGTCGATCTGCTTAGCTCAAAAAGCTTAAACATAACCGGTGTTCTCTCATTGCACGGCGTAGAGTCTGCGTCACGGGATGACAGCAGTGATGAGTGGAAGGAACGCGAATTCACAGCTGCCTATGAGCCTGCTGCAGATGTTAATGAGCAGGCGGTTCAGGAATCGTTGACCGATTGGGGCAGCGGATTTCAATCGGGAGAACTGGAGCGCAGCTATACGGAGCATTTCCGGAATTGGGAACAGGAGGCGCAGCAGACACAGCCAGGTCAGGACGAGCAGGCTTCCCCGTTATCATGGAATGACGAGGAATCGCCTCTGTTTAGCCGGGCTGATTTTGCGGACAAGAAGGCAGCCTCTGCTTCAAGCTGGAACGAGCAGGAGACGGATGAGGATGATGATCGGGAGATTGCGCAAGAGGTCGAGCTGGAATTTCATCCGTTGACGCCAGCTAGTGACCCGACCGATGAAAGTCCCCAGGAGCATTTGGACAGGGAGAGAGAGCTGCAGACGCAACCTGCTTTGTCTGATAACGAGCCGGAGAGCGAGCCTGTGATGGCTTATGTAGAACCTATTCAAGAGGAAGCTCCTGCCCCGATTCATGAGGCGCTTCCTAACGAGGAACTGGACTTGGAGCCCGAAATAGAAGAGAACGCAGCCCCGGCACAAGAAGAGAAGAAGGAAATGAAAATTGCTCTTGGCAGCAAAAAACCGGAAAAATCTGCGAACGAAGGGCACTTCGGGCTGAGCAAGCTGCTGAAGGGGAAACGCCAGACGGCAGAGGAAATACCGAGTGAGCAGGCACTGGCTGAGCTGAACTCTTTGGCTGATGAAGGAATTTTAGAGGAAGAAATAAGATGGAAAAACCTGTTCATCAGAAATGTTGAAGAACAGACGCCTTTCCGCAAAGTGAAGCTGGTTATCGTGCAGCGGGAGGAGACGCTGGACGAGATCGCAGACCGATATCAGCTTAGCTCCCGTGAATTGCAACTATACAACAGACTCTCGGAAAATCACCTTGCCGAGGGACAGGTGCTGTATATTCCATAGGGTAATGGGGTCGTGCCATAGCGCACGACCTTTTTGCTGTTATGGACCCAATGATTCTGCGTGCTGGGGGCAACGTATGAAGTGTGCTTACGATCGCTGTTGCTCGCGGATTTCTCTTATTGTAATAAGTTCTGACAAGGAAGAAATCCACTCGCAAAGGCGACCACTCCGAGCGTATGCTCTCGATGCAGCTTTCTTTCAGAAAGCTTTTACTGCACCAACCTTCACACTTATACCCTTTAAGTCCATTTTTTCCAATCCAGGTTGACTACCGTATGTATTCAGGATATTATGATAAAGATAAATATTGGATAACATATAAGGCAATGACTTGGATTGGGAGGAGTAGGCAGTAAGCCCTTCAGAGAGCGGATGGATGTGCTGGGAATATCCGCAGGATGCTGCTGGCCGAAGTCGCCCGGGAGTCGCCCGTTTCACCCGCAGCATGAATGGCTGCGAATAGAATGGGCCGGATCGCACCCGTTACGTGTATGAGTGTTACGGATACGCTTCCGGTATTTCTATGATTGCCTGAGGGCATGAACAGGAATCTCTAGGGATGCGTTGCTGTAAAACAAAGGTGGTACCGCGAAAGCAAAGCCTTTCGTCCTTTGAGACGAAGGGCTTTTTTTGTATTATTAATTTTGTTGACGGAGGCTTGGAAACATGTCAGATCAAAATCATCAATCATCTCAATCGATGTCGGCCGACATGCCGACGACCTATGATCCGAAAGCCGCAGAACAGAAATGGTACCGGTACTGGATGGAGGGCGGTTTTTTCAAGGCGGGTCAACGGCCGGATGCAGAACCATATACAATCGTGATCCCTCCGCCGAATGTTACCGGCATACTTCATATGGGGCATGCGCTTGATTTTACCTTGCAGGATATTCTGATCCGCACTAAGCGGATGCAGGGCTATGACGCGCTTTGGCTCCCGGGTTCAGACCATGCGGGAATTGCCACGCAGACGAAGGTGGAGCAGAAGCTGCGCGAGCAGGGCGTGACTCGTTATGATCTGGGCCGTGAAGCATTCCTGGAGAAGGTGTGGGAATGGAAGGAGCTTTACGCAAATACAATCCATGAACAATGGGAGAAAATGGGTTTTTCATTGGACTACTCCCGCGAACGCTTTACTTTGGATGAAGGATTATCCGAAGCTGTACGGGAGGTGTTTGTTAAGCTGTATGAGAAGGGTCTGATCTACCGCGGAAAATACATCATTAACTGGGATCCGGCGGCGCGGACAGCCTTGTCGGATATTGAAGTTGAATATAAAGAAGTGAATGGTCACCTGTACCATTTACAGTATCCGCTAAAGGACGGCAGCGGCTCCATTACGGTAGCTACAACCCGGCCGGAGACCATGCTTGGGGATACCGCGGTTGCTGTTCATCCGAAGGATGAACGTTATCAAGACCTGATTGGTAGAATGCTGGTACTGCCTTTGACCGGACGCGAAATCCCGATTATCGCGGATGATTATGTCGAGAAGGAGTTCGGAAGCGGTGCGGTAAAGATTACGCCAGCTCATGATCCGAATGACTTTGAGGTTGGGTTGCGTCATAACTTGCCCCAAATCACTGTGATGGATGAAAGCGGAACGATGAACGAGGAAGCCGGCAAGTATCAAGGTCTGGACCGTAGCGAGTGCCGCAAGCAAATCGTCAAGGATTTGCAAGAGCAGGGCGTGCTGATTAAAATCGAGGATCATGTGCATCAAGTAGGCCATAGCGAGCGTACGGGAGCAGTAGTAGAACCCTATCTTTCGACACAGTGGTTTGTAAAAATGCAGCCGCTGGCGGAAACAGCTATCGATGCTCAAAAATCAGGCAAGGGTGTAAAATTCGTCCCAGACCGGTTTGAGAAAACCTATTTGCATTGGATTGAAAATGTTCGCGACTGGTGTATTTCCCGTCAATTGTGGTGGGGCCACCGGATTCCTGCCTGGTATTGCGATGCGACAGGTGAAATGGTCGTTGCGCGCAGTGAGGAAGAAGCTCGCGCCAAGCTGGGACGCGATGATCTGAGACAGGATGAGGATGTGCTTGACACCTGGTTCAGCTCTGCGCTCTGGCCGTTCTCAACGCTGGGCTGGCCAAATGAAAGCGCCGAGGATTTCAAGCGTTATTTTCCAACAAATGTGCTCGTAACGGGGTATGATATTATTCCGTTCTGGGTATCACGGATGATCTTTACTGGGCTTGAATTCACACAGCAGATTCCATTTAAGGATGCTCTTATTCACGGGTTAACCAGGGATAGTGAAGGACGCAAGATGTCCAAATCCCTCGGCAACGGCGTGGATCCGCTTGAAGTGATCGACAAATATGGCGCTGACGCGATGCGTTATATGGTTTCAACCAGCAGCACACCAGGACAGGACCTGCGCTTCCATTGGGAACGCGTGGAGCAAGCCCGCAACTTTGCGAACAAGATCTGGAATGCTTCCCGTTTTGCCTTGATGAACCTTGAAGGCGTGACTATAGAGGATATTGATATCACGGGTGATTTGACGACAGCGGATCGCTGGATTCTTCACCGTATGAATGAGACAGCACGGGAGATTACCCGTCTGATTGATGCATATGAGTTCGGAGAAACCGGACGTCAGTTATATAACTTCATCTGGGACGATCTGTGTGATTGGTATATTGAATTTGCTAAGCTCTCGCTGTATGGTGAAGATGCGGCGGCAAAAAAGAAAACCCAGTCCGTACTCGCCTATGTACTGGATCGGACCCTTCGCATGATTCACCCGTTCATGCCGTTTATTTCCGAGGAAATATGGCAGCATTTGCCGCATTCTGGCGATACGATCACTTTGGCCGAATGGCCGAAGTATGATCCGGTCTTTGAAGCTCCGCAGGCTGTAAAGGAAATGGGGCTGCTTATGGACATCATTCGTGCTGTTCGGAATATTCGGGCTGAAGTGAACGTGCCGATGAGCAAAAAGATCGATCTTCTGGTTAAGCCAGTTTCAGCAGAAGAACTGCGTATCGTGGAGAATAACGCACACTACATCCGCCGCTTCTGTAATACGTCGGATTTTGGAGCTTCTCTGGATACGGTGGTTCCGGATAAAGCCATGACCGCTGTGGTGTCCGGTGCTGAATTGTATCTGCCGCTGGCGGGACTGATCGATATCAGCCAGGAAATTGCCCGTTTGGAAAAGGAAGCGGAACATCTGAACAAGGAAGTTGAACGGGTAGAGAAGAAGCTTGCCAATGAAGGATTTGTCTCCAAAGCGCCTGCTAAGGTGATTGAAGAGGAACGTGCCAAAATGGCGGATTATTCTTCAAAGCGTGATATCGTTCTTGCCCGGATCTCTGAGCTGAAGGGATAGCAGGTGACAGATATGGAGGCAAGCAATCAGAAAATCGAAGCAGCACTGCATAGCTATAGCGAGGCTGTTAACTGGATTAACGGACTGATCCCCTTCGGGGTCCGTCCGGGCCTGGAACGAATTGAGCTGTTGATGGAACGGCTGGGCAATCCTCATCGCAGACTCAAATTCATTCATGTGGCCGGGACGAATGGCAAGGGTTCTACCTGTGCCTTTTTAACGAAAGTTTTGCTGGAGTGCGGATACCATACAGGGACATTCACTTCCCCCTATATTACCAAGTTCACAAACCGGTTTCAGTATGATGGAATGGATATTCCGGAAGAGACGCTTCTGGCTCTATCCAACCGTCTGCTGCCTCTCGTAAAGGAAATTGCGGAGAGTGAGTTGGGGTCCCCAACGATGTTTGAGGTCAGTACAGCCATAGCTATCCTTTATTTTGCCGAGGTGTGCTATCCGGATGTGGTGGTATGGGAGACAGGACTTGGGGGAAGGATGGATGTTACTAATATCGTAACCCCGATTGTCTCCATCATCACCAATATCGGGTTTGACCATACCGATGTGCTGGGAGATACGATCGAACTGATAGCCCGTGAAAAGGCGGGAATCATTAAGCCTGGGGTTCCCGTAGTCAGTTGCGTGGATCAACCGGAGGCGATTTCTGTCATTAAAGAGCAGGCAGAGAACTGCCGAAGCTCACTTTATTTGCTGGGCGAGCATTTTCAGTTCGAACGGATATCTGTTCACCAGACGGAGCAGCAGATAAAGTTCCAAGGACCATTTCGGGAGCTGGAATTGAGTCTCACGATGGCAGGAGAACATCAATGCCGGAATGCGGCCGGGGCCATGATGGCGCTTGAGGTACTTCGTCAATATCTGGCGTTTGTGCTGGAGGATGATTCATTGGAGCGTGGATTCAGGCTTACCAGCTGGGCTGGAAGGCTGGAGATGGTGTCTTCCGAGCCTCGAATTGTGCTTGATGGGGCTCATAATCCGGAAGGAGCAGCCAGCCTGGCCAAGGCGCTTGTTGATTCTTATTCGTACAGAAAGCTGAATTTGATGATGGGGATGCTGTCCAACAAGCATCATCGTAGTTACTTGCAGCATATATTACCCATAGTGGATACACTTATACTGACCGAGCCCGATTTCAGGCGCAAGCTGGATACCGATTCCCTGTTAAGTCTTGTAGAAGAATTGAAGGCTCTGTATGCCAAGCCGGGTTTGGAAATCATCGTGGAACGTGACTGGAAAGAGGCGCTCGTCCTGCTCGAGTCGCGAACGGAACCGGAGGATCTTGGGGTAGTCACCGGCACGCTATATATGATTTCTGATGTGCGGGCAACCCTTCTGCATCAAACCGATTCTGAAAAAGGCTGGTGACTTGTAAATTGGTAAATTTGACTGAACAACATGTGCATTTTATTGGTATCGGCGGCTATGGGATGAGCGCCATTGCCCGTGTGATGCTGGAGATGGGGTATACGGTTACCGGCTCCGATGTGGCATCCCAGGAATTAACTGAGAAGCTTGCGGCAAAGGGGGCAAAAATCTATATTGGCCATACGGCGGAGCAAGTGCACGGGGCCGATCTGGTGGTGTATTCAACGGCGCTGCCTAAGGACAATGTAGAACGGGTCGAGGCGGAAGAGCAGGGGATTCCGATTCTTCATCGCTCGCAAATGCTCGCCCGGCTGCTTAATGAACGTCTTGGTGTGGCTGTCGCCGGAGCCCACGGAAAGACAACGACTTCTTCGATGATCGCGCTGGTGATGGAACAGTGCAATACCGACCCAACCTATATTATCGGCGGGGAAATTATGGATATCGGTACGAACGCGAAGGCTGGAAAAGGTAACTATGTGGTAGCTGAAGCGGACGAAAGTGACGGCTCCTTCCTGCAATATCATCCTTACCTGGGGGTAGTTACGAATATCGAGGCCGATCACCTTGAAAATTATAATGGAGATTTCGGTAAACTGAAGGAAGCTTATGTCCAGTTTCTGAATCAGATCAAGCCCGAAGGCAAAGCCGTGGTGTGCGGTGATGACGGAATCATTAATGAGCTTCGCCCGCAGCTTGCCTGCCAGGTCATTACGTACGGCATTGATGAACCGTGCGATTACTCAGCCGAGGAGATCAGGCTGGGCGACAGACAGGTCTCTTTCACCATGAAGCATGGCGCTGAGACCCTGGGCACAGTAGAATTGTTAGTGCCGGGCAGACATAACGTTCAAAATGCGATGGCAACCATCATTGTATGCCTGGAAGCAGGGATTCCATTTGCGGACATTGCCCGTGGAATCAAGGGTTTTCATGGTGCTAAGCGCAGATTCCAGGTGCTGGGTGAAAAGAATGATATCCTTGTAATTGATGATTATGCGCATCATCCGACAGAGATTCAGGCAACGATTGCCGCAGCCAAGGCTACAGGCAAGCGAATTATTGCTGTATTCCAGCCGCAGCGCTATACACGAACCTTCTTCTTGCTTGACGCTTTCAGCAAAGCGTTTGGTGAAGCGGATGAAGTGATCATTACGGATATTTACTCTCCGGCTGGCGAGAAGCAGATTGAAGGAATCCATTCTTCCAAGCTCGTTGATTTGATCAAGGAGAACAGCAACCCGGCTGCGAGATATTTGCCATCCAAGCAGGACGTGCTTGCCGATTTGCAGAATCGTCTTCAACCGGGGGATCTGGTGCTGACGATGGGAGCAGGAGACATCTGGAAGGTAGGCAAGGAACTGGGGCATCGGCTTAGTTAATCGGATACAAGCATGTAATCTCAAGAATACGGAAAAACACCTCGTTTCCAAAGTCATTTGGAAATGAGGTGTTTTAATTTATTGTTATTCAGCAACTCAAGACTATCCTGTAAATTGGAATCTGACGACTTCTTATATGCTCATAATGCGGTATATAAGAAGAGCCTTATGCATCATCCGGCAAGATGTTCCTTCTTAGGCTTACATATGAAGCTGCGATGTAGATAGCAAAAACTGCAAAGAATATGGCTAGCGTTGCGCCGACAATCATAAAAATCTGAGCGATATCCTGAAACACCCCAGGATCAAAAGCAAAGCAAAGAAAAAAGATGAAGATACTGCTGATTACCGCAGCGGGAATTATGGGCAGTATGTAATATACTGCAAGTTGCCTGCGAAGTGCGCTGCTCAAATATTTTCTTTCAGCACCCAGCATATGAAGGACAGCATATTGGTTCTGATAGCCTTTCATTTCGCTGAGGATCTGGATTGCCAGAACGGTCGCTGAGACGATCAACAGCACCAGCGCCACATAAAACAGCGGAAAGATGATGACCGCGTATAACGATGCGTTCTGCTCCTTTACAACTTCTTTGGAGTAAATCATATCGTAACCGGCATAGCGGTCGGTTTCATGCCGGTGCATGCGTATCATGTCCAGAGCCTCATATTCCGTCATGGTGACAGGCTCATCGGTCATAGCTGCATAGGCACTGTGAGAAACAGGCAGAGCTTCTGCAATTTCATCAGGCACAACAAGAATAAATCCGCTGCCGTTTCCATTCCAGTGCTGCTGGGTAAAGGTCTCGTAATATACCGCGCGCTTGAGCAGCGTTCTGTCGCCGATCCGCACAGCTTCGTTATATTGTGCTAATGGCTTTGCAAGATAATCCAGACACTGGATGATATATTCTCCCTCCGGCAACGTAACTTTGTGATATCCAAGCATATCCCTGAGTCTGGTGTAGTCTGAAAACGCCATTACGGTATCGTAATCATAAGCACGGAAGTTATCCCGGTAGGGATCGACATACCGTGTTACAGAGTCGCTATCCTGCTTATAAATATTGTATTGCCATTGGCTTGTTACATTAAGGTTCTCATCGATATATATTTTATATTCGGAAAAATCCGCTTTTTCTTCTGAGCCTATATAGATACTATGAGAGGTTTCAAGTTCCGCATTTCGCATAAAAAGATGGTTGAAGGACAAGCCTGTTCCCACTGCAATCAGCGTTGCGGTTAGCAAGATAGATATAACCGATAGCGTAATTCCCATGCTGCCAACCTTGGAGGCAAGAGAGCGAAAGACGTAAAGGGTATTACCGGAGTACTTCTTTCGCTCATGCTTTTTAAAATAGGCGGATATTCCGGAAGAAAAGCTGATGTAGAAGGTAAACAGGAAAAAGATGATGGCGAAGGCACCGATCAGGCTGAATGTTGCATCATAGGTGATCAGCAGGCCGATTCCGACAATTCCGCTAATCACTGAAGCGACGAAGAGCCTCCTGCGTTTTTTGCCGTCGGTGGCAAGCTCTTTCTCGTTATATTGATCCATATAAATCAGTTCGCTAATTTTAGATTTCCTGATTTTTCTTCGATTCAAAAAAAGCGCCACTATGAAGATCAACGCGAAATAAGCAAAGGTGAGCAGCGTTGCGGGCAAGGAAAACTCATAGCTGAAGTGGTACTGTATCTCATATAAACGCAGCAGCATCGCCCGAAGCCCCTGATACAGGAGATTCCCGGTGAGCAAACCAATTAGCAGAGCCACCGCCCCGATGATCAGGTTTTCCAGAAAAAACAGGTTGACGATTCTTTTTCGCTCGATGCCAAGCAACAGGTAAGTGCCGAATTCCCGGCTGCGGCGTTTCATCATAAAACGCATGGTGTAAAAGACAAGCCAGCCGATGATGCACACAACCACAAAGCTCGCGATGCCAATCATCAGTGTCAAGGTGTCTAAAAGTTTGGAGAGGCTTCTGATTTCTTGTGAGAAAACAAGGGAGTTAAAGGAAAAGATAAGTGTTGCGGCGATGACAATGGTAATAAAATAAATGAGATAGTCCTTCATCTGCCGGGTAGCATTGCGCAGAGAGAGTTTAGAGAGCATCGCCAGTGTTACCTCCCAGAACGGAGAGAACATCCAGAATTTCGTGATAAAATTCCCTACGCGGTTTATCGTCCCGATACAACTCATTAAAAAGCCGCCCGTCCTTTAAAAAAAGAATGCGACGTGCATAGCTGGCGCTGAACGCGTCATGGGTCACCATCAGAATGGTGGCGCCGTTTTCCCGGTTAATGTTCCCCATCAGCTCCAGCAGGTTTTTTGATGATTTTGAGTCCAGCGCTCCCGTGGGTTCGTCGGCCAGAATCAGGCTTTGACCGAACACCATGGCGCGGGCGCAAGCACAGCGCTGCTTCTGGCCTCCCGAAACCTGATATGGGAATTTGGAGAGGATATCATCTATTCCAAGCTGCTTTGCAACGCTTGCAACCTTTTCCTTCACCTGCTCGGGCGGATATTCGTTTATCGTCAGAGTGATGGCGATATTTTCTTCAATTGTCAAAGTATCCAGCAGATTGAAGTCCTGAAAGACAAAGCCAAGCTTTTCCCGGCGGAATCTCGCCAGTTTTTCTTCCGGGATTTGGGAGATGTTCTTATTGTCCAGATACACATTTCCCGCGCTTACTGAATCAATAGTGGAGATGCAGTTAAGCAGTGTGGTCTTTCCTGAACCAGACGCTCCCATGATAGCGATGAATTCGCCGTCCTCTACGTCAAAGCTGATCCGGTCCAACGCTTTTGTTACGTTATTTCTACTGCCGTAATATTTTTCGATCTGTGAAACCTTCAGCATAATTCACTCACTCCTTCCTCCATTATAATAATGAAGAAGAAGTTTTTGGTGTAGCGATATTTCTTTCCGTTATCTTTCATTATCGTAAGATAACGGTCTGGGAAAGCAGAGGGAAATTGCCGTATATTCGTTTTCTCTTGAATCAGCCTCCCAATATACGCTCAAGGATTCGGCAAGCTTCCGGCAAAGATACAGCCCCATACCTGTAGATCCGCCCAGTGCGCGGCCGTTGCTACCTGTGAAGCCCTTGTCAAAGATACGCCGCAGCTCCGATGCGGGAATGCCGATACCGTTGTCTTTGACCATTAGTCTTGTTTTCCCGTCGGATTCTTCCGCGCAGATATGGATTACCGGCGAATCGGTTCTGTATTTGACAGCGTTTGATAAAAGCTGTCCCAGCATAAATTCCACCCATTTGCCGTCGGTATAAACGGATTTGTCCAGGTTTTCAGTTTCAATCCTCACATTGTTCTGCGTCAGTAAGAAGCGATACTTCGACAGTGCCTTCTTAATGATGTCCGCAAGAGAAGTCTCTTGTATAATAAAATCCTTCTCTATGCAATCAAGTCTGGCATAGTAAAGCGTGCGTTCCACATGACCTTCAATAATTGCGAGCTGGGAGCGGATTTTCCGACTGGTTTCAGATTTGTTGTTTTCGCAGATAAGTTCAACTGCCGTAATAGGAACCTTGATCTCATGCACCCAGTTTTCAATGTATTCCCGATAATCCCGCTGTTTTGCCTCTGCGTCGGACACAGCTTCTATCATGGACTTTTCGGCAAGCCTGAAAAGCCCGAAGATTTTGCGCCCGACATAGCTATTTGGCTTGGGCGAGCATTCCATAATAAGATATTTTTGCTCTAGACCTTCCATAATGGCCTCCAGCTCACGGAACTGATTTCTTTTCCTAAAATAATCAGCCGCAGTCAGCATGCAAAGGCCGACTGCCCATACGATCAGGATAATGGAAACGACCCCCGAATCGGTTCCCGTCACAAGCAGGAAGGTGGAGAGCATCAGCATGCAAAACAAATGCAGCAGCAGGGACATAAGCCGGTCGTGCAGAAATCCCCCGATTTTCATATTTTATACCCCAATCCGCGTTTTGTTTTAATATAGTCCGGAAGTCCGATATTGTTCAGCTTGCCGCGCAGGCGTGTAACATTAACGCTAAGGGTATTGTCGTCAATATAGACCTGGTTGTTCCACAGATATTCGATCAAGTCGGGACGGGAAATGATCTTGCCGGGTGTTTTCATTAGGCAAAACAGAATTTTTGCCTCGTTTTTCGCTATATCCGCACGCTGTCCGTCGTGTTCAATTTCCCCCTTGGATAATGAAAGGGTCAACCCATTCGCTGTCAAGGTGTCTTTTTCGGTCTGGCTGCTCCTGCGAAGGAGCGCTTGGATACGGGCCAGCAGAATCGGAAGGTCATAGGGTTTGGAGATAAAATCGTCGCCGCCGAGGCTCAACGCCCTTAGCTCATCCATGGAGGTGTTTCTGCTGGTGACAAAGATAACCGGGATTTGAGATGTTTTCCGAAGTTCCATGCAAATACGGTAGCCATCCTGTCCTGGCAGCCCAATATCCAGCAAAATAAGGTCAGGCATGGTTCTTTCAATCTGTGCCTCTGTATACACAAAATCATCAATAACTGCCGTATCGTATCCCGCATTTTGCAGCAGAATGACAAGCTCATCGCTTATGCTCTTCTCGTCCTCCACTATCAGTATTTTAGCCAAGTTCTCACCGTCCTCTGTTGTATCCTTTCTGCTCCCGTCGAAATTAGAAGGAATAGCCAAGCATATCACCCGCAAGAGCACCGCTGAACGGTGGGACGGCGAACTCGCGGCCCTGTTCAAGCGCCTCTATAAGGACTATGCACTGGGACATATTCCCAGCAAACACTTCCAATTGCTCTCCTCAAAGTATACCACTAACAGGGGAAGATTCGGGGAAATCTTCCAAAGCTGGAGGCACTTTGTCCCTATGCTACCTCGACATAACGGAAGGGCGCTTCTTGGATTTGCTGGAAAACTTCCGGACTGAAGCCACAAATCAGCCCTGCAGATGGGTATGGGGGTGTCCGGAAATGACAAGCCCGGTTGTTTCATGGCATATATCAACGCGAACACTCATATTGTAGTCCTAGAAGAATGGACAAGGAGCGTGCGGAACGTGAACAATGCCAAGATGACATTCCGCTTTAATGAGCAAGAGAGGGAAATGCCGCGTCAATCGATGCAGGAGCCCGTCAGGAGGAGTAACCCTCCCGAAATTTTGAATTCGTCCGCGGAAAATTTGGATTACGTCCGGGCAGATGCCGATGACGAGTGGCTGACCTATGGTCACCGCTCAGATCGAGAACCAGACCGAGAAATCTATAGAAATGCAGACTCTGTGCCTGTATATCAGACGATTGATCAAACAGAGGAATGGGGGGACCCCTTTGCCGACTACACCTCAACGGGCGGGATAGTATTGCCATCCTATAGCAACAATCACAAGAATGCTCCTCGCCGGACCTCCTGGTGGAAAGTAGCAGGCTCTGTGACAGGAGCTATCGTGACAGGAGGCTTATTCGGGGTGGTAGTATTATCCATGTTTAATCAAGAACTGACCTTGCCACTCCCCGGTGCTAATGTCCCGGTGCAATCAGCCGCGATCCAGGATGCTGGCATTCCGGTGATGGGGAGTATTGAAGAGGAGTTCTTGCTACCCGCGGAAGAGGAAATGCTGGTCAATATCGCCTTGCCCCAGCAAACCTATCATTTCCTGCAGTATGGCGTATTCAGCTCGGCTGGGGGAGTGGAATTGGCCCAGCAGGAGCTGAAGGAATCCGGAATTGCTGCGGCAAGAGATACGGTGGATGAGAAAAGAGTCTACGCCGGGGTTTCCTCGGATCGTGAACAAGCCAAGCTGTTAAGCAGTCAATTGAAAGCGACCGGGGTTCACCTGATCCTGCATGAGGTAACATTGCCTTCATCGGCAGAGGTTCACTTCGACGGGGATGTGACAGCGTTGGAGCACTATCTAGCCCAAAGCGCGGAGCTGGTTGAGCTGCTAAGCTCGTTATCAGCTTCCCGATTAAGTGAACTGTCTCCATCCGCATTGTCGGATGAGGAGGTTGCGGAATTGGGAGAAAAGCATCAGTTATGGACGGAGAGCGCAGCCGCGGTTCGAGGGAAGCTGCCTGATAGTCTTGCTGAGGGGAATATCGTGCTGGAGACCTCGATGAACAGTGCGGTGGAGGCGGTCCATGAGTATCACAAGAAGAATGCGAAGACACTGCTTTGGGAAGTCCAAGATGAAATTATGAGGTTTGTTCTGGAGGAGTACAAAATGATGGGCCAAGGGACTCCGTAGACTTATCTGGGTCTTAAGAACGGCATAGGGCTGGTAATATTCCCCTTGCCGTTTTTGTGTTTGTATTGGGGCATAAATAACCTTATAATAATGAAGTGTCAAAAAATGGCGAGGTTGACAGCTGGAATCTGTCGAATCCGAAGGAGGACCTTAATGAATACTGCAGCGCGGCATATTATTCTCGCGTCCACGTCACCGCGTCGGCGTGAACTTGTCGCATCGTTGAATATTCCTTTTGAGGTGATCCCTAGTCTGGCGGATGAGCACTATGAAGCAGCGTGGAAGCCGGAGAAAATCGTTATCGAATTGGCTAAACGCAAAGCAGAAGCTGTATACCACACACTCGAAAAAGAACAGCGAACCGGAGTTATTGTCGGAAGCGATACAATTGTTGTCCGTGACGGATACATACTGGGCAAACCGGCGAATCAGCAAGAAGCAGCGGATATGCTGAGGTCGCTTCAAGGACGCAGCCACGAAGTATACTCGGGTGTCGCTTGCGTTGACAGTGTGACAGGGAAGAGCCTTGTTGATTACAGAAAAACAATTGTTTGGATGAGAGAATGTTCAGAGATGGAAGTATTGGCTTATGCGGCCACCGGCGAAGGTCTTGATAAGGCCGGAGCCTATGCCATTCAGGGATTGGGCGCGACGCTTGTTGCCAGCATTGAGGGTTGTTATTTTAATGTTGTCGGCTTACCCTTGTCTTTACTCGGCGAGATGCTTAAAACCTTTGGGATAAACGTTCTCTGAGGTAATAGGAAGAGGTAAAGCATATCCTTCCGAAATCATGTTTGTTAATAATGATGGAGGGATATGAATATGACCAATTCAACGGCTCTAGCTATGCTTAGAGACATTCCTGGAGAGGATCGGCCAAGAGAACGAATGCTGGCCTCCGGAGCAGGCGCATTAAGCCTCAGTGAACTGCTTGCGATTATTCTGAGAACGGGTACACGCCGGGAATCGGCACTGCATCTGGCTCAACGTTTATTGCAAGAAGCAGGAGGCATCAGAGGGATCGTCGATTTAAGTCTGGATGAACTGATGGAGATCAAAGGAATCGGCCCCGCGAAGGCGGTTCAATTGAAGGCCGGGATCGAGCTGGGGCAACGCCTTGCGCGGACAAGACTGCCTGAAGCACATGTGATTCGAAGTCCGCGAGATGCCGCGGAATTGTTGATGGAGCAGCTTCGGTATTTGCAGAAGGAGCATTTTGTGTGTCTTTTTTTGAATACAAAAAATCATGTAATTGCTCAAGAGACCTTGTCGATCGGAAGCCTTAACGCTTCGATTGTTCACCCGCGCGAGGTATTTCGTGCGGCGATCAAATGCAGCAGCGCCTCAGTTGTCTGTGCTCACAATCATCCGAGTGGTGATCCGACGCCAAGCCCGGAGGATATTCGCATGACGGAACGACTGCGTTCTGCCGGCGAAGTGATCGGCATTGATGTGCTGGATCATATCGTCATTGGTGATGGTGTATTCGTAAGTTTGAAGGAGCAGGGCATGATGTAATATAATAGATTAGATGCAGAAGGAAAGGGAGATACAGCATGTTAGGTGGTTTCACGAAGGATTTAGGAATTGACTTGGGGACAGCTAATACACTTGTATATATTCGCGGTAAAGGCATTATCGTCAGAGAGCCTTCCGTAGTCGCAATTCATACAGATACTAAGAATATTGTTGCTGTTGGCGAATCGGCCAAGAAGATGATCGGCAGAACTCCGGGAAACATCCGGGCGATCCGTCCGATGAAGGATGGCGTTATTGCTGACTTTGATACGACGGCTACGATGATCAAATACTTTATTCGCCAGGCACAGAAGCAGCGCTCGCTGTTCCAGCGTCATCCAAATGTGATGGTATGCGTGCCTTCCGGCATTACAGCGGTAGAGCAGCGCGCCGTAGAGGATGCTACCAAGCAGGCTGGCGCCCGCGAGGCCTATACGATTGAAGAACCGTTTGCCGCTGCAATCGGGGCGGATCTTCCTGTCTGGGAGCCGACCGGAAGCATGGTTGTCGATATCGGCGGCGGAACGACGGAAGTGGCTGTGATCTCCCTCGGGGGGATTGTTACCAGCAAATCGGTCAGAGTAGCTGGTGACGAAATGGATGATTCCATCATTCAGTATATCAAGCGTCAATATAATTTAATGATTGGCGAGCGAACTTCCGAGCAGTTGAAGATGGATATCGGATCCGCATTGGCATTGGAAAAGGTAGAGACACTGGAAATCCGCGGGCGCGATCTTGTATCCGGCCTGCCGAAGACGATTACGATTACTTCGGATGAAATCTCCGAAGCGCTAAGCGATACGGTGGGAGCCATTGTAGAAGCGGTGAAGGTTACCCTTGAGAAGTGTCCGCCAGAACTCGCTGCGGATATTATGGATCGCGGGATCGTATTGACTGGCGGCGGAGCACTGCTTCGCAATCTCGACAAGCTGCTTGCAAGTGAGACGGGAATGCCTGTTATTGTGGCGGAGAATCCGCTGGATTGTGTCGCAATCGGCACAGGCAAAGCCCTGGATAATATTCATATGTTCAAGTCGAAGAGCAGTTCGGCCCTGCGCTCCAAGCGGTAGACGCTGCGGTGCGCAAGTACCTTTAGATGAAAGCGGCGCCGCCTTCGGGCGGCCTGGCCGTTTTTTCTCATTTTTATTACGCAAGGTTGGAGGGTGCTAAAACTGTTTAAGCTGCTTAGCAACAAACGTTTGTTTATTATGCTCATTGGACTCATTTTGTTTATTGCGGTTATGGGATTCACCCTCGGACCAAGAACCAGCCTGTCCTGGCCGGAGAAATTCGTTAAGGACACGGTTGGTTTTGTGCAATACATTTTTTATAAGCCCGCTGGCGCAATAGCGGGCTTCTTTGAAGATATCTCGAATCTGCGTAATCTTCAGAAGGAAAATGAAGAGCTGAAGATTGCGCTGGCCCATTACACCCGGGACAAGGCCCGATTTAACTGGATCGAGCAGGAGAATGCCCGGCTGCAGAAAGACCTGGACTTCACGAACGCCCAGAAGGAGCAGTATAACTACACCTGGAAAATCGCCCATGTGATTAGCGTGAACGATGATCCGGTAAACCGGACGATTGTGCTTAATATTGGCGGGCGTGAGGGGGTTAAGGAAGGCCAGGCGGTTCACTCGGTGGAAGGGCTGGTCGGCGTGGTGAGCCATGTTAGTAATTTCACCTCCACCGTGAAGCTGCTGACCACCATGGATGCTCGGGATCCGAATTCTAATGGGATTGCGGTAACTGCACAAGGGAAAGAGAATGAAGTATTTGGAGTCATCGAGACCTATGATCTGTCTAGCGGAACCTTCCAGATGAGCCGCATCGAAGATCCGAAGCCGCTGGCTAAGGATGATTTAATTGTATCCTCGGGGATTGGGGGCGTCTTCCCTCGCGGTATGATTATCGGTAAGGTCCTGGATATTCAGGTTGGCGAATACGGACTGACTTATACAGCTACGGTTAAGCCAGCTGCAAGCTTCACGGATTGGAAGGAGCTGTTCGTCGTGTTCGAACCGGAGGCGGAGCAGGAGTGATAAAACGTAAATATGTTTTGATACTGCTGCTGTTCGTTCTGTTTATTATGGAGGGGACGATCGTCCCTTGGCTTGTACCTTCTTCTTGGGAGACAAGGATTACTCCGCATTTCGTGTATATAGCCATTATATTTTTCTCTGTTTACGAGAATCGTCATACCGGACTTGTACTCGGTCTTGTGTTCGGCTTGCTTCATGATGTTGTTTATTATGGCTCCATGATCGGCGCCTATTCTTTTGCAATGGGGCTGTCTTGTTACTTACTCGGACTCTTGTCCCGCTCCAGACAAGCCCCTCTGCCGCTTCTCATGATTTTCGTGCTGCTCGGCAGTTTGCTGCTGGAGACGATCCTGTACGGGAATTACAAGCTGTTCGGGCTTCTGCACGAGCCGCTCTCTTGGGCGATGCTGCATCATGGCATCCCTAATACACTCGTTCAATTTGTGTTCGCGCTCGCCATTTATGTCCCTTTGCGCAAGCAGCTGGAGATCATTACGAAACGGCGCAAGCCGGATGAGAAGTCCTGATTTAGCGATATTCGTTACAATCCAGCAGGAACTTTCCGCCCTCTGCACGAATTGAATAAGAAGGAGGGACAGGCTTATGACAGTGAAATCGAATCACGTGACGATCAAGGGCATCAAGGATGGCCTGGTTTTCCTGCTTGACGACAAATGTGAATTCAACTTGCTGCTTGAAGAGCTGCGGTATAAATTAGAGCATAGCCATCAGAACATTTTGACCGGACCCATCATTCATGTCGATGTCAAACTGGGGACCCGGAATGTGACAGAAGAGCAGAAGCAAGCTATTCTGGATATATTGGGACAGAAGGGCAACCTGCTTGTTCGCTCGGTCGAAGCACCTGAGCCGGAGACGGCAGATGAGACGAACGGGCTGACCACAATGAGTGGTATTGTTCGTTCGGGACAGATGCTGCATCATGAAGGCAATCTTTTATTTCTGGGAGACGTTAATCCTGGCGGAACGATATGCTGTACCGGTGACATTTTTGTGCTTGGCTCTCTTAGAGGCATGGCGCATGCGGGCTTCGGAGGTCAGGAGGAGGCGGTCATTGCAGCCTCTTATTTTGCTCCTACCCAGCTGCGGATTTCGGAGACGATCAGCAGGCCGCCGGATGAGTGGGAGAACCGTGAGACAAGCATGGAATTCGCTTTTTTACAAGACGGGAAGATGCAAATTGATAAGATCACGAATATTTTTCGGGTCAGACCGGATTTTAACGTATTTAAAGGGGTGTAATCAATGGGAGAAGCTATCGTTGTCACCTCCGGTAAAGGCGGTGTCGGGAAAACAACTACCTCCGCGAATATCGGAACTGCACTTGCTCTGCTGGGGAAAAAGGTTTGTCTGGTCGATACGGACATTGGCCTGCGCAATCTTGATGTTGTGATGGGGCTTGAGAACCGGATCATATATGATCTTATTGACGTGGCCGAGGGACGCTGCCGCTTGCAGCAAGCGCTTGTAAAGGATAAACGGTTTGATGAATTGTATATGCTTCCGGCTGCACAGACGAAGGATAAGAATGCCATTTCGCCGGAGCAGGTCAAGGATATAATTCTGGAGCTGAAAAAAGAGCATGAGTACATCATTATCGACTGCCCGGCCGGTATCGAGCAGGGCTTCAAGAATGCTATCGCCGGAGCCGATCAGGCAATTGTCGTAACTACACCGGAGCATGCAGCTGTTCGTGATGCCGACCGGATTATTGGCCTTTTGGAGAGCTCGCATGTGCATTCTCCCAAGCTGATCGTCAACCGGATTCGGACGAATATGGTCAAGTCTGGCGATATGCTGGACATTGAGGATATCCTGCAAGTGTTGAATATCGACTTGATCGGTATCGTGCCGGATGATGAGTATGTGATTAAAGCTGCGAACTCGGGTGAACCTACCGTGATGAATCCGGAATCACGGGCTGCCATCGCCTATCGGAATATTGCCCGCCGCATTCTTGGAGACACAGTTCCTTTAATGCTGCTTGACCAGAAGCCAGGCATGTTCAAACGCTTCAAAAAGTTTTTCGGAATGGGTTGATCGTGATTGTTCTTTAAATTAAAAAAGTTGGACTGGGTAATGGTAGGCATCCTTGGCATATTTATGGTACTTAGTACCCTGCTCGTCCGCAGCGCGATCGCTCCTTACGAGAACCAGTTTGTCGACTATGATATCAAGACGCTTGCCTTTTATATCGTTGGCTTTATCGTCGTGTTTGCCATGTCTTTGGTGGATTACCGATCACTGCTTAAATATAGCTGGTACATTTATGGCGGGGGCTGCCTTATGCTGGTCCTCGTCTACTTGTTTGCTCCCGAGATCAACGGTGCTCGCAGCTGGTTTACGCTTCCGGGGAAACTTCAGTTCCAGCCGGCAGAGCTGGTCAAGATTATCCTGATCTTGATGACCGCTTATTTGCTCGGAGAACGCGGGGGGAAGCCTCTTCGTTTTCGCAGGGATGTGCTGCCGATCGGCTTTATAACGCTGATTCCATTTATTCTAGTGCTGATTCAGCCCGATCTTGGCAATGCGATCATTTATCTCATTATTCTGGTAGCGATGCTCTGGATCGGAAATACGAAGTACACCCATGTATTGATCGGGCTAAGTGCTGTAGTGGCAGCGCTCATTCTGTTTGTGACTTTGTTTAACAACTATAATGCAGATATCAAAAGCTATTTGGAAGAACACAATAAGCAGCACTGGTATCAGCGGATTAATACCTTTATTAACCCGGAGCAGGCAACGAACGATGACAAGCATCAATCCACCTATGCCAAGATTGCGATCGGTTCTGGCGGTCTGCTGGGCGACGGTTATATGCAAGGGGAACTGAAGAACAAGAAGTTTGTGCCCTACCCTTATTCGGACTCCATATTTGTTGTGGTGGGAGAAGAATTCGGTTTCCTGGGATCCGCGTTTCTGCTGCTCGTCTACTTTTTGTTCATTTACCGGATGATCCTGATTGCGTTGCATTGTATCGATAAGAGGGGCGCTTATATCATCGTCGGAATTGCCGCGATGTTTCTGTTTCAGATTTTTGAGAATGTCGGGATGATGATAGGTCTGATGCCTATTACGGGGATCACCCTTCCTTTTATTAGCTACGGCGGAACATCCTTGCTCATCAATATGCTCTGTATCGGACTGGTGTTTAGTATTAAGCTGCATCAGGAGAAGTACAAGGTAGAGTAGAATGACAGGAGTGGACGGATAGCTAGCAGTTTGGCGTATCGAGATCTTCAGCAGCAATGAAGACCTTTCAATGCGGCCGGCTGCTTTTTTTGTACTCTCAAATCCGCTTATCCTCAGCTCGGTCAGAGGCTCATATTATGGTCAAGCCGTTCATACATTTATAGCATGAGACAAGACCGGGAGGGTGCTTGGCATGGATGTGAAAATGAACGTCAAAAAACGCCGTGAGGAACGGATCAGACAGCTGACATTAGGTGAGCTGGCGAAAAGTCAGGCCTATAGAGGAGCGGATGTACAACCAGCATGGCGTGCGGAGCAGACTGCTGGAAGCCGGAGCGTGCAAAAATTGCCGCTGCATGAACAACCGGATCAGGAGGAGCCTGACCCGGAGCTCCTCTGGAAGCGTGGACAGGGAAGATGGAATGAGTTGAATGATTCCGGTCACGGAAATAATGAACTTCCGGGTAAGGGGCGTCCAACGTATTGGACGAGACTGTTTCTGCGCATCCTAATTAGTGCGGTACTGTTCTTATCCATTTGGGGGATGAACCGTTTTGAGCCCGAGTGGGCTTTTCCTATCCGCGTCTTCGTGGCGGAGTCCTTATCTACTGAAATGGATCTCAGTGCTGTCGAGGCTTGGTATGAGCAGATGTTTGGAGGTGCTCCCTCGTTCATTCCCATCTTTCAGCATACCGGAGAGAAGGGAGTTAAGGTGGGGAGCTCTGCCAGCTTTATAGCCCCGATCGAAGGGACATTGGCAGGCCCCTTTGCGCTTAGTCTAAAGGGCGTAGAAATTGTGGCGGTTAGCGATTCGTTGCTTGGAGAACAGGTTAAAGTCGTAGAGACGGGGCGAATTCTTTCTGTGAATGAGGATGCACTTACGGGCATCACGGTTACCGTCCAGCATGCCAAAGGATATGAATCCGTTTACGGACGGTTGAAGCAGGCATTGGTCAGCAAAGGAGACTGGGTGGAAATCGGAGATTCGGTCGGAGTCCTGGAGGGTTCCGGGAGCAGCGTGCCTCCAACGCTTTATTTTGGCCTGAAAAAGGATGGCCGCTACATTGACCCTGCGGATGTGATTCCGTTTGATTAGATGGGGAGGCATCAGCTTTTCATTTCACCCGCTGTTTGTTCTTGTCATGCTGACCTCCGTATTTACAGGACATTTTCTTGAATTATTTGCGCTCTTTGCCATTGTGTTCGTGCATGAGCTTGGGCATGTAGCTGCCGCAAGATTATTCGGGTTGTCGGTGATCTCCGTTCAATTGCTTCCCTTTGGCGGGGTGGCAGTGATCGAGGACCATGGGGACTTGAGCTCTTCTCGAGAAATCGTCATTGCACTGGCAGGGCCGCTGCAAAATTTGCTCCTGATTATGATCTCGACCACCTTTCATGTGATGGGATTATGGGAGGGGGCTTTCTTTTTCTATTTTATCCAGTGTAATCTGTTGATAGCGTTGTTCAATCTCCTTCCGATTCTGCCGTTAGACGGAGGAAAGCTTGTTCAGGCCGTCTGTGCCATGTGCTTGCCTTATCACACGACCTTGGTCTGGACGCTGCGCATCAGCTTGGTTTTCAGTTCGCTTATGGTACTTTATGCCATGATGCCATTGCTGCTTGGAAAGGGAGGGCCTCAGCTTAATTTGCTCATGATCGGAGGCTTTTTGCTGTATTCGAACTATACGGATTATCGGAATATTCCTTATCGGTTTCTTCGCTTCTTAATGGGCAGGGAGGCTGCTTTTACTCGTCATTTGCTCCAGGGGAGCCTTGCTTACCCAATCATCGCGGAGCATTCGAAACCTTTGGATCAGATTCTACGTCTCCTTAGAAGAGAGAAGTATCATTTTGTTTATATTATGAATTCCCATGGAAAGATCTTTAGTGTCATTCCTGAACAGCGAGTTATCTCTTCTTACTTGCGGGGGGATCCCGGGGGCTGATCTGCCTCGTCCATGATATAATGAAAATGGTGTTGAGTCTGAAACACGAATTGAGGGTGAGATCAATGAAGCAATTGATTATTCACTGCGGTGCTGATTCCACCCGAATGGCGCTGATGGAGGATAACAAGCTGGTGGAATATGCAGCCGAACCATCGCAAAAACGCGGAATAGTAGGCAGTTTTTTTAAAGGCAAAGTCATGAATGTGATTCCTGGCATGCAGGCGGCCTTTATCGATATCGGCCAGAAGAAAAATGCATTCTTGTATATTGATGATGCTTTGCATCCTAATCTGGAGAAGCAGCCCAGACCAAAGCCCTCGATTACCGAGGTGCTGAAACCTGGAAAGGAATTGATCGTTCAGGTGGTTAAGGAGGCTTACGGCAATAAGGGGGCCAGAGTGACGACGCATTATTCCTTGCCCGGACGGTGGCTGGTCTATATGCCCTTTGCGGGTTATGCGGCGGTCTCAAAGAAGATTAGTCCGGAGGAGCTGCGAAGCAGGCTGAAGGATATCGGAGACGAGCTGCGGGAAGAGGAGGAAGGTCTGATTATAAGGACCGTGGCCGAGGAATCGGACACGGAATCCATTCAGGAGGATCTGCTGCAGCTCCGCAGTGTCTGGCAGAATATTATTGAGAAAGGCAGCCGCGTATCGGCCCCTGCGGTGCTTCATCAGGAACTCAGCATGGTTCAGCGTTTGCTGCGCGATGCTTACAGCCCCGAGACGGACGAGCTTATCATGGATTGTTCGGAGCAAGCCGAGGAGGCTTCGGCATTTCTGGGCATGATGCTGCAGAAGAGTCCTCCTCCTATTCAGGTATACCGGGGATCCGAGCCGATCTTTGATCATTTTGGCATCAGCAAGCAATTGGACAAGGATTTCCAACGAAAGATTTGGCTTCCCGGAGGAGGATATCTGGTCTGGGATATCACGGAGGCTATGACGGTCATTGATGTGAACACCGGCAAGTTTACCGGAGGAGAGGATCTGGAGGATACGGTATTTCAGACCAATCTGGAGGCAGCGGCAGAAATCGGGAGACTGGTTCGCCTGCGAGATTCCGGGGGAATTTTGATTATTGATTTTATCGATATGAGCCGGGAGGATCATCGTTCATCCGTATGTGACAGGCTCGAGCGGGCTTTAGCCGGTGATCGCATGCAGCATCACATACTGGGCTGGACCCGGCTTGGACTGCTGGAGTTAACGCGCAAGCGGATGAGGGAACAGGCCGTATTATGATCTGCAAATCAGTCGTTGCTTTTTAAGAAACCCCATGCTAGTATAGTAAGGTATGTGTTATGAGTTAGCCTTGTACACATGCTGCAACCGCTCCGATCGGGTATGCAAGTTCGGTGATGTAAGCATCATCGGCACCTGGATTAGGCGAGTCTGAGACATGAGGAGGTGCAAGCAAAGTGTACGCAATTATCGAAACAGGCGGTAAACAATACCGTGTTCAAGAAGGCGATGTTCTTTACATCGAAAAATTGAACGCTGAAGATGGCGCAAGCGTGACATTCGACCGTGTGTTGGCAGTGTCTAAAGGCGAAGGTTTGGTAACAGGAGCTCCTTTGGTTTCCGGTGCAAGTGTAACGGCGAAAGTCGAGAAGCACGGCAAAGGCCAAAAGGTTGTTGTTTACAAATACAAGCCTAAGAAGAACTACCACAAAAAGCAAGGTCATCGTCAACCTTACACAAAAGTAACCATCGAGAAAATTCAAGCGTAAGAGGGCGATCAGATGATCAGCGTCTCCATTTTGCGTGCGGATCGTAACACTATTACTGGCTTCAAGGTATCGGGTCATGCCGGATACGCCAAGTCGGGTTATGATATTGTATGTGCCGGTGTATCTGCGGTAACCGTAGGCACGGTCAATGCGATTGAAGCTCTGACGGGGATTCTGATGGATGCGGATATGAAGGATGGATTCCTGAGTGCCGATCTTCCAGGAGAGATAGAAGCAAATCAGGCGGAACAAGTACAATTGCTGCTTGCTTCGATGGTCGTTATGCTGCAAAGTATCGAAGGTTCATACGGACAGTATATTGAAATACACGATGCAACCAAGATTTGAAGAAGGAGGTAGATGGACAATGTTGAAATTGGATCTTCAGTTGTTCGCTTCGAAGAAGGGCGTAGGCTCCACGAAAAACGGACGCGACAGCATCGCGAAGCGCCTTGGCGTTAAACGTGCTGACGGTCAAACCGTTACCGGCGGAAGCATTCTCGTTCGCCAACGCGGCACGAAAATTCATCCGGGTACCAACGTGGGAATCGGTAAGGACGACACTCTGTTCGCGAAAGTGGACGGCGTTGTTAAGTTCGAACGTTGGGGTCGCGACCGTAAAAAAGTGAGCGTCTACCCGGTAGAAACCGCTCCAGTAGCGGCTGCAGTAGAAGCTTAATAGCTTGACTGACATGTGAAGCTTTCGAAATCCCTTGGCAGAGTGCCAAGGGATTTTTTTTGGAACATCATCAGGAAGGCGTTGTGAATTATTTTTAGCTTATTTGGGACAAGGTTTATGATATACTTTGTAGTTGTGAGGGTGGAAAGATCACCCAATTTGTTAGAGGAACGGGGAAACTCATGAAACATCGGTTAATGATGCCCGGTGCAGCTGTGTTGTTGTCCGTGGCCCTTCTTGTCTTAATGTATTTTATGCGTTCGCCTATATTCTACGCCCTGCTGGGGTTGTGCCTGCTGCTGGTATTTGCCGGGTACATCATTGTGGAACAGAGGAAAGCGGCTGAAGAGCGGAAGCAGCTTCTTGAATCCGTGCAGCGGATGGCTGCGGCAACATTGGGGCATCATCGCCATGATTGGATGAATGAACTGCAGATTCTATACGGATATATTCAATTGGGCAAATATGATAAACTGAAGGACTGTGTGGAAAGAATAAAAGAACGTATGGCGGCAGACAGCAAAATATCAAGACTGGGGATACCTTCGCTGGTCTTTTATTTATACTCCTTCCGGGAGATGAACGGTTCGATCCAACTGGACGTGCAGATTCAGGAGGATCTTACCCTGGGAGAGGCGCTTGCTCCGCAGGATGCCGAGCAATTTACAGAAGCGATTATGGAGACGATTCGTTTCTACCAGTACACAGGCCGCTCATCCTGGGGAGAGCTTCCCAAGCTAAGGCTTGAATTGTCGCGGCTCGGCGGAGAGATTGTTGCTGTCTTTGAACGGGAAGACTGTACGGCCGCTGATTCGGATACCCTATTACAGCGGTATTTGGAGGAATGGAAATACGGCAACGCTGTAACTGTGGAACTGGCGGATCCGGCACCGAATTCACTTCGGCTGCGTGTCGCCTGTGCAAACTAAAATGAGGTGAATTCATGTTCGTAGATAAAGCGAAAATTTATGTAAAAGGCGGAGATGGAGGGGATGGTATCGTCTCGTTCCGCCGGGAGAAGTACGTTCCGGAAGGCGGACCCGCTGGCGGAGACGGCGGAAAGGGCGGGGACGTCATTTTCCGCGTCGATGAAGGCTTGCGCACACTGATGGACTTCCGATATCAACGCCATTTCAAGGCGGAGCGCGGTGAGAAGGGCCGCAACAAGAGCCAGCATGGGGCAAATGCGGATCATATGATTGTTCGTATTCCGCCTGGGACGGTCATTATTGATGATGATACGCAAGAGGTGCTTGCCGATTTGACACGGGACGGGCAGCAGGTGGTCGTTGCTCGCGGCGGCCGTGGAGGACGAGGCAACATTCGCTTCGCGACCCCTAATAACCCGGCACCCGAGCTTGCGGAGCACGGAGAGGAAGGTCAAGAGCGCTGGATCGTTCTTGAATTAAAGGTGATGGCTGATGTGGGCCTCGTGGGCTTCCCGAGCGTTGGCAAATCAACCCTGTTATCTGTCGTATCCGCTGCCAAACCGAAGATCGGCGCATATCATTTTACGACGATTACCCCAAATCTGGGAGTAGTAGATGTCAGCGAAGGACGCAGCTTTGTCATGGCTGACTTGCCCGGACTGATCGAGGGCGCTCATGAAGGCGTCGGCCTGGGACATGAGTTCTTGCGGCATGTGGAGCGCACACGCGTTATTGCCCATGTAGTCGATATGGCTGGATCAGAGGGCCGGGATCCATTCGAGGACTGGATGAAGATCAATGAGGAACTCAAGCTGTATAATGCTGACCTCGAACAGCGTCCGCAAATTGTGGCAGCCAACAAAATGGATATGCCTGATTCAGAAGAGAATCTGGAGCGCTTTAAAGAGCAAGTGAAGGAAGTTCGGCCGGACATTGAAATCTATCCGATTTCTTCCTTGACCAGACAAGGTGTGCAAGAACTTTTGTATCGGGCGGCGGATCTGCTGGATGAGATTCCGGAGCTCCCTGCGATTGAGGAAGTCACCGAGCTGGAGGAACGCAAAATCTATAAGCTGGACAAAACAGAGGACGAGAGCTTTACCATCCGCCGCGAAAATGAAACCTTCGTCGTTGAAAGTGTGAAGATCGAACGTATGATGAAACGGATGCAGCTTAACACCCATGACGCCATTCTCAAGCTTGCCCGCACATTGCGGCATATGGGAGTGGATGATGAGCTGAGAAACCGGGGCGCCAAGGATGGGACGATCGTGCGAATCGGGGACTTCGAATTCGAGTTTGTCGAGGGAAGCAGCTACTATTATTAAGTTATAGGAACTCTATAGAAACGGGTACCTTCCTTTTGCCGGAGATGGTAGCCGTTTCTCTACATAAGCAAGCCGGATTCCGCGGAAATTCCGCGGAAATGGATTGCCACCTTGCCAGCTTTCCGTTATAATGTCCACTATACGAAAACAGAAGTCTCTAAGGAGAGGACGTTTGTGAAGGAGAAGTATTATTTAGTACGGGAGGATATTTTACCTGAAGCTGTATTAAAGACGCTGCAGGTGAAGCAGCTTCTCGCCAGCGGTGTTGTGAAGACGGTCCATGAGGCCGTTGCGCAAATAGGAATGAGCCGCAGTGCTTTTTATAAATACAAAGACGGCATTCATCTGCTGAATCAGATTGAGCGGGAGAGCATTGTAACGATCTCGTTTGATCTGGAGCACCGTTCCGGGGTATTGTCCAAGGTAATGGGGCTTATTGCCGGTTCGGGAGGAAACGTACTAACCATCAACCAGAGCATTCCGCTGCAAGGGATCGCCAATGTCGTCATTTCCGTGGAGACTTCCCGTTTGACGGAGGACCTGGATGAAATGCTGGATTTGATACAGAAGGTTCCTGGCGTTCGCAAGGCGCAGATCGTCGGTCAGGGATAAAGACAAGATCATTACGGAGGGAGGGATCCAAGGGATGAAACCAGTCAAGGTAGGCTTATTGGGTCTGGGCACCGTTGGAACAGGAGTAGTGCGTATTTTGGAAGGGCATCAGGAGGACCTTAGCAGTCAGGTGGGCTCTCCGATCATTATTGAGAAAATTGCTGTCAAGCATGCTGATAAGCAACGAAGCATTGAGATCGATCCCGCGAAGCTGACAGAGGATCCTTGGGAGGTTATCCGCGATCCGGAAATAGATGTGATCGTCGAGGTTATGGGCGGAGTGAATGGCACCCGCGAATTCATGCTGGAGGCGCTCAATTGCGGCAAGCATATTGTTACCGCCAACAAGGACCTCATGGCCTTATACGGCTCGGAGATTCTGGCCAAGGCGACGGAGAAGCAATGCGACGTATTCTATGAAGCAAGTGTTGCCGGAGGCATCCCGATTATTCGCACATTGATCGAAGGGTTCTCTTCGGACCGGATTATTAAAATTATGGGCATTGTGAACGGGACGACGAACTATATTTTGACCAAGATGAGCCAGGAAGGCACCAGCTACGAGGATGCGCTGGCAGAAGCGAAGCAGCTCGGTTATGCCGAAGCCGATCCGACCTCCGATGTGGAGGGGCTGGATGCCGCCAGAAAGATGGCGATTCTGGGTACGCTCGGTTTTCGTGCAAATGTGGAATTAAGCGACGTTCAGGTGCGGGGGATTTCTTCTGTAAGCAAAGAAGACATCGCTTATGCGAAGCGGTTGGGCTATGAGATGAAGCTTCTCGGTATTGCTGACCGTGACGAAGAGGAATTCAGCATTAGCGTCCAGCCAACGATGGTGAAGAAGAACCACCCGATTGCTGCTGTGAACGGCGTGTTTAACGCTGTGTATGTATTCGGCGAGGCTGTGGGAGAGACGATGTTCTATGGGGCAGGTGCGGGCGAGATGCCTACGGCGACTTCGGTAGTTGCGGATATTGTTGCTGTGGTCAAGAATCTCAAGCTCGGTGTGAATGGCTTAAAGTCCATTGTTCCTTACAAGCCGAAGAAGCTGAAGAGCGATGAGCAAATCTGCTACAAAAACTTCTTGCTGCTGCAGGTTGCGGATAAAGCAGGGGTATTGGCCCAGATTACTCAGGCCTTTGCTGAATATAATGTGAGTCTGGAATCGGTCGTACAGTCTCCGAATGCGGATACGCCTGATGCCGAGATTATGATTGTAACTCATCGTGCCAGCAGGGCGAACATGGAGCAGGTGCTGAAATATTTTGAAGGCCTTGAGGTAATTCGCCGGGTGAAGAGCGTATATCGGGTCGAAGGATGAAAGGAAGAAGCAGCATGATTCGTGAAGAAGGAGTTTGCGTTAAAATTCCGGCCAGCACGGCCAACCTTGGACCAGGATTTGATACGCTCGGGATGGCATTGGATTTATATGCCTGGCTTGAGCTCAAGCCGGCTTCAGAGACGGTCTTCCGCCTGTATGGAGATCATCTGGACGGTCTTCCTTCCGATAAAAGCAATCTGATCTACCAGGTAGCCCAGTCTGTATTCAAACGCGCGGGTGTGAAGGTGCCGGAGCTGGAAATATCCATGTACTCGGACATTCCCTTGACCCGTGGACTTGGAAGCAGCGCTTCGGCCATTGTCGGTGCGCTGTATGCCGCCAATTTACTGATTGGCGAGCCGCTGACTAAAGATGAGCTGTTTGATATGGCAACAGCATTAGAGAATCACCCCGATAATGTGGGAGCCTCTTTATATGGCGGCATTATCGCTGCCGTGTGGGATGGAACGCATGCTACAGCATTGAAAATTCAACCTCCGGCTGAACTCCTTACCCTTGTGGCAATTCCTGATTTTCAACTGTCTACCTCTCTGGCCAGAAAGGCGCTGCCCGAAGCATTCCGTATGCAGGATGTTGTGTTCAATGTCAGCCATGCCTCCCTGCTAACCGCCGCTCTGGCCTCAGGCAGACTCGATCTAATCTCTTCCGCGATGAAGGATCGGATTCATCAGCCCTATCGGGCCCAATTGGTTCCAGGAATGGCGCGGATTTTGGAAGAAGCGCCTTCACACGGTGCGCTTGGGGTGGCTCTAAGCGGAGCGGGACCAACGCTGCTGGCGCTTGTGGAGGAGGATAGCTCCCGGCAAGCAGAACTTGAAGGCTTCCTGACAAAGGTATTGGCTGAAGAGGGCATCTCTGCGAAGACTTTATGGCTGCGTCCCTGCACTGAAGGAGTTGTGGAGCTTGCCATGTTAAATAATGTTTCGTTTATGAAGCGTATAAAAGGAGAATAAGTTCATGAAGCGAATTGCCTTGCTGCCTTCAGGCTCTGTATCTCATGAGGCCGTGCTGCATCTGTTCCGCGATGAGCCTGTCGAACTGCTTCATTACAAGCAGATTTCCGATGTATTTCTGTCGACAGCCAAAGGGGACAGTGATTACAGCGTAATTCCTATAGAGAATACCATTGAAGGATCGGTTACATTGCACATGGATTGGCTCGTGCATGAGGTGGAAATACCTATGCAAGTGGAATGGGTGTATCCCTCGATTCAAAACTGGGTTGGCCGCAGAACTGAATTTCTCGATGCAAGCGATCAACTGGATTATAGCCGGGTTAAAAAAGTACTGTCCCATCCTGTAGCCATGGCGCAGTGTCTTCAGTTTATACGGACCTACATGCCGCATGCAGAGCTAGAGCATGTCGGCAGTACCTCGGAGGCGGTAAAGCTGGTACAGGAGCATCCTGGTGAAGGGTGGACGGCAATTGGTACTGCACTCGGCGCCGAGAGGTATGGGTTGGACATTATGGCTGGTCAGGTCACGGACCATGATAATAACTTTACCCGCTTTGTATTGATCGGGCCCAAGCCAATAGCGCTCCCCCAAGCTCCGGTAGAGGACAAGACAAGCATTCTGGTTACGCTCCCTGAGGATTTTCCAGGGGCGCTGCATCAGGTGCTGGCGGCATTTGCCTGGCGGAGACTGAACTTGTCACGGATCGAATCGCGTCCGACGAAGAAGCGGTTAGGCAGCTATTATTTCTACATGGATGTCTTGGCGCCTATCAGCTCCGTGCTGCTTCCGCTGGCGATCGAAGAAATCGAGGCTTTAGGATGTCAGGTTCGTATACTTGGCAGCTATCCGAGCTATTCTTATGAAGGATTAAAATCGGAGGTGTAATAACGATGGCAGAGCAATGGATTTATTTGGACGGTCAGTTCGTTACCAAGGAAAATGCAAAGGTATCGGTATTCGACCACGGATTTTTGTATGGGGACGGTATTTTTGAAGGAATTCGGATCTATAACGGCAATATTTTCAAGTGTAAAGAGCATTTGGACCGGTTATATGATTCGGCAAAATCAATTATGCTGAACATTCCCCTCACCTATGAGGAAATGCAGAATGCACTGGTCGAGACGCTTCGGAAAAACGAGCTACGCGACGGCTACATCCGCCTTATTGTATCTCGTGGCGCCGGCAATTTGGGTCTTGACCCAAACCGTTGCCCGAAAGCCTCGGTAGTCATTATCGTTGAACAACTTGCTATTTATTCGGAGGAAGCATACAGAACCGGCCTGAAGACAGTGTCAGTGTCCACGCGCCGCAATATTCCGGACGCCTTGAATCCGAAGATCAAATCATTGAATTACTTGAATAATATTCTCGTTAAAATTCAGTCTAATCTGGCTGGAGCAGGCGAGGCCATTATGATGAATGCCCAAGGTTACGTGACAGAGGGCTCCGGAGACAACATCTTTATTATTAAAAACGGTGTGATCACAACTCCGCCGTGCTACCTCGGAGCCCTTGACGGCATTACCCGTCAGGCGATCATCGAGATCTGTCGCAAGCAAGGCTATCCTCTGAAGGAAGAACCATTCACGATGCATGATGTCTATGTTGCGGACGAAGTCTTTCTGACGGGAACTGCCGCTGAAGTCATCGCAGTCCGCGAGGTGGATGGCCGCGTGATCGGAGAGGGCCATGCGGGACCGATCACCTTGAAGCTGCTTGAACAATTCCGCAGCATCGTTGATCAAGACGGATTAAAGGTCTGGTAAGCTGGGGTAAATCCTGTTTTTCCTTTTTAGGAAAAATGGGATTTTTTTATGGAGAGAATGTCAAAAAGCTGGGCCTTCGCATAGGATGTATTAATTGGGCCCCGGGCGGGAGACTCGCGTACCGGAGAAGAATCCTAGGAGGTCTTTGTCACTGTGAAAATCCACATTGTAAAACAAGGGGACTCTTTATACGAAATTGCCAAAAAGTATAATGTTCCTCTCGAAAAGCTGATTGAAGCCAACCCGCAAATTACCAATCCCGAGGTATTGAATCTTGGCGACAAGGTCAAAATCCCGGCAAATGTAGTACCTGTAAACGGGGAGACAGGAAAAGTGTACGATCATACCGTAAAATCAGGCGATTCATTATGGAAATTATCCAAAGCTTGGGGATTGCCGTTACAGGCACTGATAGAAGCCAACCCTCAGCTTGTTAATCCCAATGAGCTCAAGGTGGGTGAGGTGATTCATATCCCGACCAAAGGGACACAGACATCGCCAGCACCATCTAGCCCAGCTAATCCAGCCAACCCGAACACGAATATTTCGCCTATTGCTACAGCTCCTTCAGGTAAAAAGAATACAGCGCCCATCACTACTACGCCGGTTGAGAAGAAGCACACGGCTCCTGTGGCTGAAAAGAAACTTACGGCTCCTGTGGTTGAAAAGAAAGAGGAGACCAAACCAATTGTCCACGAGCCGGTCAAGAAGACTCCGATTCAGTTGGAGGTTGAAGTCGAGCATTTTACCTATGAAACCGTTAAGCAGGAAAATAAGATGCATGTTCAGCCTGCAAAAGCTGAGAAGTCGCCATGCCCGCCTATTCCAGAGTATCCGGTGCTTCCTTCACCTTATGCATACCAATTCGATGTACCTTCAAATATCGCGCCGATCTCAGCTGCCCCGGCTTCTCCCTGCGGTTGTTCGGGAAGTGTCTCAAACCAGCCTAACATGCCGCATCAAAATTTATTCTATCAGTATCAGGTACCTGCCCAACCGGTGAATGCTTATTACGAGACATCGCAATACTCTCAAGTTCAGCCAGCTTATGCAGAGACCCCTTGGACTGGAGAGTACCCGGGGATCTCAAATGCTCCTGCTTATCAGCAGATGGATAATAGCCCGAATTTGCATGGAGTCTCCAACTATCCGAGCAATCTTCCTAATCAACCCTTCCCTACGGAGATCAGTCCGATGTCTGTGGCGGAAAATTCAGGGTTTCCTGGAGCATGGGGAATGCCGGCAGGGAACGCACCATTCCCAAATAACGCACCGTTCCCTAATAATGCACCATTCTCAGGCAATGCACCGTTTCCTGGTAATATGGGCGCTTACCCTGTCAATGCTTATGCCGGCAATGCTCCATTTCCAGCTGCGCCTGCATGGGGAGGAATGCCGATGGCGCACGGATATCCTCAATCGGCATATGGGATGGTAATGCCTGGTACTATGGCAGGCACTCTTCCTGCCACTCCTGAAATAGCCGGAATGACTGGAGGGCCTGCACTGCCTCTGGGGAATATTCCAGCAGCTCCACTGGGGGGATTTGGTGTAAATGATAATACTGGCTATGTCAGTGCAACGGATAATATGTCACCGCAAAGTTTAGGCGCTCCAAAAGGAAAATCGAATACAAAAGCTAGAAAGTCAGCCAAGATTTCATCGAGTAAGAGATCCAGCAGCAAATCACGAAAACGTACTGCGTTGAAGAAGTCTGAGAGTTATCTGACCCAAAATCCTTGGATCAATAAATAAAACGACAGAAGCGCCCCCTGATTCAAAGGGGGCCGCTTCTTGATTTAAACCTCTTGTGTGCTAAGGTTGAGCAGAAAGAAAAAATATGCTATATTTAATACCCCGATAATATAGCGCTTTCTTTCGGGGAAGTAGACAAGCCGGATACGATTATAGCTTTTTGAAAAAAAGGCTTGCACTTAGTTACTCGGCATGATATATTATTTAAGTCGCCGCTGAAACGCAGCGATGAACGAAACAAAGTTGATCTTTGAAAACTGAACAACGAGTGAGTATTAAATAGATGAATTCCAATCGACCATGTGTCGTTTGAGATTCTATCTTGAGAGAATTAATTTTCTCGTCAGTTTTGAAATGAGCAAGTCAAACACTTTATTGGAGAGTTTGATCCTGGCTCAGGACGAACGCTGGCGGCGTGCCTAATACATGCAAGTCGAGCGGACTTGATGGAGTGCTTGC